>NZ_JASJEB010000010.1 GCF_030064895.1 Crocosphaera sp. | reverse complement strand
CTTCCCAGAGTTATTCGTGATTTTATTCCTGAACATCAAGGTACTTTATTAATTTCCTATTTTTATTATCAAGCTAAGCAAGAAGCGGAACGAAATGGCACAGAAATGATTGCTGAAGAAGAGTTTCGTTATGCAGGTCCAATTCCTCAGTCAAGAGAAACCGGAATTGTTATGTTAGCAGATGGTTGTGAGGCTGCTTTACGTTCTTTAAAAGAGGCGACTCCAGAAACAGCTTTAGCTATGATTCAAAAGATTTTTAAGGCCCGTTGGCGAGATCATCAGTTAAAAGATAGTGGTATTAAATATGAGGAATTACCGATTATTGCTGAGGTATTTGTGAAGGTTTGGCAACAATTTCATCATCAAAGAATTGTTTATCCAAAAGCGGCCCTAGAACCGCAAAATAATAAACAAGGTTAACTGTTATATTACATAAAAAATGGTTTTCAACCTCTATTTTCAAGTATATAAAAACAAAAATATTGGAAGCATCCCAAAGTTACTTTCCTATAGTTTATTGATAATATTTGAGCAAATACAATTTCTCCCTATTCTCCCAGTCTCCCAGTCTCCCAGTCCCCCCGTCTCCCCACACTCCCAGTGTCCCTAATATTCTACATTTTGATTAACTATGTATCGTTATTTTATTCTTAGTTTACTGTTCCCGTTTATTACTGCTTGTAGTAATATTGATGGCTTAGAAGATCGTTTTTCTCCTAATCCAGAATTAACTGATAAGCAGGAAAATATTACCCCGTCTGCTTTAGAAATACCTCAAGATTTTCCTAAAATAATTCCTCAATATTCTAATTCACAATTACAAGAAATTTCTGATAACTTAAGTGACAAACAAGGTTTAATTCGTTGGTCATCTTCTGATTCTCTTGAGCAAATAAATAAATTTTATCAAGAACAATTTAAAAGTAATACTTGGGAAATCACTCAACCTTTTAATAATGAAGATAATACATTGATAGCTGAGAAAGAAGGATTAGAAGTTAAACTATCCTTTCTTGCTGCTAATAATGGTAATACAGATTATACGATTAATTATCAAAGCTTAAATGCTTCAAATTCATCCACAACCGAAGAACCTGTAACATCTTCTCAAACAAAAAATAATGATAGTAAAAATATCAATAATATTCCTCAATCATTAACATCCTACGTAAAAGATATTAGTCAATTAGGAACAATAAACTTTAATAATAGTGAAAATAAAACCATTGATGGTAACACTATTATTAACCGTCGAACCTACGCAAGATGGTTAGTAGAAACTTACAATAAATTTCATGAAAATAATTCAGCTAAACAACTGAGATTAGGGGTTAATACCTCTCAACCGGCTTTCTCTGATGTTAGCACCAATGATCCTGACTTTGCTATCATTCAAGGGTTAGCTGAAGCAGGGATAATTCCTTCTCGTTTAACCGGAAATAGTAGTGCGTCTTTATTTCGTCCTGACACCCCTTTAAATCGAGAAGATTTGCTTACTTGGAAAGTTCCTTTAGACACGGGAAAAGGTTTACCAAAAGCTTCTCTTGATAATATAAAAGAAACCTGGGGGTTCCAAGATACGACACAAATTGATACAAAAGCTATACGAGCATTATATGCAGATTTTCAAAATGGAGAACAATCTAATGTTAGGCGTATTTTCGGTTATACCACACTATTTCAACCCAAAAAAGGGGTTACTTTAGCTGAAGCGGCAGCTAGTTTATGGTACTTTGGTTATCAAGGTGATGGACTTTCTGCTCAAGATGTATTATCTATCAATTAATCATTCTAGTTTCAATATTTTATGTCCAATATTCGAGAATCATTCATTCCTTTTCGTCGTACAGATATCATTAATCTTTGTCTTGAAGATGGGAAACTTCAAGGTAAAGATGTCAAGTTATTCCAAGAATTTTGTGATATTTTAGTTGCTTTTTTCCATTTTAGATTTCATTCTACTTTGGAAACTATCAAGGATAATTATACTATTTTTAATCCTAATTCTGATGTTAAAGCATTACAAGAACCCAGTTTAGAAGAGTATGAGGAGATGCAGGATAAGGTAATTAAAGGGTTTAAATATATTTTAGAAAGAGCAAATTATATTCAACTTTCTGATGAAATTGTACAACAATCATTGGAAGCAAAATCTTTAATTAATCTACAAACAGATGTTGATTTTGATGATTTTGACGAGTTCTACTGTTATTATCGTGGCGATATTGATGAACATATTACTGTTAAAAAATTCAAGTTTTTTAAAAAAGAAAGGATTATTGATATCTTAGAAAGAGTTGTTTTATTAATTAAATTTAAAGGGCCAGGATATTTTCAAGCAAAAGCGAAAAAAGATAAGCAATATAAAAACCTTAATTTTATACCGGGGAAAATGTATCTTTATTTCTATAAAAACATACCAAAACTCGATATTGATCTGCTTTTTCCTAATATTGAAACTAGCATGACATGGAAAGATAAATTATTTTTTGGTGTTCCTGCAATCGGCGCTGCTATTCCTTTAATATTGCGAGCAGTTCCTAACATTTTACTGATTATTGTCGCTATTCTTATCTTACTTAAAGCCGATTCTGTTGTACAATCTATCGAAGTTGATAAGGAAAAAGTTAGGGATCTGATGCCTATTTTAGTAGCAACTTTATCCTTAACTATGACATTAGGAGGATTTGCTTTTAAGCAATATACTAAATATAAAAGTAAGGAAATTAAGTTTCAAAAAGAAGTCAGTGACACCTTATTTTTTAAGAATTTAGCTAATAATGCTAGTGTTTTTCAAGCATTGGTAGATGTTGCGGAAGAGGAAGAATGTAAGGAGATTATTTTAGTTTATTATCATATTTTAACCAGTAAAGAAAAATTAAATCCTGAAAAATTGGATAGAAAAATTGAACAGTGGATGACAGAAAAATTAGGTATTGACATGGATTTTGATATACAAGGACCACTGAATAATTTAGAGAAACTTCGGGGAAAAATTGTTCATGAAGATAACAACGAAGATGAAATAAAAGAAGTTTCTTTATTATCTTATGACCAGCAAGGAAATATAAATATTTTATCCCTAGAAGACTCAAAAATGATTCTAGACTATGTTTGGGATAATGCTTTTCAATATAATGGATGTTAAATATAGCAGTTCCCATACTTGTGAGGTACAGAGGTTATCGCTTTGAGGCAGGAGGCAGGGGGCAGGGGGCAGGATTTAGATGTACCTCGTGAGTCCGAGAAAACCTATATTTTTTCTTTTTTAAAGTAAAGTTAATCCAATAATCTTTAGGATAAACAATTAAAACCTTTTTCATTTTTAAGTTTACGGTCAAAGGTGGTGGTATGTGATGCGCCTGATTGAATAGCTATAGCACCAATTAGATAGTCCGAAAAATCGGCGTTTCCTTGTTTTGTCCGTTGTAAAGCCTGATAAAAAGCTGAACGATTTTCAAACTCAAAACTCTCACAAGAAAGCATGAGTTCTAAGGTTTTGAGAATATCTTGCTTAGTATATTGATAGGCTTCCCCTTTTAACACCCACACTATTTCGCATAAAACAATATTAGCAATAAAGCACCGTTGTCCACTTTCGATTATTTGTCGTGCTTGCTGCCATTGAGCTTCATCATCTTTTGTTAAGTAACGAATTAAGACATTTGTATCAAGTCCAATCACTTGCTCCCTTCCTGATGGCTTTCTCCATTTCCTCTAATGTGACGATTTTTTTTTCAGTTCGCTTTAAAATTCCTGATAAAGTTTGAGCATTGACAACGAGAGGGATAACTTTCACTTCTCCACTTTCTGTGATGACAAAGTCTACCTTGGTTCCCGTTTCTAGTTTTAAATAGTCTCTAATTTCTTTCGGGATTGTTACTTGCCCTTTACTGGTGATTGTGGCACTTGCCATTACTTTTTTCCTTTATTTTACTCCTTACTTTATTGTAAGGAATTTTCAGCAGATTATCAATGGTTTATTTATAGCAGTCGCCAAGGCTATTAGTTACAAAAATCAAGCAGACTAAAATCTTGACTATATAAGGGTTTGAAGTGCTATTGAAAACAGAGATTTTCAAGATAAACTTGATTTCTTTAACTATTTTTCAATGTTAAGGTTACTCTATCTAATTATTTTCTATTTACTTTTTATTCCTGTATATTTTAAACTAATAAGATAATGACTTTATTCTATTTACAATGTTTAGACAAAAAAATAATTGTTCAAATCTTCCTGAAGCTTTGGTTAAACTTAAAGCTCAACAAATTAAAGAAGATAAACTTAATAAAGGAATTATAATCTTAAAAGACAATCATTGCCAAAATTTATTAGAAGCAAGAAAATATTTAAAATTACATCCTATTGAAGTTTTTAGATGGCGTTTTAATCAATTTTTTAAAAAAAAAGAATTGAAACCTATAATTTGGTTTTTTTGGGATTTTAGTTCATTAAAATTTATTTATTCAAAAATCAAACCAGAGATAAAAACCTATAGTAAAAAAGAACCTTCTACTTTTTTTTTATGGTTTTTAGGAATTTATTTTGCAACATTTAGTATTTCCAGTTCTCGGTATGAAAATAGAAAAGATAGTCTTGAAACAAGATTAGCTATTATTGGTACACAATTAACTACAGAGGCCAGAAAAGGAGCTTTTAGAAGTGTTATAAGAACACAAAATGCAGAAATTCCTAAAAAGCCTGAGATATGGAATCCTCCAACCATAATTTTTTCTTTAATAAAAGATGAGATAGATGCAGACATAATAAAGGAAACAAAAGAGCTAGTAATGAGTTTAAAAGATAAACTTAATAATTTAGATTTATCTGAAATCAACCTCGAAGGAGCCGATCTCTATAGAGCCAACCTCAAAGAAACCGACCTCGTTGGAGCGAACCTTCAAAGAGCAAAACTTCAAAGAGCTAATCTATCTGGAGCCAACCTCAATTTTTCCTACCTATCTGGAGCCAAGCTATCTACAGCCAATCTATCTGAAACAAGTCTCTCTGGAGTCGATCTCTCTGGACAGTACCTGATTGAAACCGATCTATCTGGAGCGAAACTCGAAGGAGTTGACCTTATTAAAGCCAAACTTATTAAAGCTAAACTCAAAGGAGCCGACCTTAGATTAACCGACCTATCTGGAGCCAACCTATCTGGAGCCAATCTATCTGGAGCCAATCTATCTGGAGCTAATCTATCTGGAGCCAACCTATCTGGAGCCAACCTATCTGGAGCCAATCTATCTGGAGCCAATCTATTTAAAATAAATATATCAAATATCAATGAATTAAAATTAGCAGAAAATTGGGAAAAAGCAAGTTATACAGAAGCAGAATTTAATTGGGCTGACATCAAATGGATTCCAAAAGAAAAAAAAGCAAATGATATGGAAATCCAAAAAATTAGGAATAAATTGGCAAAAACTAAGAATAAGTAAAACTTGATACCAAACTTATGCTAGATGTAGAGGATTTTTTTGTTTTTAGAGTTGGATAAGTGCATTTATCCGACTCTAAAATTTCTAAAGTTAGGCGATCGCTCTATTTAAGAAGTCTTACTGTTGCGCAATAGTTGAAAAGGAGATCGCACTTTCATCAAAAATCATCCCGCAATAGTGCAACGGCAAATTTTTCTAAGGATTTTTTTAAATAATCTTCGGGCAAAATATCAGCCAATCATGAATTATGCTCCGATTCAGGAGGGGGAACACTCTTCTAAAATGGTGAACTGTACATGGTTAATAGCTAAGTTACCGATAGATACCTGTTGCTTATTTAAAACAACCCCATCGATCATTAACCGTTCAAAGGGAACCCCTTTACTCATTTCTGCATGATACCAAGCTAACCCCATGAAAAACCGTGTGGGATATGGGCCGCCTTCGTAAATATCATCAGGGTTTGATTCCATCGGCAACCAACCGATCCCAGGAATATAGAATTCCAACCAAACATGATTATAATCTGGCTTTAAGGGGATATTATTGACTAAAGCAGTGGCAGGACATTTGTAGCGGCCAACGGTACGACAAGCAATGCCATTTAAACGAAATAATGCTAGTAATACCCCCACATACTCCCCACAAGATCCTACCCCTCGTCTTAGGGCAATATCGGGGGTATCAATATGAGGTTTAATACCATAGGAAAGGCGATCGTAAACATAGTTACGAATACTATAAATTTTTCTCAATAGATTGGTTTCTCGTCCCACTGCTTCAACGGCGGCCCGTTTAATAATATCTGTATCCATCGCTAAATTATCATTATCCACTAAATAGCGATCGCCATAATCTGGGGGCATCTCGGCGAGATTTTCACAGTCAGGAGGGGTTAAATTATATTTGATTCCCCATACTTCGATTAAAGCTTTCCAGCCGAAAATGCAACGGGTATGTTCAGTTAGGGTATCAAATTTAAACACGGCCACGCGCTGACCATTTTCGGTTATTTCGGTAAAGGGTAGGCCGATAGGTTCTACTTTACGGACTTTTTGTCTATGGGTTTCGGCCGGTAAGGCCATGCGCCATTCTAAGTTGTTTAATTCGATGGGATCAAGGGGGGCCAACTCTTCTACATAAGTCATTTCCACTAGATAACCATTAGAGAGGGCATAATGATCTTTAGGATAGTAGCGAAAATATAAAGGATGGATAAAGGTTTCTATGCGATACAGTAATTCATGGTTAGGATCGGCGTTAGGATTATCTCGGATGTAGGGTTCATGATTCACATAAGAGACATATAAAATGTCTTGATCTGTGTCTGGATCGTGATAAAAGGTTAATCCTGTGGGACATTCAAAAGGGGTTAATAAACTAAATTTCTGTGTTCCTGTAGCCCGATCTAAACAATAAACACTTTGTTCTAGGGTATCGCTAACCCATAATTCTTCTCCTTTAATTGTAATATTTTCAATGCCAATTCCTGGAGCGTACAAATGGGTTATTTCTTGGGCATTTTCTCTATCAAAAACAGAGATTGTTCCTGCTTTTTGTGAGGAAATATAAACGCTTGATTCCCAGATAGCTACCCCGTCCACACGATCAGCAAGTCGGATGAATAGTTCACATTTGAAATCGGGATCGTCTAAGTTACAATAATAAACACTATAACGGGATGTAAACCACAGTTGATTATCGGCGATCGCTAGTCCAGTAACTCCGATAAAATCTTCCCAGTTATTGGTATTCAGAATTTTTGTATTATGAGTTATGGGGTCAACTTCTAAAAGATAACCATTGCGATTATCTAAGGCATATAATTTATTATTATAGAATGCTATTCCATGAATTTCTGAGGCTGCAATGGGACGAATAGTTGCAGCATTAAACTGTTGTTGTGGGGAGACAGATAAAAGGGTATCAGAAATCATCTTTGATGCTTAAGGATGTTTATCAGTGAACAGTTAGCAGTTACCAGTGAACAGTTATCTTGCTCATGACTCATTGGCTTCTTCTAGTTTACCAAGTGTAGCAGAATCAACCCTTAAAAAATGCTTATCTTGAACCAATTATTAGCTTAAAATCTTTTATTTTTTTTAATTATTTTATAGAAACTATAGATACCTGTACTGAAATCTTCCCAATTAGACTAAGTAGTTGGACATAAGTAAACAGCACTGTATTAACTTATGTTAAAAAGGCTATAACCTTTACCTGTTAACTGTTTTCCGTTCCCTGTTCTCTTTTTTCACAGATAACTTTAAATTTGTCCAACCACTTACAGATGTCTATATTGTAGGGTTTAACTGCTGTTAACGTCTAAGCAAATTTTTAGTCAGACTGTAGGGAATTGGTATAATAATAATACTGAATCAGACAAAAATGAGTCAAGCTAATGACTAGCTATTCATCGGATTATTATACATGGACAAAAGAACAAGTTAAACTACTCAAATTGAAACAATTTGAAGAAGTTGACTGGGACAATTTAATTGAGGAGATAGAAGATTTGGGTAAGAGTCGTGAAAACGCTTTGGAAAGCTATTTAGAACGTCTTTTAGAACATCTTCTAAAATTATCTTACTGGGAATCTGAAAAAGAATATTGTACTAGAGGTTGGAAGGCTGAAATTAGAAATTTTAGAGCGCAAATTAAAAAAATTATTCGCAAAAATCCTGCTTTAAAGAATAAGTTAGAACCAATCTGGAAAGAAATCTATCCTGTACGCATTTCTATCATGGGAGAACTTTTTTCTATTCCTGATAATAATCATATTTCTCTTGAAGATGCGCTTTCAGATGACTGGTTTCCTGATTAAAAGGTTAATTTATTCTGCAACAATTTACCTGTTTCACTAGCCATAATAATACGGCGATCGCGTCCAAACAGAATTGAGCCAATATTAACGTCAAAATCAACATATTTTTGAATATATATTTTGCTTCTTTTGTCAATAGTTTGGGCTAAAGATTTATAAATTTTTTCTGTCCAATTATTGTTTGTTTCTGTATCTACTTTTCTCAAAAATTGTAATCCATCTTCTGTGGTTTCACAATCTAATATTTGTTGTAAAATTTCATTTTCTAATCCTACTTTTACCCCATGAGTGATTAATATTTCTAGTCTTCCATCGGCCAAATGATGATGAGTATGGAAAATTCCTCCTGCTAATTTTATCAATTTTCCATGATAGCCAAATAATAAAATAGATTCTATTTTTTCCATAGCTGCTGTTACTAATAATGCACCTAACCAGTTAGCAGTTTTGATTAATTGCTGGTCATTTATCCCCATTTTTTTTGCTAAATTTAAACCATTTTCTCCTATACAAAATACTAAGGTATCAAATTTTTTTGCCTTTTCCCTTAATTCTTGTTGATAACTCTCTAATTGTTCGGGGGAACTCAAAGGTTGAGATATACCAGAAGTTCCTAACAAAGAGAGTCCTTCAATCACCCCAAATGCTTCGTTTGATGTTCGTTTTGCTAACTTTTTTCCTTCCGGTAAAATAATTGTGACAATTATGACTTCTCCTGGTTTTAAATATTGTTTTAAATTACTTATTAATAATCGGTTTGCGTAGGAATAAATAGCAGATTTATTATTATTATTTATCTGTTTACCTATTCCTTCTCCTCCTTTGATAATAATTTGTTTATTCTCATTTTTTTCACTATTTTCTTTGAGTTCAACTATTGCCCATATCGGGGTATTTCTAGTTAAATCTAAATTAGCTCCTGGATCACTTAAAGTAATAGCTAAAGCAATATTTCGGTTGATTTTTGCCACTTGTTGAATAGGAATAGTTACAGTTTGAACCGGTTCGATTAAATCTAGGGAAACTGTATCAACATCTTCTTTATTTTGTAAATGCCACAAAGCTGCGATCGCCGATGCACAGGCAAAGACTGGTAAGGTATAACCAGAGATATTTTTAGTCATATTTACTGTATTTTTTTCTTTTGTAATAATTGTCTTTGTTTTTCCCTTTGTCTAGCAATCTTTTCAGGAGTTAAACTATCATAGCAATGGGGACAAGAAACACCTTCTTCATATTTATGCGATGTTTTATCAGTTTCTGAAATAGGATGGCCACAACCTAAACACATCTCATAACTGCCTATCTCTAGTTGATGTTTAACGGCGACTCTTTCATCAAAAACAAAACATTCTCCTTGCCATAAACTTTCTTTTTCTGGAACTTCTTCTAAATACTTTAGGATACCACCTTTAAGATGATAAACTTCAGAAAATCCTTGTTTCAATAAAAAAGATGTTGCTTTCTCGCAGCGTATTCCTCCAGTACAAAACATAGCTATTTTTTTGTGCTTTTTAGGGTCTAAATTTTGCTGCACATAATCAGGAAATTCTCGAAAAGAATGAGTTGTAGGATTAATAGCACCTTCAAACGTTCCTATATCCACTTCATAACTATTTCTGGTATCAATAACCATAGTTTCTTCATCCTTAATCAAGTCATTCCATTGTTCAGAAGTAACATAAGTTCCAACTTCTTCACTAGGTTTAACTTCTGGTATTCCAAGGGTAACAATTTCTCGTTTTAAACGTATTTTTATCCTTTCAAAAGGAATATCAGAAGCAGTAGAATATTTAATCTCTAAGTCAGCTAAACGTTTGTCCTGCCGTAAATAGTTGATCACTGCCTCAATACCACCATCCGTTCCGGCGATCGTTCCGTTAATTCCTTCGAGGGATAATAAGATGGTTCCTTTGATGTGACAATTTTGGCAATATTCCAACAATAAGCCCTGTTTTTCAGCATAGTCAGCAAAAGAAAAGAACTTATAGAACGTAGCAACAGTATAAGTCATGTTCAGTAGTTTAGCAGTTGATAATCAGTAAGGCTTAATGATTAAGCCCATGCAATATTAAGAGCAATAGGGTACAGGAAAAAAAATTTCTTTCACCCCTTGACTATTTTAGATAAATATATGTATAGTAGGGAGAGTGAGTAAAATATCGACACAATAAACCGTCGGTTAGTTTACTTGGGGGGTTAGCTCAGTTGGTAGAGCGCCTGCTTTGCAAGCAGGATGTCAGCGGTTCAAGTCCGCTACTCTCCATGAGAAAAAAAGTTCTTTGGGACTACCTTTGGAAACAGCACATTCTTTCTATTACCAGTAAATCATAATAGTTATGAGTATGATTAAATCTTGACTATGATTGAGATCACAATAAAAATTGGCCAAAGACAGTCTCTTACTAACACTGGGGAACATCAACAATCAGGGTTTTATGATGATAGAGAGAGGGATAGAGATAGTGATGATTTGATTTTAAGTTTGGGATGGCAACCCTCAGAGATTTGTGGATAGTAAGAGTAGTTATAATCAAGTAAAAGATACTAGGACTCAAGACCAGAATGACTCGTTGGATTTTAAGTTTACTGATTATTTTATTAACCTGGACAGGAGTAACAACTGCGGGATTAGCGCAAACTCAAGATAATCCTCCTCTGACAGAAGAACAATTAGAAGAAGGTCAATCCATTGCCAACAAAGCTATAGTAGCCACAGAAAATGGAGATTTTGCCAAAGCAGAAACCTATTGGACTCAGTTAGTTGAGACATTTCCCGCCAACCCGGCAGCTTGGAGTAACCGAGGCAATGCCCGTGTCAGTCAAAATAAGCTAGAAGCAGCCATTGCTGACTTTAACCAAGCCATTGAACTCGCGCCAGATGCCCCCGATCCCTATCTCAACCGAGGAACTGCCCTGGAAGCTCAAGGAAAATATGAAGCAGCGATCGCTGATTATAATCGTGTCTTAGAACTCAACCCTGAGGATGCAATGGCTTATAATAATCGGGGTAATGCTGAAAGTGGCGAAGGTGACTGGGAAAAAGCCTTAACCGATTATCGCAAAGCATCAGAAATAGCCCCCAATTTTGCATTTGCCAGGGCTAATGCAGCCCTCGTTTATTATCAAATTGGAAAAACAGGGGAAGCTGTCACAGAAATGCGTAATTTAGTCCGTAAATATCCGATGTTTCCCGATGTGAGGGCAGCTTTAACAGCAGTTTTATGGAATATGGGCCAACAAGGGGAAGCAGAAAGCCATTGGGTGGCTGCTGTTGGTATGGATAACCGTTATCAGGATCTCAACTGGGTGAAAAATATCCGTCGTTGGCCACCACAAATGGTTGCAGCTTTGGATAAATTTCTTAATTTAAAATAAGACCAAAATAGGAGTTCATCAATTGATGAACTCCTAAAGTTTTTTGCACTGATTGATGGGCAAATGTCTTAATTTTGCTTATTTAAGCAGTCTGTAAATCATAATTGGCTGCTTTCTTCTCTTGCGGCATCAGGATAAAATATAATAAATTGTTGTAAAACTGCTGATTCTTGTTACAAATTGAACCATCATGAGTTTAGATCGTTCTAGTTTTCGTATTTCTCCCTTAATTCGCATCACATTAATTAGTTTATATATTGCTTTGACAGTTCCTTTACCGTTTTTAGCGGAGGTAACAAATGCACCTATTCCTTCTACTATGTTATGGATAGGGATATTTTTGGGTTTATTGGTTTTAGTAGGGGCGTTGAGTGAACGGGTTCTTGTTAATGAAAATCAAATTAAAGTGGTTTATCCTGTTTGGTTTCCTTCTTTTTTCCGCAAAGGATGGTCATTAAATTGGTCAGAGATTAAGGATTTAAAATTACGGACTACGGGACAAGGAGGTTTAGTTTATTATTTTATTAGCGAAAATTCTCAGCAAGCTTATTTACTTCCTATGCGTATTGCTGGATTTTCCTATTTAGTCAATATTGTCACTGAAAAAACAGGGATTGATACAACTGATATTCGTCCTCTTTCTCAACCTTGGATGTATTTAATTTTATTGGTTTGTACTTTCTTTTTATTGTTAATGGATAGCTGGACAATTTGGACAGCAATGAATATCTAATTTAAAACCCGTCGTTAACGACGGGATATTATGAAAAAAACTAAGATGATTTTTCAACTTTTATTCCCTTCCAAAAAGCAACATAATTTTTAATATTTTGTGCCTTTTCTTTGGGAGTAGGATAATACCAAGCAGCGTCTTTATTTTCTTGTCCATTGACTTCAATGGTATAGTAAGTTGCTTCTCCTTTCCAGAAACAATTCGTACGGGTACTACTTTCTTTAAAATACTCTGTATTAATGGAATCGGGAGGAAAATAGTAATTTCCTTCGACTATTTCGCATTGTTGACTATCTGCTAAGATAACATCATTCCATATTGCTTTTGCCATGTTGTATCTCTAATACTGTGCCACTATCTATTATGGAGGAAATGAGTTTTGTTGACAAGACTAAAAAATAGAATATTAATGCTACTGAAAAAAATTCCTCCTCCATTTATAATTTGCAATAGCATTAGTATCCTGTTGTTAATTTTGGTGATGCTTTATGCTCAAAAATTTGCTCCACCTGTAGATGGTTTATTCATTCCTCCGGCAACACCTCGTTATCCAACGGCAGGGTTATTAACCCATACATTTGAGATATTATGTTCTATTCCTCCTGTAATATGTGGCTTTACTCTTGTTATTATCAGACGGATAAATCCTAACAATAGTAATAAATTTTTCTTATTAGTTTCTACGATTTTAACTACTGGATTTTTTTTCAACGAAATTTATCGTATTCATATTATTTTACAATATTTTGATATTCCTAAATTAACCACGATTAGGGTTTATGGAGTTATTTTAATTCTTTATTTATTATTATTTTGGAAAACTCTTAGGAAAACAAATTATGGAATTCTATTAACTGGATCTTTATTGATTATAATAGCAGTATTAATTGATTATTTTTCTCCGTATTTTCACATTAGGTCTTTTTTAATTGAAGGCGTACCCAAACTTTTGGGGATGATTAATTTTACCCTTTATTTTTGTCTAGTTTGCTATCAAACAATCTTAAAAACATGGAAACAACCTCAGTAGACTCACATCTTACATCAGAACAAAAATACTTAATGATTAGAGGCAGGAGGCAGAAAGGATAAAAAACATTAAAAATAGGATTATTTAACTTTTAAATCTCTAACTATTTTGACTTTTTAACTTAGGAGACTCCGAAAGAGAATCATCAACAGGATCAGCTAGAGGGACTTCTTCTACCTCAGATAAACGTTCTGCTGTTAATTCTTTAGAGGTTTTATTTCCCCCTGAGAGACGTTTGAGAAGTTTTGGACGAGGATCGTGTAAAAGATAAGTAACTTCATCCCCAACTTGCCAAGTTTGAGCAGCTTGAACGACTTGTAAACTTCCTTGTCGCTTAATCAAAAGGGGTAACACCTCTCCTTCCCGAATTAATGCTTGAAAGTGGGCTTGTTTAAAAGAGAGTCCCTGTTCTTGAAAATCGGTAATTCCTAACTTAAACTGATCTTCCATTAAGTATTGATTCCACATTTTAATCAATTGTTGATCCACAAATGCAGGACTAATATTGGTTTTATTCGCATTGCCGGTTTTATTCGCGTTATTGTCTTGAGGGGCATTACTAGGAAAAATAGCAAACACTCTGGGCGGTTTAAACTCTTCTGTGGCCCGTTGAGCTAAGACTAAATTAACTTGACCGTTGCTAGTCAAGGCCATAAACGTTCCCATCGATTCAATGCCCGCTTCTTCCAGGACATCAGGATCAAGCGCACTACTTTGAAACACCGATAAGCCTTGAGCTTCAGCCTGTTGACAGGCTTCGGGATCTGTATCGATTAATACCACAGACTCTCCTTGCTGCTCAAATAATCGTCCTAATAGCCGTCCCAAGGCGTTACAGCCAACAATCACCGCCCCTCTCGCTTCTACTGCCGTAATTCTTAATCCTTTAGCCACCCAACGGGCTGATAAACCTTGAATAAACACCGTCATCATAATAGTCAAGAAAACCAAAGCCTTAATAGAATCACCGCCATTAATACCCTTTTCAGTCAGTAAAATAGCGAATAAAGAAGCAACCGAAGCAGAGACAATTCCCCGTGGAGCAATCCAACCTAAAAAGAACTTTTCTCGCCAATTGAGATCGCTATTGATCGTACAAAAAGCAATACTAATGGGACGTACTAGCCACATCAAAGCCAAAACAGCTAAAACGCTACCCCATCCCAAAGCAAAAATACTGTCAATAGAGAGATCCGCCGCCAAGAGAATAAATAACACGGAGACACATAAAACAGTCAACTGTCCCTTAAACCGTCTTAATAAGCGTTCATCGGGGATAGATGAAGCCCTCAGTACAATTCCTGCCACCACAGTGGCCATTAACCCGGATTCACTCAGGGTGAGTTGGGATAAACCAAATAATCCCCAAACCCCGGCCAATACCACTAAATTTCTCAGTTCTTCTGAGAGAAAAAGGGTATTTTTGAGCAGAAAACCGAGTAAAAACCCACTAACGCCCCCAATAATAGCCCCAATGGTGAATCGTAGTAGTAAACCACTAAAAATTTCTACAGGTGTGGCATTACTATTGAGAATGGTATCGAGAACCACCACCGCTAAAATAGCTCCCACAGGGTCGATAAGAACCCCCTCACTTTCCAAGAGGGTGGCCACTTTGCGTTCCACTTCCACTTGTTTGAGAAGTGGTCCAATAACCGTCGGTCCTGTAACCACCACCAAAGCTGCATAGAGAAAAGCGATCGACCAAGGAAACTCTGCTAACCAGTGGGCAGCCATACCACCACCCACCAGGGTAATTAAAGTCCCAAAGGTGACTAAATTACGAAGACTCCCTGAGACTCTTCCCAAATCTTTTAATTCCAGGTTTAAGCCCCCTTCAAAGAGAATAATGGCTACAGAAAGAGCCACTAAGACTTCTAAACCTACTCCTAATTTCTGGGGATTGAGAATACTAAGGCCATCGGCTCCGAGTATAATACCGAATAGAAGCAGAAAGACAATGCTAGGAACCTTAAAAAATTCGGCAATGACTTGCGCGCTGATGCCTGCAAGAACAGCCATAACAATTTGCAGAGTAATTTCAAAGGATGATTCCATAGGCTTATTGATGGCAAAAAACTTGTACAGAATGTAATAGCCAATAACCTCCACAATTAATTAAAAATTACGGTTAGCTATAGAGTGGGAACAAGGTTCTCGAAAATTCTGTTTCCTTATAGTTTAATAAAAATCGCACAGACATCATTCATTATAGTTGATGTTCTGATTTTCCTGGAATCATCGATCTCAATTTCTACGTCTGCTACCATAACATCAATCATGTTAAATGATGGGTGAGTGTGTAGGAGTGGAAAAAAGTGGTAACTCAAGAGTCTCTAGGCGGTCTTGTTGCTCGTAATCGCTATAATTATCATCTTTCTGAGATTATTCGCCAACGGGCGTGGGTAGAAATTGATTTATCGGCATTAACTCATAATGTGGTGCAAATTAAACAACTATTGTCACCAAAAACCGTATTAATGGCTGTGGTTAAAGCCGATGCTTATGGTCACGGGGCGATCGCCGTTGCCCAAACAGTCCTAGAAGCAGGGGCCAATGCTTTGGCGGTGGCGACTTTAGGGGAAGGAATCGAACTACGGGAAGCTGGTATCACTGCACCTATCTTGATTTTGGGGGCAATTAACACCCCAGAAGAAATTGCAGCGATCGCTCATTGGAATATCGAACCGACCCTCTGTTATCCTGAACAGGCCATAATTTTTTCTCAAACCTTATCCCAATACGAAAAACCGTTATCAGTTCATCTCAAATTAGACACGGGAATGTCTCGTTTAGGAATACCTTGGCATCAGGGAACGGAATTTGCCAGTTTAGTTAAACAGTTACCCTATTTACAGTTGGGTAGTGTCTATTCCCATTTAGCCACCGCCGATGATCCCGATCGCACTAATATGTATCTACAACATAAACGGTTTAAAACGGCGATCGCCCAGTTAAAGACCCAAGGAATTAAACCACCTCGTCTTCATTTTGCCAATTCTGCGGCCACTCTCATCGCGCCCCAGTTACACTACGATTTAGTCAGGGTGGGACTAGGTTTATATGGTCTCTATCCTGCCCCTCATTTGCGCTCTATAGTCCCTTTAAAGCCTGTTTTACAAGTTAAGGCCAAAATCACGCAAATTAAGACTATACCGGCTAATACAGGGGTTAGTTATGGTTATCAATTTGTCAGCGATCGCCCGATGAAAATAGCTGTGGTGGGGATTGGTTATGCGGATGGAGTCCCCCGTCAATTATCCAATCGTTTACAAGTATTAATTCACGGTCAGCGAGCTTGTCAAATCGGAGCGATTACTATGGATCAGTTGATGTTAGATGTCAGCCATCTTCGTAATCTTAAAGTGGGAGATACTGTAACCTTAATTGGTAAAGATGGAAACCAAGAAATTACGGCTGATCACTGGGGGAAAATGTTGGGAACGATTTCTTGGGAAATTCTTTGTGGGTTCAAACATAGACTGCCAAGGATTCAAAAGAATTCAAAGGAGGCAGGAGTTTAAAGGCAGGAGGCAGGAGGCAGGAGGATTCTTTTTAGAAGAAGCTTGAACTCCTACCAAAAACTTTTCGGAAGTCAAGTAATATTAATTTAGAGATTTGTCGTAGGTTTCTCAAGAAATATATTAAGATACAAAACATGATTATGTCTTCTCCCATCATTGTCAATATAAATATTCCGATTAAAGAAATCAAAGAGTTGTCTCATCTTTTTCAGCGTAAAGTTGATTTAAGAACCCCAGAAGATTTGAGTTCTTATTTTCGCCAAGAAGTTTTATGTTCTGCTGTTGTAAGTTATGTCAACTCTTGACAATAAAACCCGATTACTACATATCTTAATACCAAATTCCCTTGCCATACCCCCTTTTAAATTGCATAGCTTACAAATTGAAAACCCTCCTGCCTCCTGCCCCCTGCCTTCTTCAAGAGTAGATTCTCATCACGTTTTATTTAGCGGAGAAATATAGTGAGCAGGTCAAAATTTGATTTAACAGCCCGTTTGACTAAAAGAAAATGGAAAAAACGATTTAAGCTGCTTTTGTTAGCCTTAATTGGTTTTATCTTCGGCAGTTTAGCTTTCAATGTTTTGGTGAGATTACCGGTTAACGCCAATCACAAGGTGGACGGTATTTTAGTTTTGGGTGGGAGCATTCGACGGGAAATCTATGCTGCTCAAATTGCTTCTGAGTATCAAGATGTTCCTCTTATTATTTCCCAAGGCTCAAAACCTCCTTGTATTAAGCTTATTTTCCAACGGGAACAAACGCGTATGGATAATGTTTGGGTTGAGCAATGCGCTTATTCAACTTTTGATAATTTTTTCTTTTGCGTCCCCTTGCTACAAAAACATCGGGTTCATAAAGTCAAGGTCATCACTTCACAAAACCATCTCCCCAGGGCTAAACTTTTAGCACAAATTCATCTCGGGGCCAGAGGTATTGCAGTTGAAGTGGATACTCCCAATGAAAAGGGTGTTCCTGGTAATCACGAATCGGATTTAAAAACGTTTTTAGATGTTACTCGTAGTTTGATGTGGGCGGTTGTTAGTCAATTTATACAACCTCCTTGTTCCCAGGTAACTCCCTTAGAAGAGGTTGACCTTTCTCAGTGGTATGAGGAAGGATTTCAATGCGAACATGAGGGGGGAATTTGGAATTGATTTTTCTCAACCTAATGCTTCTAACATTGCATCCTCTTTGCTATTGGTCTGACTAAAGGGGGTTTCCCTTTCAAACTTCATGTGGATAGAACGGGTTTGTTGTCCATCTGCAGCGATCGCTACGATGGGATAATCTATGATGCCATCTTGGAATGACATTTGAAAGCGGAAAGTTCCATCAGGATTGAGTTTAACAGGATTACCGCCTACCAAAACGGTGGCATCTGGTTCGGTGGCACCATAAACAATTAATTCAGCATCAGCCATTAACCAAAACTTCCGAGAAGGAACCAACTCTTGTGAGCCAAAACCAATATCAGACAAGGTTTGACCCGATGGACTAGAAACACTCCATATTCCCATCTCAGAGGCAAAGACAACGGACTCTGTGGAAGAACCTGTGAGCGATCCGCCTAAATGTTGTAGAGAGGCAAAGCTGGATCTGGCAACTCGGGCGGCCTCTGCTACTTGTTCGCTGACGGCAAATCTTTTTTGAACGGGGTTGGGAGGTAGTGACGGTTCAACAAAATTGTCTTCTATTTCCTCGTCCCAATTGACTGTGGTAAAAATATCTTCTATCCAGTCGGAAGGATAAAGGGCTGGAATATGGATCTCAGCAGAACGGGCCAAAACTAACCAACGACCATCAATACTACGGTAGCCAATGTCAACAACGTAGTCACGATCGCTGAGGGGAATGGGGATATACCATTCTTGGGTGATATCGTCACAAATATATTCTTGTACACTATGAGGACTCTGATAGTTTAGGTCAATATCGCTGACATCATAGATCCGTAGGGCTAATTGTTCACCCCCTTGGGCTTTTAAAGCTTCTTTGGATTTTTGGGAAACATTCCAGTAAGCATAAGCCCACTGAGGATCGCGGGGTAAAAGGACAATGCGATTCCTGTGGTAATCTTCCCAAACGTTTTGGAGTTGGGGTTTAATCTGGGTTTTCTTGGGGCTGATGTTATTTTTCTGTCCTACCTCAAACTTAGAAGCTTCTACTTTTTGGGCTTCTTGAATACTGGAGTCGACCTTAATCTTCGCCTCAGTTTCGATTATTTGGGGCGTTTGTGATTGTATTGCTTGCTTAATGGCAACTAGGAGTTGCGCTTTACGCATTCGGCTATAACGGGAGATGTTATATTCGCTGGCTACTTTTCGTAGCTGCCGTAAGGTCATCTCTTCTAGTAGGGGGTGGCTTTCTGGTGCCATGAGATCACTCTCCGATCATTTTTACGGTTAACTGCTCCTGGCATTGGGTCATGAGTCCTTTCCATAAATGCTTACGGGAGACTTCATGGCTCTTAGGATTTGTCTTAAGGACTTAATTATTTATCTTATGTAACAAAACATAAGTCTTTATGGTCAAGGGGTCTCTCCAGGAATTTATCAGAAATTTACGCATTAACCACTTTTCGGGGATCAATATGTTATGAATCTCTGACATTTTACCCTTCCATTTCAGTTCCCACTGGTATAGATTAGGTTTTCAGCATTGAGATTTCTCTTCATAGGTTATCTCTTTAGGAATCTGAAATGGGCAAGGTAAACCAAAATTTGGCCCCTTGACCTGGTTCTGTGACTACCCCAATTTCTCCACCATGAGCTTCAATGATTTGACGGCAAAGATATAATCCCAATCCTAAGCCTAAAGTTTTTCGGGATTTTTCTCCTCGGTTGTACCTTTCAAATAAGGTTTCTGCTAGTTTAGAGTTAATCCCTATTCCATTATCTTTTAGGCTACAGCGAATTTTTTGAGGTTTTAAGTCCTGTTGTTCTGTTACTATTATATCTACTTTGAGGGTTAATTGGATGCCGGGTTGATTATGTTTTAAAGCATTGGCCATCAAATTTTCTAGAACTCGCCACAAGCGATCGCTATCTGCTTGTACCATTGGTAAATTTTGAGGTACTTCTAGGAACAATCTAGCTTTGTTTTCTGTTAACATTGGTTGCCATTCTGTGGCCAATTGTTGACTTAATTGTGCTATATTTAAAGGTTTGGTATCTAGGTTAATACCCCCTATGTCGAATTGTTGACTTTCTACTAAAGAATTAATTAAATTTAGTTGGCGATCGCAACTTTTGGCCATTTGTTCTAAAACTTTTCTGGAAATTTCTAAGGAATCTTGTTCTTGTTGCAAAAAATTTTTCAAAATTAAGGAAAAGCCAATAACGGGATTTCTTAAATCATGGGAAACGGCGTGGAGATAAACTTTTAAGGTTTGTTCTGTTTTTTCTCTTTCTGTTATTTCTTGTTGTAGTCTTTTTTTCTGTCTTTGTATAGTTAATTGATTTTCAATTCTCGCTATAACTTCTTCTGCTTGAAATGGTTTACTAATATAGTCGACTCCCCCTACATCGAAGGCTTTAACTTTATCTAAAACATCGTCTAAAGCACTAATAAAAATAACGGGAATATCTTTGGTGTTAGTATTTTCTTTTAGTTTTTGACAAATTTGATAGCCATTCATTGATGGCATATTAATATCCAATAAAATCAAATCTGGAGGAACTTGATAAATGGTATTTAAAGCAGTTTTTCCATTGAGGGCTTTGCGAACTTTATAACCTTGTTCTGATAACATTGCTGAGAGTAAGCGCAGGTTATCCGGGGTATCATCGACAACTAAGATATTACTAGAATCGGAGGTCATGGGGTACTGGGGGACTGGGAGACTGGGAGACTGGGATACTGGGATACTGGGGACTGGGTGGGAGAGGGTGGGGAGTGTGGGGAGTGTGGGGAGTGTGGGAGACTCTTGAAAAATTATCCTATATCTACACCCCGTCACCCCTACACCCCTACACCGTGTCATATAATAGTTTCAGTTAATTCGATCACAGGATCAAAGAGGAAATTTTCGGACCATTCTCGAAGGGCGATCGCTAGGGGTTGACTATGGGGTGGTATTTCCTGAATTAATTCTAAGATGCCATCATCACTACATTCTAAGGCAGCTTGATGGAGTGAGTTAATCCATTGAGGGGGCATTTTTTCTAAAAGCGATTGTAATTGATATCTGGTTTGTGGGGTTGCTTGTTGGTTGAGTTGGGAGGACAATGTTTGCTCGTCTAAGTCTTCATAAACATAGTTAACACCGAGATGTTGAGCTATTTTTTCCCATAAAACTTCTTCTCGGAAGGGTTTACGCATAAAATCATCACATCCTGCCGATAAGACTAAATTTCGTTCTTCTTCAAAGGCACTGGCTGTTAAAGCAATAATAACGGTTTCTTGTCCTTTGGCGTTTGCTTTGATGCGTTGAGTGGCGTTATAACCGTCCATGATGGGCATTCTCATATCCATCCAAATTAAATGGGGTTGCCAACTTTTCCAAATTTCTAAGGCTTCTTGTCCATTACTTGCCTGACGAACATTAAAGCCCATTGATGATAATAATTTAACTAATAAAATACGGCTTTCGAGGCGATCATCGACGGCCAAAATACGATAGTTGGGTTGGCCGGGAACTAAACCAATAATACGACGAGGGGTTTTATTGATTTTAATAGCATTAGCATCAACGATGTTTGCTTTAATAGTAAAGGTGAATAAACTACCTCGGCCTAATATACTACTAACGCTAATTTCTCCTCCCATTAATTGCACAAATTTTTGACTAATGGGCAACCCTAACCCTGTGCCTTCATTGGAGTTACGGCCTGTTTCTGTTTGTCCAAAGGCTTCAAAGAGTTGATCTACTTCTTCGGATGCAATACCAGGCCCGGTATCTTCAACTTCAAAGGTTAAGATAATTCCCTGATTTTCTCTGATAACTTCATTAGTTTTAATGCGTAAAATTACTCCACCTTCTTGTGTAAATTTAATGGCGTTTCCTAGTAAATTAATTAATACTTGTCGCAGTTTACTTTCATCTGTTTCTATATATTGAGGTAGGGTTTCTGTTTTTTCAAAGAGAAGTTGTAAGTTTTTTTGTTCTGCTTTTAGATGTAGCATAGATTCTAAGTTGTCAAGCAGACGATAAAGATCGAATTGAGTTTGATTAAATGTAGTTCTTCCTGCTTCAATTTTGGTCATCTCTAAGATGTCGTTGATTAATTCTAATAAGTGTTCTCCACTGCGACCAATAATTTCTAAGTTTTGTTTATTTTCTTCGTTTAAAGTTGTATCTCTTTGCATCACTTGAGTGAAGCCTAAAATAGCATTTAAAGGGGTTCGTAATTCATGACTCATGCTGGCTAAGAATTCACTTTTTGCACAATTAGCAGCATCGGCTTTTTCTTTGGCTGTTTTTAAAGCTTCTTCTGCTTGTTTTCGTTCCGTAATATCTCTAATAATTGCTGTAAAAATTGTTTTTCCCCGTGGCTTTATTTTAGAGATAGACACTTCTGCTAAAAATTCTGTACCATCTTTTCTTTTTCCAAAAACAGGACGACGACCACCCATCTTTCTAGCGGTTTCTTGGGTATTTTTAAAGCTATTAATGTGTTGATAATGGTTATTTGTAAAACGAGGGGGAATTAAGAGATTGAAAGGCTTGCCTAATACTTCATTAGAAGTATAGCCGAATATTTGTTCAGCAGCATGATTGAAAAGGGTTACTTTTTGTTTTTCATCGATGGAAATAATCGCTTCGTTGGCGTTATCTAAAATACCAGCAAACCTTGCCTGTGACTCTTTTTTAGCTTCTTCTGCAATAGTTCTTGCTTCTGCAATTGCCATTAATTCTCCTACTAGTTTCAAGAGATTTAGATCATCTTTTGTCCAACTTCTATATACATTAGTATCAATTCCTAAATAGCCCACTGTTTGACATCTTGTCATCATAGGAACTACTAATAAGTTGGGGCTTAAACTGTTTTTATAGGCTTCTCTTTCTGGCGTTGCTTCCGGGGGGAAATCCTCTAAGTTGTTAATACAAATAGATTTTCCTTCTATGAGTTGTTGAGAAAACCAAGGGAATACTTCTAGGGAAATATTTTGAGAATCATGGATAGTTGAAGGGATATATTCATTACACCATTCATGGATCATACTCCAAACCTTTTCTTGGGGAAAATAACGAATAATGTAATTGCGATCGCATTGGGTAAATTTTCCGATGGATTCTAAAATAAAATTAACTGCTGTATTTAAGTCTTGATCGATTAATTGTCTGGCAATATTACTGAGTAAAGCGTCTCTTTCTGCTTGTTTTCTGATAGCTTCTTCTTTTTGTTTACGATCAGTAATATCTCGACTAATACCAATGGTTCCCATTAACTTACCTTCGGGACAACAAAAGGGGGTTTTTAAGGTATCTACTAGGCGACAATTCCCATTAGGATAGGTGATCCATTCTTCGTTACGATGGGATTGTTTTTGTAGCATCATGAAGCGATCTTGTTTGCGAAATCCTAACGCTTCTTCTTTTGAAAAAAGTTCAAAATCATCTTTACCAAGAATATCTTTTCTATCTCGCCCTGCAAATTTTTCAAAGGCATTATTACACATTTTATAGACTCCTTTAGAGTCTTTACAAAAGACGAGATCGGGAATACAATCTATCAGTGATGCTAATAAAATTTGTTCGTTTTTACGATCGCTTATATCTGTATGAGAACCGGCCATCCTTAATGGGTTTCCTGTTTCATCCCATAACGCTTTTCCGCGAGAAAGAATCCATTTATAATTACCATCTTGACATTTTAAACGAAATTCTGCACTATAATGATCGGTTTTTTTAGCAAAATGATCAGCTAAAATTTTCATCACCCTTTCTGTATCTTGAGGATGAAGTAATTTCTTCCAAGTATCAATATGATTAGGTAATTCTTGATCACCATAACCTAACATTTCTTTCCAACGAGGGGAGAAAAACATTTCATCGGTTTTTAGGTTCCAATCCCAAATTCCTTCATTTGTTCCCTGTAATACTAATTGCCATCTTTCCTCACTTTCTCGCAAGTTTTCTTGCATGATTAAAGTGGCTTTTTTGTCAGCTTTTAAGCGAGTAATTTCTGCTTGTAATTTTTCAATAAGTTGATCTTTTTCTGTGTGTGATTGAATCTGTTCCATCATCTTTGATTTAGGTTATGTTTAAAGTTCTAAACAACTGAGAAGATTTAAACATTGTTCTTACGGGATAATTCTTAACAGCAAACAGTTCACTGTTCACTGTTCACTTTTAACTATTTACTGAATGCTTACTAACTCAATTTCAAAAGTTAAATCTTTTCCAGCTAAAGCATGATTAGCATCTAAAGTAACTTTATCATCAGTAATATTAGTAATTGTAACAGGAACCGCTTGACCATCTTTATGACGTATTTGTAACTGTTGTCCCACCTCTACGGATAAGTCTGATGGTATTTGCTTTTCATCGACTACAATCACTAATTCTTCTTGATAAGGACCATAAGCTTGTTCTGAAGGAATGGTAACACTTTTACTATCTCCTGGAGTCATTCCCACCACTGCTTGTTCAAAACCTGCGATAACTTGACCTTCTCCAAGGGAAAAATGTAAGGGTTCACGATTTGCAGAGGAGTCAAAAACTGTCCCATCTTGCAATTTACCTGTATAGTTGACTTTGACTGTATCTCCAAGTTTTGCTTGTACCATATTGGATTACCTGTTAAATTTATCTATTGAATGAAGGGACTTTTTTACGGTAGTTTTTTCTAGCAGTTTTGTCAACTTTTTGTGCTATTGTTAAAAGTTTATTTTGAACAATCCCCATCTCTATGAAACCAACTATTGAAACATTAAATTTATTTAAACTTGCTTCTGGTGATGAGTTTTTTTTACAACTCTATAAGTTTTTGGGTAATAAAAGAGGTAAAAAGGTTTATATTCAATCTAATTTACATGGCTCAGAAATTGTTGGCAATGCTGTTATTTATCAACTAATTAATTTTTTATCTGGTCTTAAAAATAATCAAATAGATGGAGAGATTTGCTTGCTTCCTATTTGTAATCCTTTGGGAACAAATCAGCGAAATCATTTCTTTTCATCGGGACGTTATAATAGTTATGATGGAAAAGATTGGAATCGAATTTTTTGGAATTATGAAAAAGTTTGTCAAGATTTAGATGAGTTGGTTAACAATAATATCAAGTTTGATTTATTAACGATTCAAGAAAACTTTTTACAGCAACAAAAGACGGCATTTGCTAAACAACTAGAAAAAATTAATAAACCCAGTGGTGCGCCTTTATTTGAACAGTATCGTTATCAATTACAATCACTTTCTATGGATGCTAATTATCTGATTGATATTCATAGTTCTAGTAATAAATGTATTGATTATCTTTTTTGTTTTCCTGGACAACAGCAAGAAAGTGCAAAATATTTTCAGATAGATTATGGTATTTTAATGGATACTTATGATGGGGACGCATTTGATGAAGCGTTTATGAAACCTTGGTTAGCATTAGAAAAAAAGTTTGAAGAAGCGGGAAGAAAAATAATAGTAGATAGAGAATCTTGGACATTAGAGTTAGGTTCAGGAATGACGATGAATCCCAACTCTGTTAAGACTGGTGTTCAGGGAATTATAAACTATTTGGTTAAAAAAGGGATTTTACATCTACCTAATTATGCTTTAACAAGTCAAGATATAACTTTAGTTTCTCGTCAAAATATAAAAAGTTATTATGCACCAACTGGTGGCATGATTCAAAATAGATTATCTTTACAAAACCCAGTAAAAGAAGGAGATAAACTTTATGAAATACTCAGTTTTAATAAGCAAGGTAATTTACCAGAGGTGATCAATATTCATGCAGAAAAAGATGGATTTATTTTTGATGTTTCCACTAATTATTCAGTTAATCAAGGAGAATATGTTTTAGCTCTTTTTAGCCCTAATGTAGATTAATACTTACCACAGAGCCAGTTATAGGATAATTAGTCCTTACTTACTTTTCACTTCGTTAATAACCATTACTTATTTTTTATTCATCTCTGATATCCCTCCTAATAACATCAACATTCCTACAATTAAAATAGTGATGGCAATACCGCCTAAAATCCAGTCTAGTGTTGTGTTAGGTTCCATGTTTGTTAACGATGATTGGCATATTCTTTAAATCCCTGTTGATCGTAATTATACACTGTGTGAATAGCATTTCGATCAGGGAAAGTTTTTTGCCTTTGAAAAGTTGCAGTTGCTCAGTTGCCGATAAATAGATAAAATCATCTTTGTAATAGTTGATTTTTTTTAGATTGTTCAATTTTCTTTAATTATGGAGATGTTTATTATACTATGTTTATTTTGTATTTTGAATATATTTTAATTGCGGCAGGATTGTTATTACTTATTAGTGCTTTTGCTAGTAAAATAGCCAATAAATTTGGTGTTCCTGCGTTGCTTTTATTCTTATTGATTGGAATGTTAGCTGGTTCTGAGGGAATAGGGGGTTTAAATTTTGAGAATTATAAACTTGCTAAAACTATAGGGGATTTAGCTCTAATTTTTATTTTATTTACTGGGGGTTTAGAAACGGAATGGAAAAGTATTCGTCCGGTTTTGATACAAGGGTTAATCATGTCTACCGTTGGTGTGGCTTTAACTATGTTATTTTTAGGAACTTTTGCTTGGTTTATGTTGGGTTCTTTTTCTTATTTAATGGTGGGATTTGATGGCATTAACTGGGTAGATGGTTTACTGTTAGGGGCGATTATTTCTTCAACCGATGCTGCTGCGGTTTTTTCTATTCTTAAATCTAGTAATTTAAAGCTTAAAGGTAACTTACAGCCTTTATTAGAATTAGAATCTGGTAGTAATGATCCTATGGCTGTATTATTAACAACAACTATAGTTAATATAGTCAAAACTGGAGATATTTCTTTTCTTAATTTAGGGATTACTTTAATTGCTCAAATTTTGATAGGAATTATCGGTGGTTATGGGTTTGGTCGTCTGATGAATTGGATAATTAATAATATTAAAGTCGATGCACAAGGTTTATATCCTGTTATCAGTCTCGGACAAGTATTATTAACTTATAGTGTCATAACTCTTTTGCAGGGTAACGGTTTTTTGGGTGTTTATGTAGCAGGAATTGTATTAGGAAATAGTAACTTTACTTATAAACAAACTATCCTTGATTTTCATGATGGTATCTCTTGGTTAATGCAAATAGGAATGTTTTTATTATTAGGACTTTTAGTGTTTCCTTCCCAACTTATTACAGTTGCTCCCATTGCTGTTATTATTGCTTTATTTTTAATGTTTATTGCCCGTCCTTTGAGTGTGATTATTGGTTTAGCTATTAGTCCTTATAATAATTCTGAGAAACTTTTTATTTCCTGGGTTGGGTTGAGGGGTGCAGTCCCTATTATTTTAGCCATTAGCCCCATCGCAGTGGGCATTCCTGATGCCACAACTCTCTTTAATGTGGTATTCTTCATCGTCTTAATTTCTGTGTCTATACAGGGCTTTTCTTTGGGTCCAACGGCGCGATGGTTGAAACTGGAAAATAAGGAATAAAGCTTATAATAGAAATAATACTGTTACAAAACTTTACGGAATAGGGATATGTCACGCATCGTTGTTATTACTGGGTTTGAATCATTTAATCTGGACTTGTATCGACAAGCTGCACAGTTAGCGCAATCTCGTTGTCCGGACTTGGATATACAAATATATAGCGATCGCAGTCTTTCTCAAGAACCAGAGATTATTGAGAATGTCCTCAAGGATGCGGATGTTTTTTTTGCTAGTTTAATCTTTGATTATGACCAAGTAATTTGGTTAAGGGAACGGGTAGAAAATATCCCTATTCGTTTAGTATTTGAATCAGCTTTAGAATTAATGAGTTTGACTCGTTTAGGAAAATTTGTTATTGGGAAGAAACCTAAAGGAATGCCCAAACCTATTAAGTTTATTTTAAGTAAATTTTCCAGTGGGAAGGAAGAAGATAAGCTTGCTGGTTATTTAAGTTTCTTGAAAACGGGACCAAAATTATTAAAGTTTATTCCTGCCAAAAAAGTCCAAGATTTACGCAACTGGTTAATTATATATGGCTATTGGAACGCAGGAGGAAATGAAAACTTTGCTGCTATGTGTTGGACAATAGCAGAGAAATATTTAGATATCAAAGTAGGAGAAATTCCCGAACCTATAGAAACACCAAATATGGGATTACTTCATCCTGAATATGAGGGTTATTTTACTTCTCCCCGTGACTATTTAAACTGGTATCAACAACACAAATCTATTGATAATCCTTTGGTTGCTGTTCTTTTATACCGTAAGCACGTTATCACACAACAACCCTATATTCCCCAGTTAATTCGTTCTTTTGAACAACAAGGATTAACTCCTATCCCAATTTTTATCAATGGAGTTGAAGGTCATGTGATTGTTAGAGATTGGTTAACTACTACTTACGAAACCCAACAAAGGAACTTAGGCAATAAAGAAATACGTTCTTTAGCAAAAGATGCCATTGAAGTAGATTCTATTGTCTCTACCATCGGTTTTCCTCTAGTGGGTGGTCCTGCTGGTTCAATGGAAGCTGGACGACAAGTTGAGGTTGCAAAACGAATTTTAACCGCGAAAAATATACCCTATATTGTTGCTGCACCTCTGTTAATTCAAGATATTTCTTCTTGGACGAGACAAGGAATAGGTGGTTTACAAAGTGTGGTTTTATATGCCCTTCCTGAGTTAGATGGTGCCATTGATACCGTCCCTTTGGGTGGTTTAGTTGGCAATGATATTTATATTATTCCTGAGCGAGTTAAACGCTTAACAGGAAGGTTAAAAAGTTGGATAAAATTGCGTGAAACTGAAGTAAAAAATCGTAAACTTGCTATTATTTTGTATGGCTTTCCCCCAGGTTATGGAGCAACAGGAACCGCAGCATTATTAAATGTTCCCCGGAGCTTACTAAAATTATTACAAGAATTAGAAAAGCAAGGCTATGATGTGGGAGAATTACCCGAAGATGGAGAAATGATTATTAATCAAGTTAAAGAAGCAGATGAAGCAATTATTACACCAAATAATGCTGAAAAGGGTCAAGCAACGGTTAATGTGAGAAAACTCGAAGAATGGTTAGGATACTTATTAAAAACTCGTATTGAAAAACAGTGGAAATCATTAACAGATACAGGAATAAAAACTTATGGAGACGAATATCAAATCGGAGGTATTCAACTAGGAAATATTTGGATAGGGGTGCAACCACCGTTAGGTATTTCTGGTGATCCCATGAGGTTAATGTTTGAAAAAGATTTAACTCCCCATCCTCAATATGCGGCCTTTTATAAGTGGTTACAAAACGATTTTTCTGCCGATGCTATAGTACATTTTGGGATGCACGGAACCGTTGAATGGTTACCAGGTTCACCATTAGGAAATACAGGTTATTCTTGGTCAGATATTTTATTAGGAGATATCCCTAATTTATACATTTATGCTGCAAATAACCCCTCAGAATCTATCTTAGCTAAACGTCGAGGATATGGAGTGTTAATCTCTCATAATGTACCCCCTTATGGACGGGCAGGGTTATATAAAGAATTAATGGCACTACGAGAATTAATTGCAGAATATCGAGAAGATACTAATAAAAATGAGATTTTGCGAGAAGGTATTATTCAGAAAATTGTAGACTCTGGTTTAGCTGCTGACTGTAAGTTTGAAGAAGGCCGAAAACTAGGCATTGATTTTACTGTAGAAAATGCAAAATTGTTCAGTAAAAAAGCTTTAAATGAGTATTTTGTCAAGGTCTATGAATATTTACAAATTGTAGAACAAAGGTTATTCTCTTCTGGTTTACATACCTTGGGTGAAATTCCCAATCAAGAACAATTAGACTCTTATTTAGAGGCTTATTTTGGGGAGAAGTTAACCGACAGAGAAAGAAAAGCAATTAGTTCTGAATTGCCAGAATTACAATATATATTAGACTCAGCTAATGGACGAAGTGAAACTATTAAAGAAGCAATTTATATCAGAGACTTGCTTAAACAAACTCCCGAAGAATTAAGCAACTTATTACGAGGATTAAATGGAGAATATATCCCTCCTGCACCCGGAGGAGACTTACTCAGAGATGGCACAGGAGTCTTACCAACAGGAAGAAATATCCACGCCTTAGATCCTTATAGAATGCCATCTCCAGCAGCTTATGAACGAGGTCGAGAAATCGCTAAGAAAACCATCCAACAACATCTAGAAGAACATAGTAGTTATCCCGAAACCATTGCAGTTTTATTATGGGGTTTAGACGCAATCAAAACTAAAGGTGAATCATTAGGTATTTTATTAGAATTAGTTGGCGCAGAACCCATTAAAGAAGGTACTGGACGCATCGTCAGATACGAATTGAAACCCTTAGAAGAATTAGAACATCCGAGGATCGATGTTTTAGCTAATTTATCAGGAATATTTCGTGATACTTTTGTCAATATTATTGAACTATTAGACGACTTATTCCAAAGGGCAGCAGAAATAGAAGAAGACCCCGAAAATAACTTTATTCGTAAACATTATTTACAGTTAAAAGAACAAGGAGTAGAAAATGCTTCAGCCAGACTCTTTTCTAACCCTGCCGGTGATTTTGGTTCCTTAGTTAACGATCAAGTTGTTGACGGTAACTGGGAATCTAGCGACGAATTAGCGAATACTTGGGAAAAAAGAAATGTCTTTAGTTACGGACGTAAAGATAAAGGACAAGCAAGACCAGAAATTTTAAATCAACTCTTAAAAACCAGTGAAAGAATTGTCCAAGAAATTGATTCAGTAGAATACGGTTTAACCGATATTCAAGAATATTATGGCAACACAGGAGGTTTAAAATTAGCTGCCGAAAAACAAAGCGGTAAAAAAGTAACTGCAAGTTTTATTGAAAGCTTTTCCAATGATACCAACCCCCGAAAACTAGAAGACTTATTAAGACTAGAATATCGTACAAAGTTACTAAATCCAAAATGGGCCGAAGCAATGGTTAATCAGGGTTCAGGGGGTGTGTATGAAGTGTCCCAACGGATGACAGCGTTGATAGGATGGGGAGGAACAACAGATTTTCAGGATAATTGGGTGTATGATCAAGCTGCACAAACCTACGCTTTAGACCCAGAAATGGCGGAAAAATTACGCAAAGCAAACCCCGAAGCGTTTCGCAATATTGTGGGAAGAATGATCGAAGCGAATGGAAGAGGTTTCTGGGATGCTGATGACGAAACCTTAGAAAAATTACGTAATTTATATGAGTTAACCGAGGAAGAATTAGAAGGAGTTACTAATTAAATAATCTAGAGGTTTATAATTGTAACAATAATCTCGGTTCTGCTACAATTCCTGAGTAACAATAGAACGGATATCTTGAATAAACTCTGAGGGAGTTTGAATTTTTATCCTTGTTCTTTCAGCAACTTTTTGAGTAAAATCCTTAGTATTTAAACTCAGTAATCTATCGGTCTTAGCTAATAAAGCAGCAGATAAAATGGGAGCATCTTTAGCTTCAATAATATCAATATAGGCTGCAAATTCTTCTAGAGAAGGGTTAGGCAAAATTTGAACATTTATATTATTAATGAGGTCATCAAAAATAGGAATTACTTTGGGAAGTTTTTTGTTAAGATTTCTTCGACATTCTTCTAACACTTGTTCTGAAATTAATAGCTTATATAAACCTATTTCTGCCATAGTTAAGACGACTCGACTTGCACCAGTTGAAGATGCAGACCCTGCAATTAAGATACTAGAATCAGCAAAAATTAATTTCATGATTCATATTTTTCTTTATATATGATCTTTCTTTCATCTTCCAATCCTTCTAATAATTCCTCTAAACTAACTTTTTCTTGTTCTCTAATAGCAGTAATTTGCTCATTTAATTGAGGAACTTTAGTTTGTTTTGAAGTTAATATAATTAACTCCTCAATTTCTAATAAATTTAGATAATCTCCTTCATGAAGATTGAGTTTATCTTGAATCACTTTAGGAACAGTAATAGTTCCATCTTGTTGTAAGCGAATAGGAAATGATTTCATAATCCCAGTTAAATATCTATGCTTCTAGTTTAACTGAGAAAGATAATTAATGATTACGTCCATAACAGAATATGGGCGATCTGTGCTCTCGTTGTAAAAAATCGTTACAATGAAAGCAAGAAGTTATGAAGAAATGTTACAAAAATGATTAATGCTGACCTCCAACAGATATCCTTGCAACTAGAAAGCGAAAACTCCCGCGATCGCCTCTTAGCCTTAGCCTCTTTACGGGAAGTCTCAGCAGAAGAAGCAGTCCCTTTAATCAAAAAAGTCTTAGACGATGAAATATTACAAGTTAGGTCAATGGCTGTTTTTGCATTGGGAGTCAAACAAACAGACGAATGTTATCCCATTTTAGTTAAACTGTTGGAGAGTGACCCAGACTATGGCATTCGGGCTGACGCGGCTGGTGCTTTAGGCTATCTAGAAGACCCTCGGGCCTACGAACCCTTAGCTAGAGCATTCTACGAAGACACGCAATGGTTAGTCCGTTTTAGTGCTGCTGTTTCTTTAGGGAACTTAGGGGACATTCGCGCCAAAAACCTCTTGTTACAAGCTTTAGACAGCAAAGAAACCGTGATGCACCAAGCAGCTATAGCAGCCATAGGAGAGATCAAGGCCGTCGATGCTATTGACCATATCTTACGCTTTGCCAACTCAGAAGATTGGTTAGTGCGTCAACGTCTAGCACAAGCTTTAGGGAATTTTAACATAGAAAAGAGTGTTGCAGCTCTCAAATTTTTAAGCAAAGATTCTCAACCCCAAGTCAGGGAAGCAGCTTTATTCTCCCTAAACCTCCTGCAAACTAATAGTTAAGAAGTACGGTAACTCTCATGATACAATTAGGGTTATGGGATAGCCGAAATTTAACCCATCACCCTATTTTAAGCAGAGAATTAAACAGTATTCATGGACATACAAGCCTTTTTAGAATTATGTGTTGGTCAATGGTTTTCTCAGCGAACTAGCTATCAGTTTAATACTGAAAAAGCCGAAAGTAATAAATCAGAATTAACAGTAGAATGGTTAAACAGTGACGATTCTTTAGTTGTCTCTCTTTGTCAACAATATCGTATCGATCCTAATCAGGCCATCGGCGGTCAAAAAATTAGCTGGAATAGTTCCAGTGACTATGGACAGAAAAAGCAAACAGGAAACGCAACAATAATTTTAATTCCTGATAGTAACCAACCAGAAGTAGGAAAAATTATACAAACTTTTCAGTCTCAACCTGCATCCCCAGGAAGCTACAGTTTAGGAGAAGATGAGGCATTAACTTTAACCCTAGAACTTGGAGATTTTTCTATGGAAGAAAGAATCTGGTTTGCTAGTGATAACTTACGACTGCGTACCAGTTTAATTAAAGGAAATAATGGTTATAGTCGTACAGCTTTTTATTCAGAAATTCGCCGACTTCCCCCACAACAAGCAGCTTAAACTATTTGGGTTAGAAGCTAACGGTATTTACTTCTGAGTTTCTGCCTTTTTTGTATTACTTCTTCCATTTCTTCTTGATCTGTTAACAATTCTTCAAGCTGTTGCTGTAAATCATCTATCTGTTGTCGAATTTTAGATTGCTGTTGCTTGATATTATCAAGAATTTCAGTATCGCTTGGTTCTATAGTATGGTTTTCTAGCCTTTCATCTCCAGCAAAAAAATAGTACGATGGACGGCGACCACTCCCTGGAACACACTCAAGATATCCTAAATCAGTTAATTGACTTAATCTTTCTCTAACAGCAGAATCTCCTGGCTTAATGCTACCTTCTCTTTCTTCTATTACTTCTAAAACTTCTTTTGTTGTAATCTGACCTCTGCGTTCAAGAAGATTTTCAACAATTTCCCAAATGAAAATACCAACAGGATCTAAACTTGAGTCAATACTAGATTCAGTTTGATTGTCTTCATCTTGTGTATTGTCGTCTAACTGCAAATTTTCATCAGACACTAGCAAAGACAAATCCGTGGAAGCTACAGCTTGCGATTTGTTGTTTAATTGATCATCATTAATATACATAGTCAGAAGCCTCAAAGATTTGAGGTCAGGCTGTATAGATCCCAAATGGGTTCTATGGGTTGGAGAAGACCATTGGCCAACTTTGGGTGAAGTTATTAAAGAAGCAGAAGATTTGTATTGGTCTAATCAAGATAAACTAGACTATCCTGATAGTTATCCTGATTTAGACTTAAGATGATGATAGTTTATTTCTATTTTTTTTAACCGATCACAAAATAAAATTAAAATCACTTCAAAACTGTAGTATTCTAATCTAAAGTAGTTTAAAAAAATCGAGGGAAAATATGCGTATTTTAATCATGGGGGGAACCCGTTTTATTGGGGTTTATCTCACCAAAGAATTAGTAAAACAAGGCCACGAAGTAGTATTATTCAACAGAGGCAATAAACCAGCACCCATTGAAGGGATAAAACAAATTCACGGCGATCGTAAAGATGCAAAACAGTTAAAAGAAAAGTTAGCATCCGAAAGTTTTGACGCAATTTTTGATAACAATGGTCGAGAATTAAGCGATACTCAACCCCTAGTAGAAATCTTCAATGATAAAGTTAAACATTTTGTCTATGTAAGTTCAGCCGGAGTTTATTTAAAGTCCGATCAAATGCCTCATATTGAAGGAGATAAAGTTGATCCCAATAGTCGTCATAAAGGCAAATTTGCCACAGAAAGCTACTTAGAAAAATCGGGTATTCCCTGGACTTCTATTCGTCCCACTTATATCTATGGCCCACAAAATTATAACGATTTAGAAGCTTGGTTTTTTGATCGAATTGTCAGAAATAGAACCATTCCTATTCCTGGTAATGGCTTACATTTTACCCAATTTGGTCATATCCAAGACTTAGTTAAAGGTATGGCTGCGGTATTAGGAAATGATCAAGCTATTGGAGAAATTTATAACATTTCAGGACAACGTTATGTTACCTTTGATGGGTTAGCTAAAGCTTGCGCTGTTGCTGCTGGGAAAGCTGGTGATGACATCAACATTGTTCACTATGATCCCAAACAATTTGACTTTGGTAAAAAGAAAGCCTTTCCCTTAAGAATGCAGCACTTTTTTGCTGATATTAATAAATCATTACAGGAATTAAATTGGCAGCCTGAATATGATTTAATTAGTGGGTTAAAAGACTCCTTTGAAAACGATTATTTAGCCTCTAAACGAGAGCAAGCTGACATTGATTTTAGTTTAGACGAACAAATTTTATCAGCGTCTTAATAGTAAGGTGGGCATTGCCCACCTTACAGTTTAGAATTAATATAGAATAATAAAATTTATGGAGACTAAAAGTATGATTCGCGCCAATTTTAGACGACTTTTGTTATTGTTAACCTTAATAGCTACCTTATTTTTCGCTAATCCGATATTGCCTGTTATGGCAGTAGATTACAATAGAGCTAACTTAGTAGGAGTGGATTTTTCCGGTCAAGATTTGCGTGAAGAAGCTTTGTTTGACCATGCTAACCTACGAGATAGTAATTTTAGTCATGCTAATGTGCAAGGGGTTCGATTTTTTAGTGCTAACTTAGACTCAGCAAATTTTGAAGGAGCGGATCTTCGCTATGCGGATTTAGAAGTTGCTCGTTTAACCAATGTTAACTTTACTAATGCAATTTTAGAAGGAGCATTTGCCACCAATATTTTAGTACAAGGAGCAATTATTGATGGGGCAGATTTTACCGATGTATTGTTAGATCCCAAAACTGAAAAATATTTATGTACGATCGCGAAAGGAACTAACCCCATTACAGGAAGAAATACTAAAGATACTTTATACTGTCCTTAAATTCTACGGTTCAAAAAGACCAAGAAACCAGAGAAAGATGGGCTTAGACCGAGAGAAAAAGTTAACTGGTACGAAGCTGTCGAATTCTATCCAAGTCTATCTAACTCACATCTTGCACCAAGAAAAGTTGATATGAGAAGCAATGCCTAAAATTCATATCTGATGGGCTTAGACATTAGTTCTCTTTTTAATTTAGAGAACAACAATCAAGAACTAAGAAAAACCAAACGCACTGTTTATTTTACTGCACCCGATGGCCAGGTTTTTTTTCATTAGTATATAAATCTAACCAACTTTCGGGTGTGGGCTTCGATTGAAACAAAAAACATTTATTTTTTCCGCCTTTTTAGCTGATAGTTCGTCTTAACAAACGAGATAATAAATTATCCCTTAATGCTTCAAAATATAACCATAAAGGAAACTGATAATATTCCAGGAATAACCAAAATAAACAACTGAGATGACAGAAAAAAGTTAACCCTACCCAAAACCAGGGAAACCAAGCCAAAGGACTATGGGGTAAAACAGGAAATAAATAAGCTCCAGCCGCCACAACTAATGTCGGTAAACTGATAAAACCCAAAGCCAAGAAACCATAACCCCATTGAAACACTTTAACAGCACGAACATTTTGCCAGCGTTTGCCAGTCCAATACCAAGTCAGAGGCAATTGACTATCAACAATAGTAATAGCTTGTTTATCTAGATTAGCCGTAAAAATATGATGACAAAAATTACAAGAAAAGGCCTCCATCAGTGGTAATGTAGAGATTTCTCCATGATGACAGACAGGACAGTAATAAGAACTATAATAGTCTAATACAGTTGGTGACGGACGGGAGTATAACATAGATAAAAATACGATAAACTTAAGCAAAATTAGGGGGAATGGTGTTAGTTTTTGGTGGTTTTAATTTCAAACGACGTAATTGTTGTTGAATAATATTTTGCAATTTAGCACGGGCAATTTCTATTTGTTGCTGTTTGTCCCCAGGAACTTCTCGAAATATGAGACTATCGATAGATTCTATGGAGAAAAGCTGAAACAGTAAATGGGTTACAGGAACAGAAATAATCCGAATTTCAGGATTAATAATTCCTTGAAATGTTTGTGCGTCTTTTTTAGTAGAAAAAGCATAAATAACCCGTTTTTCTTCCTTGGGGTTTCTTCTATTACTCAAAGTTGTCACTAACCAAGACCTATTTGTACCGTGTAAAACGTAATATTTCTCGTGTTGAAGCTGACTCGCAAAAAATTTCAGGGTTGGAGCAACAGCCTTTTCCATCACAGGAATGGGTACCCCATGCTGAGGGGCTTCATTAATGAGAATTTGTAATTGTTCGTCTAAATACATAAAAAATTCTACGTTTATAAACGTTAATCTTGAGTATTTTCCTATTTCCTGATTTTTTCTACTGATATGAACCAGACTGGGTCAGATTAAGTCGGTTTTTGTCAACAGAATCAAGCCCCATGAGCTTTAGAAACATTATCAGCGATCGCTTTGAGAATAAGATTAACCATTTCAGGAATTAGTTAAAATTCCTGAGCTAAGGTGGTTTGTTCTTCAGGGCTGATATTTTTAATCACCCTCAGAATATCAATTATAGTTAACTCCGATGGTAGCGTATCTTTACCACCATCTACCTCTAAGGTCATGTTTTCTTTATTAAATAATAAATTATACCTATTATTGAAAGGGAGATCAGTGGTTGCGGATAAAAAATCTGTTTAAAATAAAATAGGTTCTTGTAGGGAAGCTAATTCCGCATATTTCCATATCGATCAACTTGAGGGGGTTGAATTCCATAGTTAGGAGTGGTTTGATTCTGGTTAGCGGAACTCGGATAATTAGGATTAGAATTTACAGTGGGATAATTATTAGGTGATTGAGCAGAAGGAGGGGAAACCGGAACAGGTGCAGGGGCGGTTCCATTACCATAAGGTTGGCTATAGGGTTGAGGATTACTGTATGTATAAGGATTATTAAAGGGTTGGGGAGAATTATTGGGTTGAGTATAAGGTTGGTTAAAGTAAGGGGTGTTTCTTACTGTATTGGGTGCTGTTTGAGAGTTAGGCTGTGATGAGGGATTCGGGTTAAGATTATTAGGTTGTTGATTATTTTTAGGGGATGTATTGGATGGGTTAACCTCGGGCAAGTCCTCAGAAAAAACTTCTTCTAAAGCATTTTCTAAGGCCGTGTTTTCAGTGTATTCCCCGACATTTTCTAAATCATCAGGTATTTCAATGGGTTTATTTCCATTTTTAGAAGGTTGTAGAGGAGGAAACAAAGAACCCAAATTTTTGACATTAGGCATTAAGGGTTCAAACTTAATAGGGGGACGTTGTTCTTGTTGCAATTCTGGATTATTTCCATCCACAGAGGGAGACAAGAAAGGATTATTTTCGACTCCGGGAGGGACTACAGGAACTCCTTGAGAATTAAGGCGGTTTTGTTCTAAATCCTGTACTGTTACCCCAATATCCACATTATTGCCAACTTCTCCCTCAAATTCTCCATCAATACTCGAAGCAGTTTCTGGGTCATTTCCTAACAATTGGGGATTAAGGGAATATTGCCAGAGAGCTACAGCAACCAGTGCCATAATTCCCAGAGAACCCCAAAGTTTTACACTAGCTAAGGGTTTGAGTCCTGCAATCAGGTAACGAAAAGAGGAGTTGGAGTGTTTAGGATGAGTCATGGTTAGAAGATGATTTTGTCTTTCTTCATTTAGTCTATCTCAGATTTTGAAAGTATAATCTATTCAGAATTCAGAATGTGCTAATTACCGCACCCTTCGGTCATTTCATGTATCATTTAACATTCGTTTGGAAGTAGGCTTGAAACCTCCCCCAAACTTCTTTCTCTCTAAAGGGAGAGGCTTGAAACCAAAATGTTTAATGTTCAATGTTCAATGTTCAATATTTGGTCAAAGGCAAAAATAAAAAAGCACTCATGCAAAAGTAAAGAATAAAGCTTAATTATTCCTGCTGTTTTTATCGCTTTGAATAAAATGGAAGCTAAAATGAGCAAGTGCCGACCCTGTGCTTAACGTCGGGGTTTAGATAAATAAATAACTTGATGATGAAAATTAGAGAAAAATTTCAACAATATCCCACTGATATGCAACAATGGATGGTTCAACAGGAAAAAACTAAATTAACCCGTATTGAAACTGCTTTAAAAAATGGGAAAAAACTCTATGCAAAAATAGAAGACGAAAACAAAGGAAAATGGTTATTAGGAACAACTATTTTATTAGAACAATATTTATCTCTACTACCGAAGCGCAACTGTCCATTAGAAGCAGTATCCGATGATTATATTTTTCAAGTGTGGGAAAGATTAGAGAACGATTCCAGTTTGCGGGAATTAATTGCCCAAGTAGAAACCAGATATGAAGCGTTACTGAAAATCTAGTCTTTTTGACATTTTTTGGGGCGTAACTGTTTCATCAAACTATAAATTAAAGGGGATAAAACCACACCCATCGCTAAGACAAAAACTAAACCACTAAATAGGGCATAAAGGGAAGCAAATAATTTAGCACCATTGGTCATTAAGGGATTGACTGGACCCATGCCACTGAGAATCATCGAAGCCTCCACCGTCGCATCTAACCAAGTTAGTCGGGCTGTCCAATGATAACCTAAAACCCCAATCAAAAGCCCCAAAACAATACAAAGGGCAGACAAGCTTAGATAACTTAAAAAATCTCGCACAAAATGCGTTTCTTGATCTTGATGATCCTTTTCGTTGAACAACCTCTCAATGTCTTCCTTTTCCTTCATGGCCTTAAGAGTAGGACAGTTTTTAGCATGAAGACAAACAGGTTGCGTCTGTTTTTTTGGCGATCGCCTGATTGCGGTTCGACTTTCCAAGTTGTATCCTTTATTTGTTCTAGGAGTTTACCCCATTATTGAAGGATAATCTGGTGTTAAAATCTTCACCCAAAAGGGTGATACCATCGGGTGAGATTGGGGGTGTGGGGAGTGTGAGGATTGTGGGGAGTGTGGGGAGTTTAAATGCGTGTTAGCTTGAAATAAGACCCCGTTGTTAACGGCGAGGTTTAGATAATGATTAAAGTTGATATCAGAATGGTCAAAAAAATACTATCATCTGAAAAAATACGACGAGTAATAACTCGTTTGGCTTCTCAAGTTATTGAAAAATCTGGTAATTTATCGGATATTATTTTATTAGGAATTCACACGAGAGGGGTTCCTATAGCTAATATGTTAGCTCAACAAATTGAGTTATTAGAAAATATTAAAGTACCAGTGGGTGCCATTGATGTAACCTTTTATAGAGATGATTTAGATCGCATTAAAACCCGTACCCCGGCTAAAACAAAAGTCCCTTTCGATCTGACAGGAAAGACAGTTATTTTAGTGGATGATGTCATCTACAAAGGACGAACTATTCGCGCTGCTTTAAACGCAGTAACCGAGTATGGAAGACCAAAAATGATCCGTTTATTGGTATTAGTAGATCGGGGTCATCGTGAATTACCCATTCATCCTGATTTTACAGGAAAAAAATTACCTACCTCTTCCAATGAACAAGTCAAGGTTTACTTAAACGAAATCGATGGCCGTGATGCCGTAGAATTGTTGAATGGTCCTACTGCTAAATAAAAAATGAGTGCAGAAATTATTTGCGTTGGTACAGAACTTTTATTAGGGGACATTGTTAACACCAATGTTCAATTTTTGGCCGAAGAATTAGCTATTTTAGGTATTCCCCATTACTATCAAACTGTGGTGGGGGATAACCCGACTCGTCTCCAAGAAGTCATCACTATTGCTAGTCAAAGATCCTCTATTCTGCTATTTACTGGGGGTTTAGGACCGACTCCCGATGATTTAACCACGGAAACTATAGCGCAACAGTTTAATACTCCCCTAGTGGAAAAACCAGAGGTTATGGAGGATATTCAACGCAAGTTCCAAGCTAGGGGACGAGATATGACCGAAAATAACCGTAAACAAGCTTTAATTCCTGAAGGTGCTGCCATTTTACCTAACCCCACAGGAACGGCCCCCGGTATGATCTGGCAACCTCAAGACAATTTAACTATTATGACTTTCCCTGGAGTCCCTTCGGAAATGAAGCGGATGTGGGCAGAAACGGCTGTTCCGTACCTGAAAAACCAAGGTTGGGGCAAAGAAATCATTTTTAGCAGAATGCTGCGTTTTAGGGGTATTGGTGAGTCTGGTTTGGCTGCGAAGGTGAACCATTTATTTGATTTGACTAACCCAACTGTGGCCCCCTATGCTTCTTTGGGAGAGGTTCGTTTACGTATCTCCTGCAAAACTACCTCTGAAACGGAAGCTAATACTATTATTGAACCAGTAGCTCAAGAGATCATTAAAATCGCTGGAGAGGACTATTTTGGCGAGGATGATGATACTTTAGCGAAGGTTGTGGGGCAGTTGTTGCGCAACAAAAAACAAACTGTCGGGGTAGCTGAGTCTTGTACTGGTGGTGGTTTGGGGGCGATGTTAACGGATATTGCCGGCAGTTCGGACTATTTTTGGGGTGGGGTGATAGCTTATGATAACCGTGTGAAAGTGTCTCTTTTAGAGGTTAGTGCAGAGGTTTTGGAGGAACGTGGGGCAGTTTGTGATACTGTAGCGCAACAGATGGCTTTGGGGGTTAAAAAACGTTTAGGGGTTGATTGGGGTATTAGTATTACTGGTATAGCTGGGCCTGGAGGGGGAACGGAGTTTAAACCTGTGGGTTTGGTTTATCTTGGTATTGCTGGTCCCAATGATGAGGTGGAGAGTATTAAATGTACTTTTGGCGATCGCAGTCGGGAGATTATTCGTTATCTGAGCAGTTGTACTGCTTTGGATAAATTAAGACGAAAATTAATGTAGTGCAAGCATCTTGCTCGCTATATATAGCCTTTCTCGGACTCATGAGGTACACTTAATATCTAACTCCGAATTCCGAACTCCGAACTCCGAACTCCGAACTCCTAAAACTAGAAAACTCTGTACCTCACAAGTATGAGAAGTGCTATATTTATGTACTTATGTGCTGAGTAAGCTTTTATCTTATCTCATTTCTCAAATATTATGACTGATTACTATATATCCTAAAACTTTGTCCATTGTTTGAGAATATAATCATGAAATATATCTTTATCAATTGTATCCATTGCTAAGATATTTCTTCCTTTCTCAACCACTTTAATTCTGCCTTGAGATGTTCCTGTTGTTATTACTTCGGTTTGCCATGATTTAAGGGAAAATAAATCTGGACGATGTAAATAGGAAGTAGCTAAAACATCCCAACAATAATAGTCTTGAGGTATAGCTAAAGCGTAACATAATCCGGCTAAATCTGACAGTTGATACTGTCTTTGTTTGGCTAACCTACCGATAAACTCAGGGGTAACAGGGACTTTATTGGTAATATCTAAGGGACAAACTATCAAGGGAATGTTAGTTTGCCAAATTTTCTCAACAGCGATGGCATCCCAATAAGCATTCCATTCTGCGCTACCATCGTGTTCGGGTGCAAACTCTTTTTCTACATTCCCCGAAATGTTTAATGCACCTCCCATCCAAACTATTTCTTTAATCTTGGTTTCGATGGTTGGGTCAATTTCTAAAGCTGTGGCAACGGTAGTTAATGGGCCTGTTACCATCAATGTAACCGATTCAGAGGCACGGTGCAAGGTTTCCAGCATAAACTGTTGTCCTGTTTGGGAAACTAAGGGGGTTTTGATGGTATTTTCTTGGTTAAGAATAGGAAAATTATCTATTATTAAAGAGTCGCGACGGTATAAAGCTGGAAAAGGATTAATTCCTCTGACGGTACTTTCTGCTACGGGAATATGATCACATCCCATTAAATCAAGTAGTTTTCGAGTTACGTTTAAAGCTGCTTTAATATAACAGTCAGCAGGGGTGACAATAATGCCTAAAATTTCTATATTAGGCATGGTCATTAATAATAATGTTGCCAAAAAATCATCAATTGCGCCATCATGATCGAATAATACTAATTTAGTCATGGTTATTAATTATAATTTTTAAATTAGGTAAAATGACGACGAAACCGAGGATCAAAATGATGTTTTTTGTGTTGGTTACAAGTTTGAAATAGGGTTTGTAGGTTACTGATATTGTTACTTCCTCCTTTTGCTAAGGAAATAATATGATAGATGTTTAACTGGGTTTCTTGTTGTTTTTTACCACAACTTTTACATTGATAGTTATCTTTGTTAAAAACATAATCTTTAACGGATTTTGGGATTTTTATTTTTGGAGTTTTCTTAATCATTTGAAGAATATTATCTAAAGGTGATTGTATGTCATTTATTTTCGGTTCATCGGGAATAAATTATAATTGTATATTAATTTTTACTTTTCCTTTTTTCTGAGTTTTGCCGGACTGTATAATAATTATCGTTCTAAGAGTGCATTAATTAACATAGATAGGCAAATTTTCAGATGGGGGAATCATATTAAAAGTCCAAAAGGTCGTTTATTTTAGTGTTCCCCGTATCCTTAGAAAATTCTCAATTTAAGAAATCGCAATCAACTATAATTCTTGGTTACCAGTGTAAACTGAAGCGTCTAACCAATCATAAATCTTCTCTAACTCGTTCAAATTAATTAAACCATATTGCCAGAGTAACATAGGCAAAGGCCCTTTAGTTTCACTCATAGAACGTTGGGCAATAGCAATAGAATCAGCCGATAAACATAGTTCTTCGTGGAGAAAACGCAAAAATTGTTGATATGTGGTGTGTGGCATAATTATCTTACCTCGAGAATGAATCAGAAATAATGGTTTTGGTTTTCAAAGTTGTTCATGATCTTGATTTGTGGTGGGACTTCATTAATCGTTGAATTGATTTATCCAGAAAAAACCTTCCCAGAGAATGTAAAATTCTGAGTTACTGTTGATCTTCTGTTTACTTTTCAACCCCTCACATAATCAAAGCAACTACTTTTTAATTCCAATAATTACCTTATGTTTCCTTTTTCTCTTCACACCATCAATTACTTTACTGATAACCATCAGTCAAACAACTATTAGGACTTGAAGGCTTTTTATTGTAGAAGATAAGGTCTTCATTTCATCTTATGTGCAGCTCGCATTATAAACAATTTAGAAAATCTATAGATATTTGTCAAGGTCTAAATTAATAAAACTTATTATTATTTAAACCCCGTCTTTTACGACGTGGTCTTATATTTTAAGGGTTCAAGGAGGTCTTTTCTGTAAATTCAATTTCCAGTTGATCACCTGCTTCGATCCCTAACTCTTTAGCCCTTCCTCCTCGTAGTTCAATTACTTGGTTAGCCAAACTTTCAGGTCCGTAAGTTGGACAGGGATCAACGGTACAGGGGGGAACATTGGACAAAACAGCTTTTACCCTGCCATCGATTAAAAAAATCATGTCTAGAGAAATGTTAACATTTTTCATCCAAAATCTAAGAGGACGTAACTCTTCAAATACAAAAATCATCCCCTTATTTTTGTCTAAGGATTGACGATACATTAAACCTATTTGTTGTTCTTCGGTGGTTTTTGCTACTTCCAATTCTATCAGGGTTTCCTTGATAGTAACTGTAGCTTCAATGGGCAGTTGTTGACCGTTTTCTGTAATTTCCTTGTTCACATCATTAGAATATTCTGCTTGTGTTGAAGGGGAACATCCCAATAAAAAAAGACTAATTAAAAGAATTGAACTGATTTGTCTTAACATAACTTTTTAGAATTTAGAATTGATTTTTTCTAATTATTATAAATGATTCGAGAGATTAGGAGTTTGTCACCAATGACAATTATCTATTGTCCTTTATTAATAATAGTTTATTGGAGAAATTTACCTCCGTCTCCCCGTCTCCCCTTCCCCCCCTCTCCCCGTCTCCCCGTCAAATGGCAAGGATATTTTTTCGACAAAAATTAGGATGCTAGATTGCTTATCCTTCTCGCAAAACATAACCCACACCTCGAACGGTATGAATTAAACGTTTATGGTCTTCATTTTCTATTTTGATACGTAAATAACGGATATAAACTTCAATTACATTAGATTCGCCTTGAAATTCATCTCCCCAAACATTTTCTAAAATCTTCTCTCGACTTAAAACTTCTTGGGGATGAGACATCAGATATTTAAGTAACTCAAATTCTTTCATTGTTAAGTCCGTTGGTTTATTATTAACAACAAGTTTTCGGGTTGTCAAATCAAGAATAATGTCACTATATTGTAATTGCTCTTTGACAATTTTGGGAGGAGTTAAATAAAAACAAACTAATTTTAATAGTGCTGGACTATAATCCGTTTTTACCAGATAATCATCGGCCCCTGCTTCTAAACAAGCAACTCTTTCTTCCACTGTTTCTGTATTAATCATCATAATTAGGATCAGAGACTTTTGCAGCTGTCTTAACTGAGTACACAAAGTAAATCCTGTGTTATCGTTAGGCTGACAATTAATTACTACCATGGCCGGTTGATGGGTTTTGACATTTTCCAGCACTTGAAGGCTATCATTAATGATAATCGGTGTATAACCTGCTTCTTTTAACTCAGGACCAATACGATTATTAAACAAATCATCAAGTTTTACGAGAAGAATCGAAGGATTTAAACTCATTTTATTCAGGGAAAATTTCGGTAACAACCCGTTCTTGGCGATCGCTATTAGTGACAATAATATTGTTATCTACTAAAGTACCAACGGCTTTTTCTCCAGTTAAATTTAACTTCGGGTCTTGATTTTGTTCATAAATGACATTACCATAGGCTTCTATGGTTTGGGCGACAACATTCCAGGTTAAATTATTGGAGTACAATGTACTATCATTCATTGTGCTGACTCCTTGAACTCCTCCTTTAAGATACGCGATATTTTCTGCTAGGTTAACATGACCTTCATTACCAGTAACGGTAACATTTTGGGCGTATTGAATCAATTGAACCGGTTGACTCGAATAAACTTGACGGGTTTGATAGTGCCAAATAATTTCATTGGTGGCTATTTGTAGGGGAGGTTGAAGGGATTTATATTCAATATTTTCTTTAATAATGATTTGTTTTTTATCTAAAAGAACTCTGGCCTTGTTAGCTACGAGGCGATCTGTAATGGTTTTATTTTGAAACCGAATCATGGTTAAAAGGCGATCGCCGATAATCGTTTGTTTGGGAATTTGCCAGATTAAATGTTCTGTTTTTAATTGTAACTGTCTTGCTTCCGAGGTAGCTTTAATTTTCCCTGTTAATTCTAATTTTTGTTCCAGGGTGTTATATTTGCCTTCATTGGCAGATGCTTCGAGTTGAGGATGAGAACCCCGTACATTTCTACGGACGGTTAATAGGGAGGTTTCGGGTTGCCATTCCACTTCTTCGCTACGAAGAACTGCTTCGTTACGGGGATCAACCGCGACTACATTATCTTTGAGAAAAATTTCGGCCCCGTCTCGTTGAATAACTCCGTAATCAGATTTAACTTGTAATACGATTTGACCATCTTGGAAAATATTACCTTTAACTGCGGTTAAATTGGCTGTTTTGCGGTCTGGACTGTATTTTGCCTCATCAACTTGTATTTTCCAGAGAATTTCTCCTTCAGCGTTAGATTGTTCTAGGGTTGCATTTTGTAGGGTTAAGTTGGTTTCGTCTCTCGTTTCCCCTGAAGTTTCTAGGTTTTGGGACCCAGGTTGACTCGATTGACAAGCAACTAGGCTTAATAGTAACAGCAAAATCACCCCTTTAAACCATTTTAAGGGCAAATATTTCACTTGTCTGAATTGATGCTGTTGGTTCATTCTTTATATAATGATGGTTGGTTACTGCCGATCCTAACGGGGATAATTATAACGCTTCTTTTGGCTATTCAGCATTTTATACCAGTTTTCAATTCACTGTGTCTGGGGTGGGAAGTGTGGGGAGTGTTGACATTTTTATGTTTAATCTATGCAAATAAAAACTACTTTTAACTACTATTCAAGTTTAATTTCATACATATATTAATTAGATTGTGTCTATTTATTCCATTTTCTACGCCAAAATAGTAGAGTTTCTAAGCAGTTATTGATTAATGTATTCTTTTGCTGTTTTTGTTCTTGCCATTTTTGAGAAATTTGGGATAACATTTCTGATGTTGTTCCGTAGAGAGGAAATAATTGAGCAATTTTCTGAATTTTAAGTTTATTTTGTATAGCTAAAGCGATTAAGTTAATAGTTTCGTCGCTTTGATAACCTATAATATGACATCCTAAAATTATGCCATTTCTCCGAGTAATTACTTTACAAAATCCAGTGGTTTCATCTAATATTTTTGCTTTAACTAAGCTTTTATAATTTTGTTTGATAATAATTAGATCTTCTTTATAAAATTGTTTTGCTTGTGTTTCCGTTAAACCAACTCTGGAAAACATTGGGTTGGTTAACATTCGCATAAGATAATGTTCATAATTTGTTTTAAAAATGGGATAAAAAATAGCATTTTTAACGGCAATACCAGCTTCATAACAAGCTAGATTAGATAAATTATATGAACCAATAGCTTGACCGCAAGCATAAATATTTGGGTTAGTTGTTTGCAATCTATTATTTGTCTTAATTTTATTGCCTTCTATCTTAACTTTTACTCCTTCTAAATTCAATTCTTTTATCTTGAATTGTGTTTGATTATCAATAATAATTTCATCGCCTTCTATGGCTTCATTTCCTGCTTGAATCCATTTTTTACCTTCTATTTTTCTAATTTGAGTAACAGGACAATTAATTAATAAGTTTATACCTTCTGCTTCTAATATAGCTTGAATTAGTTGTGTAATATCTGGATCTTCTTGGGGTAAAATACTAGATTTTTCAATGATAAGTGTAATTGTTTTACCTAAACGGTTTAATTGTTGTGCTAATTCAATTCCTAGTGCATTTTGTGATAAAATAACTAATTTATCAGGAAGTTTATCTATATCTAATGTTTCAGGGGTAATATAACCAACTTCTTTTAATCCTTGAATGTCAGAAATGTTAGATATAGAACCCATTGCCAATAAATAACGACGCGATCGCAAAGTCCTATTTTTAAGCACAAAACCCAGTTTAGGCAATCGACAAAATTCCCCTGATTCTTCTATAATATCTACACCTAAATTTGCTAATTTTTCTAAATTATTAGCTTGTTTAATATCTTCTTTTACTTCATTTTTCCATTTTTTGAGTTGATTAAAATCTAACCAAGAATCTAGATTAATGTTTAAATACCAATTGTTTAAATTGTGCCAATGACGTTCAATATAAGTCAAATAGTTAACAATTAAACTATCAATTTCTTGCCAATACTCATTATTAAAATCTCCTAAAACTAAAGCTACTCTAGGGTTAAATTTAATAGCTTCTGAAGCAGCAAAAAAAGCTTCTAAAGTATTACCAATAATAACAATATCATAATCTAAACTCATAAGTAAGTTATCAGTGAACAGTGAACAGTGAACAGTTAAAAGTTATCAGGTTTTTCAGTTACAATAACACAAAAATGAACTATAGTAGTGCAGCTTGGTGGAAATAAAACAACAGTCACAAAAGCCTCAAATCCTTATCAATCGAAACTTTTGCCTTTTGCATTTTTACTTTTGACTTTCGCGTAGCGGCAATAGTTCTCATATTTTTGAGGTACAGAATTTTCTGGTTTTAGGAGTTATACTAAAGCCGATAAACCCTATGAGATATTCTCTAATATCCGAGGGTTTAATATTATTAAACCCCTACTAAATATAAGATAAACCCCATCCTATAATACTAGATCCCAAGACTACCCAAGCTGTATTTAATTTATACTTAAAAATAGCAACACCGGCCACAATAAGAATAAATATTGCTTCCCAGTTAACAGGAAGTCCATCCGTTGGAACCCAAAGAATTTGATAAAGTAAGTTTAATGTTACCACTGCCATGATAGCAACTGCACTAACATTTACTGCATCTAAAAAAGCTGCTGTCCATTTTGATCTGCGTAATTTTGGGATAATAGGGTTAACAGCCAAAACAATGAAAAAAGAAGGCAAACATATCCCCAATGTAGCGACGAGCGCTCCAGGTATTCCCAAAATTATATATCCTATAAATGTAGCAGTAGAAAGAAGCGGACCTGGGGTAAACTGTCCAATAGCGATCGCATCTAAAAGTTGTTGTTGAGTTAACCAACCATATTGATCAACTAATTCTCCTTCTAAAAAAGCAATTAAAACATAACCACTACCAAATAAAATACTACCAATTTTCAGAAAAAATAAACCTAACTGCCATAAAGACGGGGTAAGCTGATTATCGTTTGTCGCTTTGTCAATATTATTGCTAATGAAGAACACAAGTAGGGGAATGATGTTGGCGTTACTTTCGATTAAAATTAACCCTACCATACCGAATAATCCTCCTAAAAGTAGAGAAATAACTTCATTTAAACCCAATAAATTTAAAACTATTACTAACAGAAAAATCAACCAAAATTTGCGCTGCTTAATCGCTTTTCTTGCCAACCGATACAAGGCCGCAATAATAACTACAATAACCGCCGGTTTGATGCCGAATAATAAAGGCGCAATCTGCGGTAAACTGCCAAACTGAGTGTAAATCATGGCTAAAATAGCAGTCATAGTGATGGCAGGGAATAGGAAGCACACTCCTGCAATAATTAGCCCCCAGACACCTCCATAAAGATAACCAATATGAATGGCCATTTCCGTGGAATTAGGACCCGGAATTAAATTTGTTGCCCCCAAAAGATCCAAAAACTGCGATCGCTCAAGCCATCGACGATCTCTCACCACTTCTGCTTCCATCATACCGATATGGGCAGCCGGTCCCCCAAAACCAATCACTCCCAGTTTGAGAAAAACAGACGCTATAGAGACTAAACGTTGCTTTAAATCCTCTTTCATAGTTTAGTGCTAAATAACTGATCACTGATAACTGCTAAGAAGGATCATTAATTTTTGCCCAAACCCTCAAAACTTCCCCCACACTCCAAGCTTGGGCGAAACAACCTCTAGGGATCATCGGTGCATCACCATCAAAAATCTCGCTAATACTGCCAATACAAGCATCATTGAGATGGTTGGCCATGGGTTCGAGAAAACTGTTAGCTAAGGCACGATCGCCATAAACTCGCCAATGGGCCTCCACAAATGGGCCTATTAACCAAGCCCAGACTGTTCCTTGATGGTAACTCTTATCCCGAGATACTTGATCTCCACCGTAACGGCCTTGATATTGGTGATGGGTAGCACAAAGCGATCGCAATCCATGAGAAGTAATTAACATTTTGGCGACGGTATCCACCACCGACTTTTGTTGTTCCGGTTTAAGTAACGGGGGAGTAGTTTTATTATGAGGTAGAGAAACGGCAAAAATTTGATTAGGCCGCATAGACTTATCGTGGCCGTTGGGACTATCTAAGATATCTTGACAGTATTTTAGGGAAGGATGCCAATATCGTTGGAAACCAGCATGACTATTACGGGCCATGGTTTTATATTCTCCCGTAGGTTGTCCCAAAATGTCCCCAATTTCGATCATAATGGTCAAAGCATTGTACCAGAGGACATTGACTTCGATAGGTTTACCGTGACGGGGAGTTACTACCCATTCTCCTACTTTGGCATCCATCCAGGTTAACTGAGTGCCTTCTTGTCCAGCATAAATCAAGTGATCGCTATCGAGATGAATGTTATAACGGGTTCCTTGACGGTGACATTCAATTACTTCTTGCAGTAGGGGATAAAGGTCTTTTAATAAGGTAATATCTTTAGTCAGACTGTAATAAGTGCGAATGGCTTCAAAATACCAGAGGATGGCATCAACGGTATTATATTGAGGGGTTTGGTTATCATCGGGGAAGACATTGGGTAACATTCCCCCGTCTAAATATTTGGCAAAGGTACTGAGGATGTCGTGGGCAATATCGGGGCGGTTTGTTGTTAAGGCTAACCCGGGTAAAGCGATCATGGTATCTCGTCCCCAGTCAGCAAACCAAGGATAACCAGCAATAATGGTTTTTCCCTCTGGGTTATGGGTGGAAGGGCGATCGACAATAAATTGATCGGCAGCTAAGACTAATTGTTTGATCCAAGGAACTGAAAAATGAGAACAGCGTTTCAGTAACCCTTGTTCGTATTCGTAGCGTTCTTGTAATGCTTGTTTGCCGTTTAAAGAGGGTCGAGGGTTGGTACTGGCAACAAGGGTTAGAGACTCTCCTGGTTCGAGGGTTTTATTAAAAGTAGCTGCGTTGTAGTGATCGTCTCGATCCCATAAGCCCCGATACCTTTCCATGGATAAATCATAACCTAAATGCCAATGATAATTTAAGGTTACATCTGCGCTTTGGGCCCACAAATAAAAGGGAGTTGCTTCGGGATAAGGGGTAACACATAAACCTTGAGGAACTTCCTCCACTCCCATTTTCCACTGTCCTGATTGAGTGGTACCATGATGGTCACGGTAATTAACTAGGGCTTTAATGGATAGTTGGAGAGATTTACTGCCCCGTTTGAAGGTATAACGGGTATAGGTTGTGTTTTCTCCTTGCTGCATCCAAACTCTTTTTTCAATCAGTGCATCTCCGCAAGCAAAAGTCCAGACTGGGATCGTTCCTTCTAGATGAAAACTCTCCATGTTTAGATAGCCTTGGGGAGAGATTGTCCCATCAAACCAACGGTTTGTAAAGCAAGAATAGGTTTGGTAGTCATATTGGATGGTTTCATCCAGTTTTGACAGTAGTAATGTACGCTTGAGGGGTGGGTTTAAGGCAGCGATCAATAACCCATGATAACAACGGGTAATCACCCCTGAGATTGTACCACAACCATAGCCTCCAATGCCGTTTGTAATCAACCATTCCCTTGATTGGGCTGTGCTTAAATTACCGCAAATTTCCCGTCCATACTTAAAGGTCATGAATACTCAATGGGTGAACTCTCCTGGTTAGCAAGATTGTATAAAATTTTTTCCCCAATACTCTATTATTTAACTATGTTTTCTTATTGTGTTAATTGAGTCAATTAGTTCGTTTGACAGTCTCACCCTTAGGACGATCAGACCTTTTCAAGTTCTTGTAGCTGTCTGAATTTTACAGTAGTGTTTTTTGGGTAACTTGATAAAAAACACTTTTGCCCCAGATGGGTGATTATGAAATCTACTTCAATCTTAAAAAACTCCATAGTTGAGGCTAATTAAACTTTGTCTTTCCTTGGATGAAATTTTGTGATATAAGTAATGTGTATATTTTGTGTATTAATTGTTATGAATAAAGATAATTTAAAAAAATTTTTTCCTCCTATCTCAAGGTGGTGGCATTTTTTTATTTTAGCTGTCTTAATTATTGGAATATTTTTTAGATTATTCAATATTGATACAAAAGTCTTCTGGCCAGATGAAACCGATAGTTTATTAAGGATATCCGGGAATTCTCAGCAGGTACTATCTCAGGAAGTTTTTAATAATGGGATTATTACAGCAGAAGATTTACAGCGAAAATATCAAAATGTAGTTCCTGAGAAAAATTTAGGTCATGTGTTGGAAAGCTTATCCAAAGATGTTCATCCACCACTCTATTTTATCTTAGCCCGATGGTGGTTTATGTTAGTTAGTCCTTGGGTTACATCAATCACAGCAATACGCAGTTTTTCGGTTTTTATTAGTTTTTTAGTATTTCCTGCAGTCTATTGGCTATGCTTAGAGTTATTTAATTCTCCATTTATAGGATATATTGCTATTAGTATTTTTGCGATTGATAGCATTTTCTAAGCTGTTTTTCATCTAAACTACATATTGTCAAGTTAAGGAACAAGTTAGTAAACCTGTCTCACTTTCTCAAAGTCTCTCTGTCAGTTTTTGATATGCTAGGAAAGAATCTATTAATTTTTGAGAACTTGTCTTATTCCTATGGTCATTAAGTTGTTCAACTTATCTCGTTTGATTCGTTACGCGATTAGCCTTATTTGTCTTGTCTTAGTTCTAGGGACAAATGTTCCAGCTTTGGCACAAACCCAATCTTCTTCTATCACTCCTTATTTGAATCGTGCGATCGAACGCATAACAGAATTTACTTTAGATAATGGCATGAAATTTATTATCAAGGAAAATCATGATGCGCCGGTGGTTTCTTTTGTTACTTATGCTGATGTTGGGGGAACCGACGAACCGGATGGAAAAACAGGAGTAGCTCATTTTTTAGAACATTTAGCGTTTAAAGGAACCACAAAAATTGGCACTAATAACTATCAAGAAGAACAAGAAATTTTAAGTCGTTTAGATAAAGTTTCAATGGAATTAAAAGCTGCCAAGAAAGCAGGCAATGAAGAGGAAATAAAAAAATTAACAGCAACTTTTGAAAAAATACAAGCTGAAGCATCTAGTTATGTCCAACAAAATGCCTTTGGACGTATTGTAGAAACGGCAGGAGGTGTTAATATTAATGCACAAACTAGCCCAGATGCAACCCTTTACTTTTATAGTTTTCCCTCCAATAAATTAGAGTTATGGATGTCTTTAGAATCAGAAAGATTTTTAGATCCTGTTTTTCGAGAATTCTATAAAGAGCAAAATATTATCTTAGAAGAAAGACGTTTACGCACGGAAAATAATCCTATCGGTAAAATGGTAGAAGCTTTTTTAGGAACTGCTTTTACCGAACATCCTTATAAACGGCCGACTATTGGTTATAACGAAGATATACGCAACTTAACCCGTCAAGATATTCGAGACTTTTTTGACATTTATTATGGACCAAACAACCTGACAGTTTCTATTGTAGGTGATGTTAATCCCGAAAAAGTTAAACAGTTAGCACAAATTTATTTTGGTCGCTATGGCAAAAAACTAGAACCTCCTAAAGTGACGAAAGTAGAACCAAAACAAAGAGAAACTAGAGAAGTTACTTTAGAATTAGCCTCTCAACCTTGGTATTTGGAAGGGTATCATATTCCTGCTATAAGTCATCCTGATAATGCCATTTATCAAGTGATTTCTACCCTATTAAGTTCCGGTCGCACTTCTCGTTTATATAAGTCTTTAGTTGAGGAAAAACAAGTGGCTTTAGGGGCCCAAGGATTTAATGGTTTTCCTTCGGATAAATACCCTAACTTGATGTTATTTTACGCTCAAACTTCTCCCCAAGCATCCATAGAAGAAGTAGATCAAGCTTTATCTTTAGAAATTGAAAGATTGAAAACTGAACCTGTTTCTGAAAAGGAATTACAACGGGTTAAAAATCAATTACGAGCCGGTTTATTACGTTCCCTTGACTCTAATTTAGGCATGGGTAAAGCGTTGGTTGAATACGAAGTAAAAACAGGTAGTTGGAGGAATTTGTTTGAGCAAGTCCAGGCGATCGAATCAGTTACTGCTGCTGATATTCAACGAGTAGCAAAAGCAACTTTTGTCCCTGAAAACTTGACTATTGGACGCATTTTACCTAATTCTTAATCCCATAATAACATTGACAATTACCGAAAATTTGGGTTTAAAGCCCCGTCCCTCTTGCTCCGTCCCTATGTCTGAGGGAACCTCAGACGGGGCGGTGCGCTTTTAGGAGGGCTTTTATTATGTATAATTAGAGTATAGCGGACAGGGTAATCAACCGCTCTAAAAACCCAGTGGCCTAATGGCAACGCACCTTGAAAACTCAGGCTATGGGGTTCTGTACAGAAAAGCTTGTACAGGTAAAAGCCTTCAGCATCAAGTACCAGACAAACCAAGTTTTCGGTTTTGAACTGTAGCGTAGGGCATACGCAAACAGACCTCTGAAATGGGGTAAAAGTCTGAGGAGAGAATCGCCTCTGGGTTAAGGACTGAGAAGACTTTAATGTAAGCGAACTCGTTGAGTCAGAAATCTTATGCAGTGATGCTTAGAGAATCCACTCGGATGCAAGCCAGTGGAGTATGTCAATAAACTTAATGATACTTCTGACCCATCAAGCTTTAGATTGATCTAAGAGTAACTTTTTCACTGTCATGGACAAGTTACTGTTGAATGTTTCACTAAAAGTCCTAAAACGAGATTATGACCCCGATAACAACAGACGTTACTACTCCTAAACAAACCTCTTTACCCCCCTCAGACGCTAAAACAAGGGTTAGTGAGTTCATGAAAACCCTTCAAGATGAAATTTGCCAGGGACTTGAAAAAGCAGATGGTGGTAGTACCTTTCGTCAGGATAGTTGGGATAGAGAAGAAGGTGGTGGTGGCCGTTCTCGTGTGATTAGAGACGGTAATTTATTAGAACAAGGTGGGGTAAATTTTTCGGAAGTTTGGGGAAAACAGTTACCCCCATCTATCTTAAAACAGCGTCCTGAAGCAGAAGGACACGGTTTCTACGCCACAGGGACTTCTATGGTACTACATCCCCGTAACCCTTATGTTCCCACGGTTCACCTCAACTATCGCTATTTTGAAGCGGGGCCAGTTTGGTGGTTTGGGGGTGGTATTGACTTAACTCCCTATTATCCATTTGCAGAAGATGTAAAACATTTTCATCAAACTTTAAAGGAAACTTGCGATAAACATCACCCTGAATATTATCCTGTGTTTAAACCTTGGTGTGATGAATATTTCTATCTCAAACATCGTCAAGAAACCCGTGGAGTTGGCGGTCTTTTCTTTGATTATCAAGATGGAACCGACCCCTTATATCGTGGTCCCCATGCTGATAAGGCAGCAGCACAATATAGTAATGAGTTACCCCCTCAAGAAAACCGTACTTGGGAAGATTTATTTGCTTTTGTTAATGACTGTGGAAGGGCTTTTTTAACTGCTTATCTTCCTATTGTTGAGAAGCGTCGGAACACGGAATATGATGACAAACAAAGACAGTTCCAATTGTATCGTCGGGGACGTTATGTTGAGTTTAATTTAGTTTACGATCGCGGCACAATTTTCGGGTTACAAACTAATGGTCGTACAGAATCTATTTTAATGTCTTTACCTCCTTTAGTTCGTTGGGAATACTGTTATAAACCTGAAACAAACACCCCCGAAGCTGAATTATATAATACCTTCTTAAAACCTCAAGATTGGGTTAACTGGAACGCTTAAAAATGTAAGGTGGGCAATGCCCACCTTACCAAGAAATTAGATGTATAATAAAGAAAAATCTTAAACTAGAAATGTTAGATAGTCTGGATCTCAAATTAACTTTAGATAAAGAAACTTACAACAGCGAGATAGAAGCATTGATGCAACAGTTGCGATCGCTACAAAAAGACTGTTGGGATCATAAGCTACCAGTTATTATCGTTTTGGAAGGGTGGGCCGCTGCTGGTAAGGGAAAGCTATTACAGAAAACCATCGGTTATATGGACCCCCGTGGCTTTAAGGTTCATCCTATTTTATCAGCTACGGAACAAGAGCAGAAATATCCCTTTCTTTGGCGATTTTGGCATAAATTACCCCCAAAAGGCAGTATTGGAATTTTTTACCATAGTTGGTACACCCATGTTTTAGAAGATCGTCTGTTTGATATAGAAACTGATGGGAGTATTCCTTTGTTAATGCGAGATATTAACTCGTTTGAGCGTCAATTAGTAGATGATGGCGTAGCGATGGCAAAATTTTGGATACATTTGAGTAAAAAAGAACTGAAGAAGCGATTGAAAAAATATGAGTCCGATGAGTTAGAATCGTGGCGAGTGCGCCCAGAAGATTGGCAACAGGCCAAGGAATACGATCGCTATGCTGCCTTTGCTGAGGAAATGTTAACCTATACCAGTACCGGCCACGCATCTTGGACCCTGGTGGAAGGGGACTGTCAACGTTGGGCTAGAGTTAAGGTATTATCTCAAGTTGTAGCCACCATTACCCAAGCTTTAGACCGTCTCAAACTGCCGAAAACAGATATTCCCCCTTTACCCCCCCAAACGGAGTTACAACCCACAGAACCGGATTTTTTGGACAAAATAGATTTAGGTTTACATCTACTCAAGGACGATTATAAACAACGGTTAAGGGAAGCACAGGTTAAATTAAGACAGTTACAGTTACAAATTTTTCAAAAAAATATTCCTGTTTTAGCTTTGTTTGAAGGATGGGACGCTTCTGGTAAGGGTGGTGCGATTAAACGTTTAACTGATACTTTAGACCCGAGAAGTTATCAAGTCCATGCTTTTGCTGCCCCAACAACAGAAGAGTTAAACTATCATTATTTATGGCGGTTTTGGCGACAAATTCCCAGAGAAGGAAGTATAGGTATTTTTGATAGGAGTTGGTATGGAAGAGTTTTAGTAGAAAGGGTAGAAGGGTTTGCTTCGGAGCTAGAATGGCGAGGTTCTTACAAGGAAATTAATGAGTTTGAAGCACAGTTAACTACTTCTGGTTGTGTTATCGTTAAATTCTGGTTACATATTAGTTTTGAAGAGCAATTGAGACGGTTTGAAGAGAGAAAAGACAACCCGTTTAAATCCTATAAATTGACGGATGAAGACTGGCGAAACAGAGAAAAATGGCCGTTATATAATGTGGCAGTTAACCAAATGATTGCCCGTACCAACACACCTTATGCTCCCTGGACGATTGTACCTGGCAATGATAAGTATTATGCCCGTGTTCATGTTTTAGAAACGGTAATTAATGCGATTGAAACTGAGTTAAAAAAACGGTGACCTTTCACTACAATAAACAGCGATCGCTTAAAATAGCACACTGCTATTTTTAACTCGCTCCTCAAATCAAGGTCAAACTCATATTACATAATGGTTTTAGGTTTAGCGATCGCAGAATTTGTGAGAAATGCGGGATAATTAGTGAAATATTACTCGATTAATGATCTGGAAAATACCGTCTCAGCAATGGGCAGATTTTCCGAGAAATCTGGGATAAACTACCAGACTCAACCAGAACAGAAACAATAACAATCTACCCTTTAAGCATTATTAACATAAGTGTATAAGTTTTACAGAAATTGACCTTGACATTTACAAAGTTTCACGTATATACTATGTGCGTAATCTTGCTAATGATATACTTATCATTCTTAGTAATTATCAACATAACGAGGAGTTACGTATGGTTTCTATCCTAAAGGCTGTTGCAGTCAGTTCCCTAACCACAATGGTATTTGCTGGTACCGCCAGTGCAATGTCGTTTACACCTTTTCAAGAAGCTTCTGTTGTCTTTGACAGTTTAGACGGTGATGAAACAATAGATTTCGATGGATTTGATTCTAGTTTAGGTGAATTAATTGGTTTCGAGATCTCACTCGAATTTGATGCTACTTTGAATAATACAGCTTTAGTGTTCCCTATAGGCTCTGGTGATCAGGCTGTTGGAAGTCCTACTCCTCTAACTGCCACTGCAACTTTAACTGCTGCAGTAGCTGGAGCTTTAGGTCTAAGTGTATCTGACTCACTATCTACTCCTGGATTTGTTGGGGATGTTCCAGATAATGGGGCTGTTAATATTGTAGGAACAGATTCAGTAGTTGGTCAAACTGACTCGGAAACCTATTCTACTGCTGATGGAGATGACCTTTCCTCATTAATCGGTGGAACTAACGCAGTTAGTATTCTGCTCTCATCCGTGGGTTCACAAGGAGGTTCTGTACCTAGTGATGTTACTACAGGTAACAATGGTAATTCAGATGTTACAGTCAGAATCAGATACGAATTTGAAACAGTAGCACAATCAACTCCTGAACCTGGAATGATTTTAGGTCTTGCTACAGTTGCTGGGGCTGGTTTAATTAGTCGTCGTCGCAAAAATTCTCATTAATAAGAATAGAAACTAATATAGGCAACTATTTTTAGTGACTTGTTTATATCATTAGGGGTTTAACTATCTATTTTTTAGTTCTTTTATCCTAATGTTTTCTATTCCTCCCTATCTTTCTGTAAGATAGGGATATTTTTTGTATAGTTGGAATTTCTTCTAGAAAACAAAAACCTGTACAATTCTAGACATACCTGTACATAATGTCTAGAATATTTCCTATGAGCCAGTAAACTTGTCAGTTCATTATTAGTTGGGGTACTTTACATTGCTATAGTGCCGACTGTGTTATTATCAGAAACCGAAAATCCTGGGATACTTATCAAGAAATGATGGAGGATACTTGAACGTGCTATTATAAATATTCAACACAAATATAGTCATATATAGTCAAGTCAAAATAAATATGTTAGGTTGACTTGTAGTTGGCTGTCAGCTTGACAAATTAATAACATAAATGCCATTAAATAAAAATGATTAGATATGGATTATCTTGGTTTATCATAGCCTCTGGTATTGCTTTTTCTTTGTATTTACTAGCTATAGTTCCTGATGGAGTATATTTTAGTGGTGATGGTGGTTTGAAGGCTTTATTAGCTCAACAATTAGGGGAAGGTATTTTTCAAATTGATTTAGTCACCCCTGATGCTGAGTGGGTTCATCAACTCTGGGAGAATGGTTTATACCCTTATGAAGAACCTTTTGTTTACTATTTGAATGATAAATATTATATCACTTTTCCTTATACTTTTTCTTTGATTACTGCTCCTTTTTATACTTTATTTGGTGAACGGGGTTTATATGTTATTCCTTTGCTTTCTACTTGGTTAATTTGGATTGGGTTTAATATTTATTGTCGTTGTTTAAAGTTAACACAATTCCAGCAATGTTTATCTATATTTCTCTTGATTTTTGCTTCTAATTTAACTTTGTATTCGGGGATGTATTGGGAGCATACTTTAGCGGTTCTCTTTTGTTTGATTGGTATGATAATTTTATTTATCCCAAGGGAATCCATAACCATAAAAGAAGCAATTTTAAGTGGTTTTTTTGTTGGTTTATCTGCTTGGATACGCTCAGAATTTTTGGCAATGGTTGCTACTTTAACTTTTCTGGTAGGAGTGATGATAATTATCAGATATTTGTCTAATATGAGGTCAGGAAATAATGTTGATTTGCCTCGGAAATTGAATTTAGATCAACTTTCTTATTTAGGGGATAAGGGCTGGATTTTTATTTTAGTTATGTATGTTACTGTTGGATTATTTTTTATCAGTAATCAACTAATTTATGGTCATATTTTGGGAATTCATGGTCTACAAATTGTCGAAGGATTCACCATAGCTAGGCGTTTAAGGGAAGCTTGGGAGAGTTTTCTGGAAATTATTGTTACCTTTTTTGAGTTCTTTCCTGTTGCTTGTTTCTCTTTACTTTATTTGTTGCTATTTCTGGTCAAAAAAAGCTTTCAAGAAAAAACACCAAGAATCATTTTGATATCGTTTATTGTCTTTTCTTTAATAACAAGTGTCTATTGGTATAATACTCATGGAACAGACGAAATCAGACTTTTTCTTAGACTTTATGCGGTTGCGATTATTTTATCATTAGTTTGGTTGTTCTTGGCTTGGAAAGAAGAAATAAATATTACTCAAAGAATGGCTTTAGTTTATGTACTGGGGTTATTGTTTACTGCGGGAGTCGCTTTATTAGTAGATTCTGGTTCCGATGAAATTGCAGTTGGTGGGAAACAATGGGGACAGAGATATTTATTAATCTTGCTACCTTTTTTCTCAATTATGATTGTTCATCAATTGCAGGTTTTTCTGGACAATTCAAAATCTATCATCAAATATTATACAATTTTCTTATTCTCCATATTTGTGATCATTGGAATATACAAAAATATGTATTTAGGAACTAATTTTTTTCAGAAAAATCATCGGGGAGTTACAGAAGCCATCGAATTTTTAGATAATGATAGTCGTCAAATTGTGGCAGTTTCTCATCAGTTCGCAGCGCAAATATTAGAGTCTCCTTTGCGTAAAGATAAACTATTTTTCCGTGTTGATCAACCAGAAAGTTTAATCAAGCTAGGTCAAACATTAACCGAAAATAACCAGTCAGATTTTGTATATGTTTGTTATCCTTTTCGTGCTTGTGAAATTCCGACTTCTCCCTCTGAAACATTTACCCTAGAAGATAATAGTAATTCGCTGTTTCAGGTGCAATTTAATCCTCTAGGAAAAAAAGGAAAATATACCCTATACGAAGCAAAAGTAATGCCTAAAAATCAAGTTAACTAAGATAAAATTGCTCACTTAATTCGACATTAACCAAACAAGCTGATACAATTTAGAGTTGAAGCGAGTTTTTGCCCCATTAAACTTAATATAATGATTCAACAAACCAATAGTCAAAACATGATCGAGGAAATTAGTTATAATGGTCAAGTATTAGCCATTATTCTTCCCTTTGAGTTTCGTCAACCAGGAATCCATTTTTTTACCCCGGATAGTTATTCTCAGCAACTTGCTTACATGAAACACCCAGAGGGAAAAATTATTAAACCTCACATTCATAGACAAGTTCGTAGAGAGGTTTTTTATACCCAAGAAGTCTTATTAATTAAAAAAGGAAAACTACGGGTTGATTTTTATAATGATGAGCAAGATTATTTAGAAAGTCGTATTTTACAAGCAGGAGATGTTATTCTCTTAATTAAAGGAGGTCATGGTTTTGAGGTATTAGAAGAATTAGAAATGATTGAAGTTAAACAAGGTCCTTATGTTGGAGATAACGATAAAGTTCGTTTTACTGGTATTGATGCAAGTCAAGCAGATGTAAAATAAAAACAGCAATTAACTCAATAAAAATTTATCTTGAGAATATAACTCTTATGGCAGACTTTATCCCTGTTAATGAACCTTTACTTAATGGCAATGAGAAGCAATATTTAAACGAATGTATTGATACCGGTTGGATTTCTTCAGAAGGACCTTTTGTCAAAAGGTTTGAGGCAGATTTTGCAGAAACCATCGGCAGAAAACACGCAATTACTGTCTGTAATGGTTCGGTTGCTTTAGATGCTGCGGTGGTTGCTTTAGACATTCAAGCAGGAGATGAGGTCATTCTACCTACCTTCACTATTATATCATGCGGTGCAGCTATTGTAAGAGCAGGTGCTATTCCTGTGGTGGTAGACAGCGACCCTGTGACCTGGAATATGGATGTTAGCCAAATAGAAGCTAAGATTACTTCTAAGACAAAAGCGATCATGGTGGTGCATATTTATGGCCTACCTGTGGACATGAACCCTGTGTTAGAAATTGCAGATAAATATGGTTTAAAAATTATTGAAGATGCAGCAGAAATGCACGGTCAAACCTATAGGGGAAAACCCTGCGGTAGTTTTGGAGATATTAGTACCTTTAGCTTTTATCCTAACAAGCACGTTACCACAGGAGAAGGGGGAATAATTGTTACTGATGATGATAGTTTAGCGGAAAAATGTCGCTCTTTACGCAACCTTTGTTTTCAACCACAAAGACGTTTTATTCATGAAGAGTTAGGTTGGAATTTACGCTTTACTAATTTACAAGCTGCTGTTGGTTTAGCACAATTAGAAAGATTACCAGAATTTGTGCAAAGAAAGCGTAAAATGGGGGCTATTTATACGGAACTTTTAGCAGATATTTCTCAGTTAGAATTACCTTTAGTAAAAACAGATTATGCTGATAGTATTTATTGGGTTTATGGGATGGTTATCAAGGATGATGTTCCCTTCGATGCAGCAGAAGCAATGCAACGTTTACGGGAGAAAAAAATAGGAACCCGTCCCTTTTTCTGGGGAATGCACGAACAACCTGTTTTTCATAAAATGGGATTATTAAAAGACGTTTCTTGTCCAGTAGCAGAAAGGTTATCCCGTCGAGGTTTTTATATTCCCAGTGGTTTAGCTTTAACAGAAGAACAAATGAAACAAGTTGTCATCGCTGTAAAAGAAGTGTTTAACTAACAATTAGCTACACATAATAATGGTACAAACGCCCTCTAAAAGTTTAACCTTAGCGGAGTTTCTGCAACTACCAGAACAGAAACCTGCAAGGGAATATATCAACGGTCAAATTATTGATAAACCCATGCCACAAGGGAAACATAGTGCCATTCAAGGGGAATTTACTGCTACCATTAATAGTATCATAAAACCGAAACGGATCGCCCGTGCTTTCCCTGAATTACGTTGTACTTTTGGCGATCGATCCATTGTTCCTGATATTGTGGTGATGACTTGGGATCATATTCCCCGTGATGAAAATGGAGAAATTGCTAATGTTTTTCCCATCGCACCAGATTGGACAATTGAGATTTTATCACCTGATCAAAGTCAAACCAAAGTAACTAAAAATATCCTCTATTGTCTTCAGTATGGGACACAAATGGGTTGGTTAATTGATCCTGATGAGCAAACTATATTTATTTATCGTCCTAAACAAGAAATAGAAGTATTTGATCGGCTAGATTTAAAACTTCCTACGCCTTCTTTTGGTGAAAAAATTAACCTTACTGTTCAAGATGTGTTTGCTTGGTTATTATAATAAACCTACAAAAATCATGTTATTAACCTTAAAAAAATTAGAAATACTCGCCTGCTTTTGTTAAGTTAACTAATCTTTTAAACCTAGTAGTTTGCAAAATGAATGTATCAAGCTCTTACTGGTATCCAATTTGCTTTTTAACCTGAGTTCGATATAAGGAAATTTAGAGAAAACTGACTCAAATCAGAAGTCTCAAACCTTCATTCTCTCGTTAACAAAATTATAACTCCGAACTCCGAACTCCGAACTCACGTTTTTAACAAGTGGAATTCTTTTAATTTCTGGCACTTTACTCAATACAAATCTGTCCATTCTTGCAGCAGTAATAATGTTTTTAAGTTGTTTTTATTTTCTCACACTGCATTATTCGGATTTTACTTGCTTGGATTGTAAGCTAAAAAGTCATAACTTCTTAAAAGAGCTACTAGCTCTATTATAGCAATACCTATTATAATAATGATAGAGATACGTTCAATCAATCAGAAACGTTATATTTGCATCCCTATCAAGAACTTACCTAAAATGAAACAGATAAATATTAAAGAAAATAATTCACTACTTTCAGAATTAATTGATAATATCAACGACTCTAATGAAGCGACAATGATTACAGTTGATAATCAGAAACAAGCTGTATTAGTTTCAGTTAATGAATGGAATTCAATTCAAGAAACCCTTTATCTACTATCAATCCCTGGAGTAAAGCATGATTTAATTGAAGGAAAAAATACAGATTGGGAAGACTGTACCCCTCTTGAAGAAATAGAATGGGAATGTGGGAAATCGCCTTAACTCAAAGAGCATTAAAAGATGCTAAAAAGATTAGTGGTTCAGGATTAAAAAGTAAAGTTGAAAAGTTAATAGAAATTTTGAGAACAAATCCTTATCAAAATCCTCCATCCTATGAAAAACTGACAGGGGATTTAGCTGGAATGTACTCACGAAGAATAAATATTCAACATCGCTTAGTTTATGAAGTAGATGAGGAAAACAAGAGAATTAAAGTTTTAATGATGTGGTCACATTATGAATAACTTAAAATAGTTAAACGTTATAATCTAAGTTCAGAATATTCCTATTATTGATTATAAGTTATCTTTAAGATAAACTCTTTTTTTACTCAATTTTCGTAACCAAAATCCCCCAATAATAGCAATAGTTAATGAGACAAAACCAGTGATAGATTGTAGCAGTAAAAATCCCCCAATAGCAAACATACTGCCAAACATAACTAAAGTAGCTGCTACCACTTTTAAGATATCATTTTGTAAATTTTGTGCTGGTTCTAAACCCGTTTTGTATTGTTGATATTGCCAACCTATTCCCCCAGGACGAACCTTTTCATAGAAGTTTAACAAGGTTTCTTCATCTTCAGGAGGAGTTAAATACATAACCGTTATCCACACCAAAGCTGTTAAAACAGAAATAAATAGTAACCGCCAACCAAAGTCAGGGAAAATGTTATTAATATCAGGATTAATAGTTGTAACTAAACCAATTAAAAATCCTGCAATCATCGCAGATAACTCTGCTGCTGCATTAATTCGCCACCAAAACCAACGTAAAATTAACACAAGTCCTGGACCGGTTCCAATGGCAATTACTAAACGAAATACAGTCCGAACATCCGTCGCATAAAAAGCAGCAATTGAACCTAAAACCGTCACTAAAACAGATGCTAATCTCACCGCATTAGTTAACTCTTGATCTGTCGCATCAGGACGGAAAAAACGACTGTATAAATCATTAGTTAAATAAGACGCACCCCAATTAATAGACGTAGAAATGGTACTCATAAAAGCAGCAATTAAAGAAGCTACCACTAACCCCAAAACTACCGAAGGTAAATAGGTTAACATCAGAGTAGGATAAGCTAATTCTGCATCTTCTAAATTAGGTAATAAAACTATTGCAGCTAAAGCAGTAATAATCCAAGGCCAAGTTCTAACAATGTAGTGGAGAATGTTAAAAAACCAAGTTGCTTTTTCTGCTTCTTTTTCTGCTTCTTTTCCTTTTCCTCTTACTGCTAATAATCTTTGTACAAACTCTCCACCCCCATCACTACGACGAAAAGACCACCATTGAACAAAAATATAAGCTGAAAATGTAGTTGCTGTAATACCAGCAGCATCATTCCAAGTAAAGTTTAAACCGCCATTATTGGTGATAGGAATAAACGACAAAACATCAAAATCAGTAATTTGTTGAACGTTGGGAATTAATTCACGCATTCCACCGGCATCACTAACAGCAATAACTGCTACTAACATCGCCCCAAATAATCCTAAGAAAAACTGGAAAAAGTCCGTAACAACTACACCCCAAAGTCCTGAAGCTCCGGTATAAATTAAAACAAAAACGCTTAAAGCAATAACTGTCCACAGTTTAGTTGCTTCTCCCGGATCAAAACCCAAACTTTGCCATAACTGTAACGCATCCACCACCTTAACCATAGCCAACATAGCGTAACCGATGCCAATACAATTGATAGGAACTGCGAATAAAAATGCCTTGGTTGCCCGCAAAATAGCTGCTGTACGCCCACCGTAGCGCAATTCTGTTAATTCAGCGTCCGTGACCATTTCCGACCGTCTCCACAGCCCTGCAAAGACGTAAATTAGAACAATGTGCGCGATACCAAAACTCCACCATTCCCAGTTTCCTGCAATACCCCGACTAGCAACCACACCGCAAATATACAGAGGGGTGTCGATGGAAAACGTAGTTGCGGCCATGCTGGTTCCGGCTAACCACCAAGGAAGGTTTCTGCCAGCAATCAGCAAATCAAGGGGATTTTGCCCTTTTTTTCCGTTATTTTTATTTTCTGAAGATTTTGTTTCTCTATGGGACAACAATAACCCTAAGGCCATCGTCCCAAAGAGATATATTAAGACAATAATCCAATCTATAAGTTGCATAGTGTAAATTTAGGTTATTTTATTTAAAGTTTGGTTGTGAGGATTTTCTGTGTTAAAAGTTGAGTCGTCTAAACAGTGGATAAATAAGCTTTCCCAAGTCAATGATTGGGTCTTATTAGGGTTATGGATGGTTTTTGGTGGCATTCTCCGATTTACAAATTTGGACGCTAAACCGCCTTGGACTGATGAATTTGCCACAATGGTGTTTAGTTTAGGAAATGATTTCCGATCAGTTCCTCTGAATCAGGTTATTTCATTAGATACCCTTTTGCAACCACTTCGTGTTAGTGGCGACGTAGGAATAGGTAATGTTGTTTCCTTATTGCTACAAGAAGATAATCATCCTCCTTTATATTTCGTTTTAGTTCATTTATGGGTTCATTTGTGGCAAAATGTGGGAGAATATGTGGATGTGGGAGTGATGCGATCGCTTCCTGTTTTATTGGGAGTTTTATCAATTCCTGGGGTTTATTTTTTAGGAAAAATTGCTTTTCGTTCTCGTTTAATTGGGCAAATTAGTGCTAGTTTAATGGCGGTTTCTCCGTTTGGTATTTTCTTGGCACAGGAAGCCCGTCATTACACTTTAAGTATTTTATTTGTGATTGCTTCTTTAATATGTTTAATCTTGACAATCAGACATCTTTATCAACAGTCGATTATTCCTTTATGGTTAGTATTTAGCTGGATTTTAGTTAATAGTTTGGGTTTATCGGTTCATTATTTCTTTGTTTTAACTCTCATTGGAGAAATTATAACGTTAGCTGTCCTTATTTATGTTAAATATAAAAACAATTTTTCACAGTTAAGTAAGAGAAATATTATCCGTATTTTGGCAGCTATTCTCGGAACATCTGCTACGGGTTTAGTTTGGATGTTGTTAGCTATTTCTCATGGTTACGGTAATAATATGATTACTTGGATTCATCCTTTGAGCCATATTTTATATGCAATTAGTCCTCCATTACAGTTATTAGCGGTTTGGATTCCGATGATTTCTTTATTACCAGTTGAATCTGATTCTATTCCTATTGTTATTCTTTCTGGTTTAATTTTACTGTTATTTTTTATCTGGTTAATTCCTTACAGTATTAGAGGTCTTAAAAAAGGATTACAGTTAAATCAATTTCGTCTTTCACTGTTAATTTTAATGACGTTTATTGGTGGAGTTATTGCTTTATTTTTAATCATAACTTATGGAGTTGGCGTTGACCTAACTCGTGCTGCTCGTTATAGTTTTACTTATTTTCCTGCGGTGATAGTATTAGTAGGAACAAGTTTAGGAATTTTCTGGCACGAAATTAAACAAGAAAATGAACAATTGCAAGCAAAAGAAACAATTAATCCCTTAATTTTACTGAGTAAAATATATGATCAATTGAACTGTAACGGTAAATTAGCCTTTTATGCAGTATGGTTTATGGGATTTTTAGGTGCAGTAACCGTCATGATTAATTTAGGATATCAAAAATATTATCGTCCCGAACAATTAATATCAGTTATTAAAGAAAATTCATCCCAACCTGTTCTTATAGCTACCACTCATAAAAGTTTAGTTCAAGTAGGAGAAATGATGGGAATAGGATTAGAATTAAAGAAGGCAGTAGGAAACGGAAGGCAGGAGACAGAAGGTATAGTTAAACAAAATAATCAAAATGAATTAGAAAATCTCTCCTTTTTATTCATTCATCAAACAATAGATAATGATCCACAATCAACCATAAAGCTACAAGAAACAGTTAATAATTTATCTAAACCTTTAGACGTTTGGACAGTCAATTTTAATGCAGAAATTGAGTTAAATAATTGTACTCTTGATACAACAAATTATCCTTATATTGATGGTTACGGATATAAAAGATATATTTGTAACTAAAAAATATCTTCACTATGGGGAAACTTCCCATAGTTTTGTAATAGGATAAGCATCAAAAGCAGAATCTTTACTAATAACTGTCAAATTTTCTACTAAACTTTGGGCAATAATGAATCTATCAAAAGGATCTTTATGATATAGAGGCAAAGTCGAAATCACGTTTAAATGCTCTAACGAAATAGGCAAAATTTCGATATCATTTAGTTTGATTTGTTCACTAACAAAATTGGCATATAGTTTCGGTAAAGTTAATTTACCAATATTAACTTTAATCGCTGTTTCCCACAGACTAGCAATACTTAAGAATAAATCAACATCGGATTCTAGTAAATTAAAAAGTTGTTCAGGTATTTCGTCACTATCGTTAACAAATCAGAGGAAAGTATGAGTATCCAATAAATATTTCATTACATATATTCTGTAAATTCGGGTAATGGTTCATCAAAATCACTACTCATTGTTATTAAACCTTTGGCACTGCCACGATTACGACGTTTGGTAGTTGATTGATTGATTCTAGTTAGTTTATAAATTGCCTGAGCATTTTTTGTAATAATTATCTCTTGGTTTTCTCTGGATAAAACTTCTAATATTTCCTGATTTTCTGGAAGTTCTTTTAGTTCTATTTTCATGATTTTTTGAGCATTTAATTAAAGACAATGAGCTATAGTAGTCAGTAATGATATGTGAGAAGCGAAAACATATCAGGACATAATACTATTATGTCCCTAAGAATACACCCTTGTAGGGATTTAACATTGTTAAATTCTTCTCCTAATTTTCTCACAACTGAAACCTGATTGCTATAATAATAGAATAAGAAATAATTTGAGTCAAAAATATGACAAACCAGCCAACAAAAACACAGTGGCAATATCTTGAAACCCGTCCTGACTCTTGGCGAAAGCAGCTTTATATTAAGGGTCGGAAATTAACAGCTTTTGGAGTATGGAGTGACATGATGGTAAATGGTGATACTCTAGAAGAAACTGCTGATAATTGGGATATTACACTTGATGCTCTACAAGAAGTGATTGAATATTGTGAAACTCATCAAGAACTTATCACTTCTGAAGCTGATTCAGAACGTCGTTATTTAGAAGAGCGAGGTATATCCCTTGAGCCTAAAGTTGTTAATTGATGAAGATTCTTTATCTAAACCTTTGGTTAAACTTTTGAGAAAAGCTGGTCATGATGTAGTAACCGTAAATGAAGTAGGTTTGAGTGGAAAGAGTGATTTGATTGTTTTAAATTATGCAATAGAAACAGGACGCATTATCGTTACCCACAACTGTAAAGATTTTGAGGAGCTTCATGAGGAAAATATAGCACACTCAGGTATTTTTGTTATTCGGAATGATTATAATTACTCTAAAAATATGAGTCGTCAAGAGATACTTAAAGCCATAGCGAATCTCGAAGCTTCTTCAATTCCCTTGGCTAATCAGTTCTTTTCTCTTAATCATTGGAATTACTAAAACTGTTCAACTAAATCGAGTTAACCTCTAAAATAAAAGCAGTCCCCTAGCGGTAACCAAGGAGACTAAATAAAACTAATACTATTAGGATTTTAACTCATGAATGACCCTGTTACAGTTAGGGATGACCTGGTAGAAGTCCTGAAAGAACTTAAGCAGGATATTAAAGAAGTAAACACCAAGCTAGATAAACAATCAGAAAAACTAACAACCATCGAGGTTGACTTAGCAGAAATAAAGACAGAAGTAAAAAACCTCAAGGAAGACGTTAGAGACCTTAAAACTGTTCAAAATACTGTAGTTAAAGAAGTATCTGACCTAAAAGGTTTTCGCTCTCTGATTCTCCCTTTAATCGTTGGTGGTATTAGTGCCGTTATTGGGGGAATAGTAACGGCATTGTTTAGACTCCCTTATCTGTTGTTGAAACCTTAACCCAAACCCTACATTAAACCGAAACTAAAACCTATTTGTAGGGGTCAACGGCCGTTGACCCCTACTGTACTAAATATTTAGTACAAAAATAATAATAAATAAATCCATCCGCCATCAGGCGGAAAAAAAGAGGGCAAAAGGGCAAGAGTACAAACGGTTAAGAAGTCCTGGGGAAAATACACACAACACGAAAACCATAGTCGTAAGCGCCGAAGCTGCAGTAGCGATACGCAGACCGGCAATCGCGCGGAGGAGAGCCGTACGAACCGCCGCGTAATATTTTTGTAGTATTTTTGTTATTGAAAGTCCAAGCACTACCATCATTGGGCGCACCTTCATAGTTATAATGGCGATCATCAAGACACCATTCCCAGACGTTACCGTGCATATCATATAACCCAAACCCATTGGGTGGAAAAGACCCTACAGGGGTCGTTTTTCTTCTACATGACCCCTTGTTTTCCTGTGCATAGGGAAGATGGTTACCATTGTAGTTAGCTAACTCTGTTGTGATTGTCTTCCCAAAATAAAAGGGGGTTGTTGTTCCTGCACGACAACCATACTCCCACTGTGCTTCACTGGGTAATTGATAGGTTCTCGGTATCTTACTATTGTGTTTTTTGAATTGAGAGAGTCTGTCACAAAACTCTACACAGTCATACCAGCTTACTTGCTCAACAGGATTTTTATTACCTTTAAAAGATGAAGGATTAAAATCTAAATCTTGATTAACTTTTAGGGTCGTATCAGAAGCTATCAATTTCCATTGTTCTTGCGTAATAGGATATTTACTCATAAAAAATGGTTGAATGGTCACGAGATGTTGAGGACTTTCTCTTTTAGACCCTCCCAAACTCAACTCCTTACATAGTCTTTCTATTTCTGCATCATTTGTCCCCATCATAAACGTACCTCCTGGTATTTTCATCATCTCTAGTTTCACTCCTCCAGGTAACATTTCTGTGAAACATTCTGCTTGTCTGGTTTCACGGTTTATTATCTGTCCTCTAGCATTAACTTTTACTGTTTCAAAGGAAACTGTTTGTAAATATTTTTCTAATGGGTCTGGTGTAGTTTGGTGTGTTGATATTTGAGGAGAAGGAGGAGTTACTAAAAGGGGATTTGTAGTTTTTTTCTGAGGAGGTTTAGGCGTAGTTTGTGTAACCGTTGGTGAAGTTGTAACTTGAGGTGTATCTAAACTATTTAAGTCATTTAATACTGCTTCTGCTGTTTGATAGCGGTTTGTTATATTCTGAGCTAACATTTTATCTAAAATATCTGCTAAACCTTGATTAATAGTTATTCCTTGTTCTTGTGCGTATTCTCTCCATCGCCAATTAATATGATTTTCATCTAATAATTTATCAATAGTATTGCCATATTCATCTTCATCATCGGGAAAACATTTAGTTAATAATCTAACTGCTGTTACCCCTAAACTATAAATATCACTAGAAGGTTTTGCCCTACCTTGCATTTGTTCCATTGCTGCATAACCCATCGTATATATTTGGGTTCCTGGGACAGACTTCATAGTGGTACTTACTTGTTTTGATGCACCAAAATCTATCAATACTAATTCTGCTGTTTTTTCCGCGCCGTAATTATTAGGTGCAACCCGACGCATGATATTTTCTGGTTTAATATCTCGGTGTAATATTTTTTGTTTATGAAGATAGTCCAAAATAGGCAATAATTCTCTTAAAAATTGTTTGATTTTTCCTTCACTAAACCGCCCTTTTTGCCAAACTTCATCAAATAATGTGTCACCTTCAATAAATTCTTGAACCAGATAAAAATCATTTTGATGTTCAAAATAAGCATGAAGTTTAGGGATTTGGGGATGGTTTAATTCATAGAGACGTTTTGCTTCCCGTTTAAACAGTTCTTTTGCCTTCTGTAAAGCACCACCTTGCATGACAGTTACTAACTTTTTAATAACTCTTTTTTCATCCATTAAGTGCTGATCTTCAGCTAAATATGTTCTCCCAAAAGCACCTTCTCCAAGTTTTTTGATTATTTTATAGTGAAGTTGAAAAATATATTCTTGACTGCTTTGACGTAAGTTTTCACCACATCCATGACACTTTATATTGTTATCAGGATTTTCTGGTTTATTGCAACTAGGGTTGAGACAATATAGCATTTTTTTCAGTTATCAGTTACCGGTGATCAGTGATCAGTTTTTTGATTAATTAATATTATAGATTGTAGGCTTATGCACTGCCCACCTTACTAAAAATAGGATAAGATATAAGTAACATAAACTATAACTAATTTGACTCTAGCATAATGTCAACAGTCACCGAAAATGACCTCAAAGAATTAAAAAATCTGATCATCGATAATAATAAAACATTGGAAATGATCATAAATAATCAGAAAGTGTTAGAAAAAGGTCAAGCTGATTTAAAAGAACACTTAACAGAGAAATTAACAGGTATTGATAAAAGATTAGCTATTGTAGAAACCCGTTTAGAAGACTGGAAAACTCCCATTGATAAGATTCCTGACTTAGCTGAAAAAGTAGGAGAGTTAAAAAACTGGAGACAGTTTTTAATTATTACTGTGACTGCTGTTTTTAGTGGGTTTATTGGTTGGTTTATTCGAGGAGGAACTTTCAAACCTTAAAGAGATTCGGAGTTCCTGAGAATGACAGGTTTAAAGATACAAAAAACCCTAGTGCTAGGGTTTTGAACAAATAGGAGGAATTAAGAAACTCCCCCCATAAAAATTATGTAAGGTTAAACCACCACAGAAGGTTGTGCTACCTTAAAGAAAAGTTGTCTGATTTGTTCAGCAATTTGAGGACTGGTTAAACCTAAATCAGCCTTTGATTGATCAGGTTTAGCATGATCAACTAATTTATCAGGAACCCCAAACCGTTTAATGGGGACAACCACATCATTATCCAGTAAAGCTTCAGCAACTGCTGAACCAAAACCACCCATTAAAGAACCTTCTTCCAAAGTAACTACCTTACCAATGCGTTGCGCTAAAGGTACAATTAACTCGGTATCCAAAGGTTTAACAAAACGGGCATTAATTACCGTTGCTTCAACACCGTGTTCCTTCAGTAGTTCAGCCACTTGTAAAGACTGATGAACCATAGTTCCATAAGCAACGAGAAGCACATCATCACCGTTGCGAAGAATTTCTCCTTTGCCCACAGGAATGGGTTCCCAACCTTCTTCCATCAAAGGAACACCCACGCCACTACCACGAGGATAACGCATAGCAATGGGTCCATCGGTATAATTAATCCCTGTTACCACCATACGCTGTAACTCCGCCTCATCTTTGGGGGCCATGATGGTTAAATTAGGAATACAACGCAGATAAGAAATATCGTATAATCCTTGGTGAGTTGGTCCGTCGGCCCCAACAATACCGGCGCGATCTAAACAGAGGAAAACGGGAAGGTTTTGGATGCAAACATCGTGTAAAACCTGATCGTAAGCCCGTTGTAAGAAAGTGGAGTAAATTGCAACTACAGGGCGTATACCTTCACAAGCTAACCCGGCAGCCAAAGTCACCGCGTGTTGTTCAGCAATACCCACATCAATATACTGTTTAGGGAGTTTAGCATGGAGTTTATCTAAACCGGTTCCTGTGGCCATAGCTGCAGTGATACCGATAATTTTGGGATTATTTTGCGCTAAGGTTGTCAGGGTATGGGCGAAAACTTTGGAATAACTGGGGGGTTTGGGTTTATTGGAAGGAATAGCCTTACCGGTAGCCAAATTAAAAGGACTTTGAGCATGGTAGCCCACCTGATCTTTTTCTGCAAGTTCGTAGCCTTTACCTTTGACAGTAGCTACATGAACAAACACAGGGCCAGGGGTTTTATGGGCCTGTTTAAAGGTAGAAATCAGTTCCTCTAAGTTATGACCATCAATAGGGCCAAAATACTTAAAGCCCAATTCTTCGATCACAGCCCCAACTTTAGGCATGGCCAGGCGTTTCATACCTTCTTTAACCCGTTCCATATCAGGGGTTAAAGACTCTCCAAAGAAGGGTAAATGTTTAAATTGTTCTTCCAGGTTATCGGAGAGAAACTGCACCGGATCACTCAAACGAACTTTGTTGAGATAGCGAGAAATAGCCCCAACGTTGGGAGAAATGGACATTTCGTTATCGTTCAACACCACCATTAAATTAGTGTGGGGTAAATGTCCGGCGTGGTTAATAGCTTCCAGGGCCATACCACCAGTTAACGCGCCATCACCAATGATAGAGACAACTTTATAATCTTCTCCCTTTGCGTCTCTCGCTAATGCCATCCCTAAGCCGGCAGAAATGCTGGTAGAAGCGTGTCCAGCACCAAAATGATCAAATTCGCTTTCGCAGCGTTTTAGGTAGCCAGCAATGCCATCCTTTTGCCGTAGGGTATGAAAACGGTGATAACGACCGGTTAACATTTTATGGGGATAGGCTTGGTGGCCCACATCCCAGATCACTTTATCGCGATCGAGATCGAGGGTTTGATAGAGGGCAACGGTCAATTCTACCACCCCTAACCCTGGGCCAAGGTGTCCTCCACTGGCAGCAATGGTTTCTAAATGCTTTTCTCGAATTTGACGGGAAACGTCTTCTAATTGTCGAATTGATAAACCGTGTAGCTGGTTAGGATGAGTAATATCGCTTAAATTCATCAGAAATTTTGGCTTTGAAACCCCGTCCTATTTGGACGGCTTTACATATCCCTTACGGGAGGGGGTTTTAGTATGCCGATAAGGCCGAGAACCCCCTAACTCGTTTAAGTCCCCTCCCGCAACACAACTAAGATGTCCTGTCCAATAGCACCTCACCAATTAGGTTTACAGATAGTCCGAACTAGGGAAGCATTCGGAAGTGTGTACCAAGCTGTGTCTCAATGCGGTATTCACCTCTTACGTCACTTAGATTGGTCTAGGCAATCCCTGCCCTAAAAGTAAAAGTGCAGGGTTGGTGAAAATGGTTTGCTTTTTACCATCTTCGTTGGATCGTTGTATACTATTTTGACATCTTAGGCTCTGCTTTTTCATCACTTATGCCAATTTTTGTGGAGATCAACGGCAGTTAAGCCCTACAATGTACATATCTGTAGCCTAAGTTCATGAAAATGGGATTAAACTAAACTAATAAACATAGACAAATATCTATAAATCCCTTGACTTTAACATCAGCTTATCTCCTTGTTTCCCACGGTAGTCGTGATCCTCGGCCACAAATTGCTTTAGAACGATTATCCTATTTAGTAGAAGAACAACTACAATTTTCTACCAATAAAACAAACAACCCAGATAAAGACGGCCATTGCGCGGTATTATCTCCTGTAACGATGGTACAAACAGCATCTCTAGAATTATCTGAGGTTCCTTTATCTACGAAAATTCAACAATTTGCCATTAAACTAGAAACAGTAGGCATTAAAACCCTGAAAATTGTTCCTTTATTTCTCTTACCAGGGGTTCATGTTCGGGAAGATATCCCTAGAGAAATAGCTATAGCGCAAGAAAAAATTGGCCTTACAATAAAAATAGAGTTATGTCCCTATTTAGGAAGTTATGAAGGGTTGATTAAGATTATCTCTCATCAGTTATCAATCTATCCCCAAGACGCTAGAATTATTATCTCTCATGGGAGTCGTCGTCAAGGGGGAAATGTTTCCGTTGAAGCGATCGCAACTAAATTAAAGGCTAAGGTTGCTTACTGGAGTATCAAACCTAGTTTATCAGAGCAAGTTAACGTCTTGGTGAAACAAGGTAAAAAACAAATCACCATTGTGCCTTATTTTCTCTTTACAGGAGGCATTACCAATATAATCGCCCAACAAGTTCAACAATTACAAGAAAGTTTACCCGAAGTTCAATTTAACTTAGGACAACCTTTAGGCGCAACCCCAGAACTCGCTCAAATGATGGTAAATCAGTGGATAAAAACATAATTGATCACTGGTTACTCATAACTGATCACTGAATAATAGAGGAAATCGCGTAATGACGCAAAATATCAGCGAAACTTGTTTAGGTAAAGTCTATTTAGTGGGGGCAGGGCCGGGTGATCCTGGGTTAATGACCATAAAAGGCAAAACTTTGCTTGAACACGCTGATGTGGTGGTTTATGACGCGCTGGTAAGCCCTCCCATACTGGATATGATCGGTGAAAAAGCGATTAAAATCCACGCAGGGAAACGTCGCGGCCGTCACTCCAAGTTACAAGCAGAAACTACTCAAATTTTAATGGAAAAAGCGCGACAATATCCTGTGGTGGTTCGTCTCAAAGGTGGTGACCCCTTTGTGTTTGGTCGGGGAGGAGAGGAGATGCAAGACTTAGTTAATGCAGGTATTCCGGTGGAAGTGGTTCCGGGAATTACTTCTGGTATTGCGGCCCCTGCTTATGCTGGTATTCCTGTCACTCATCGCGGTTATAGCTCTTCTGTTACTTTTGTCACCGGTCACGAAGCAGTAGGAAAATATCGGCCTAAAATTAATTGGGAAGCGATCGCTCAAGGTTCAGAAACTATTGTTATTTATATGGGTGTTCATAACCTCCCTAATATTATTACAAAATTACAAAAAGGTGGCTTAACTTCTGCAACTCCTATTGCTTTAATTCGTTGGGGAACAAGAAGCGAACAAGAACAGTTAATAGGAACTTTAGAAACTATTATTGAACAAGTAGAAACAGCTAATTTTGAAGCACCTGCGATCGCTATTATTGGTAACGTCGTTGAGTTGAGTTCAATTTTATTAGGTTATGGTGCAGTTGAAGAGGAAGGTAGTGAAAATGAATAGTAAATTATTAGATTCTTTAGTTCAAATTATTCATTCTTTAACAGAGGATGAACAAAAAGCACTTTTGGAAAAATTACTGCATTCTATTCCTAATGAACAAGAAGAAAAGTCAAGCTTAACTCCTTTAGAAGATGAGTCTTTTCTGGGAATGTGGCAAGATAGAGAAGATTTAGCTGATAGTTCTCAATGGGTTCGTCAATTAAGACAAGAAGAATGGGGAGGTTAACGAAGTCAGAAGTCAGAAGTCAAAAGTTTTTTTAATAATTCTTGAGTCAAGACTTTCTACATCCTAAAAACTATTATTTATCACAAATAACTATGAAATCAACTGAAATTTTCAAACAATATACAGAAGGAATAAGAGACTTTAAAGGACAAGACTTAAGAGGTCAAAACTTTAGAGGAAAGGACTTATCTGGGTGTGATTTTAGTGAATGTGATATCCGAGGAACTAATTTTCAAGAAGCGAATTTAACCGAAACAAAGTTTATTAAAGCTAAGGGAGGATTAACACTAAAATCTAAAATATTGTTACTATTAGCTGCCATGATTTTAGTTGCTTTATCTGGCTTTTTATCGGGATGGAGTGGATATTATATTTCTTGGATTTTTGATGGTTCTGGTATAGAATATAAAATATCGGGAGGATTAACCCTTGCCTCTCTCTTCATCTTCTGTGTTACATCTTATCGTAAGGGTTTGGCGGCCGGAGCCTTTGCCATAGCCTTTGCCTTTGCCGTAGCCGGAGCCGTAGCCTTTGCCGTAGCCGGAGTCGTAGCCGTGGCCTTTGCCGTAGCCTTTGCCGGAGCCATAGCCTTTGCCTTTGCCTTTGCCGGAGCCGTAGCCGTAGCCGGAGCCGTAGCCGGAGCCGTAGCCGTAGCCTTTGCCGTATCCGTAGCCTTTGCCTTTGCCGGAGCCGTAGCTTTTGCCTTTGCCGGAGCCGTAGCCGGAGCCGTAGCCTTTGCCGTATCCGTAGCCGTAGCGTTAACCCTTCTTGCCTGTGTTATCTCCTATCGTACCATAAAAGGAGACCCTAGAGACGCTTGGTTAAGGGAGTTTGCCCTTGCTTTTGCTTCCTGGGGAGGAACAAGTTTCTATAGCGCAACAGTAACCGATGCAGACTTTACAGGTGCAACCCTGAAAAATTGCGATTTACGGGCAAAATCTTTGACAAGGACTCGTTTTCAAGGAGTTAAGAACCTGGACTTAGCAAGAGTAGGTAAAAACCTGTTATCTCAACCCCATGTTAGAGAATTATTAATTAACCCCAATATGGGCTATAAAAAGAACTATTTTAAAGCAAATTTACGGGGAGCAAACTTGGATAATGCTAATCTAAAAGGGGCAAATTTTGCCCAAGCAGACTTAAGCGAAGCTACTTTTAAAAATGCTGATTTAAGAGACAGTAATTTAACGGAAGTAAACGCTATTAATACTAATTTAACCCATGTTTATTTAACCGGTGCTTGTATAGAAGGCTGGAATATTGATCAGAGTACCATTTTAGATAAGATTGATTGTCAATATGTTTATTTTCTCAACAATAAACAAGAACGTCGTCCCAGTAGTGGCGATTTTGAACTAGGAGAATTTAGTAAATTATTTAAACAAGTTTTAGATAGTATTGTTTTAATTTTTCAGAATGGTATTAACTGGAAAGCATTTGCATCTGCGTTTAAAGAAGTGCAAGTTAAACATCAAGAAACACCTTTAGAAATTGAAACAATTGAAAACAAAGGGGAAGGAATGGTTGTTATTAAAGTTAAAGTTTCTCCTGATGCAAATAAAGCAAAAATACATCAAGATTTTATCCAAGATTATCAATTTAACCTGAGAGAAATAGAAGCATCTTATCAAAAAAAATTAGCAGGGAAAGAGAAAGAAATTGATATTAGTAACCAACAAATCAACAGTCTAGATAATATTGTTGACATTTTGGCTAATCTTCCCGATCAATCTCAACCAATTAAAACTATTAAATTATTACCCGATGGACAAGGAATTGAAACAATAGAAGAAGAACAGAATATTACACAAAATCAAGTTTCTAGTCAGATGATTAGGGAACTACAAAAAGAATATAAAAAGACTAGAAAATTAATAGAAGAAAAATATGAGGCGATTCTAGAATCTAAAGAAGAAATTATCGAATCAAAACAAATGCAAATTGAGCAAAAACAAAAACAAATTAATAATTTAAACGAACAACTGGAATTTTTTGAAGATTTAACAAATAAGTATAATAAAGAACGTCTAAATATGAATTTTGGTCAAAATAATGATACAGTAAACGAATAAGGTGATTGATAGAGAATGGAACCTAATGATTACCTAGAACTTATCAAACTTTATCAAGAACAAATTAAAGAAATTAAATTAACTATTCATAGTAAAGATGAAACTATTGAGAGTCTCAAAGATCATATAAATACCTTAAAAGAAGACAAACAAGAAAATGAGTCTTTAAAGAAGCTTATAGTTAACTTAAAAAGTATTATTAGTGATTTAGAGATGATCATCGAAGATAGAGAAAATAAATTAATTCAAGTGTATAATCAATATAATATCAAATCTCCAGGAGGAAATATGTCTAATATTAATCAAACCAGTTTAGGAAGCGGTGATAATACTAATAATCAATTAGATAATGTAACAATAGGAGAAAGCTATACAGGAAGAGATGTTATTAATAATGAATCATCATCAAACTTAGAAGAAATAGTTAACAAAATCAATCGATTAATTGAACAAAATTCCCAAACTAACCCTAATAATAATACCAGCGATCGCTTGAAAATTGCTAGTATTGTTATAGAACAAATTGAAACTAATCCAACTTGGAAACAAAAAGCCATAAAAGCTTGTAAACAAGGATTATTAGAAGCAATGAAAAGTAATACTATTGGTGCATTTGTTGCAGGTGCGATCGAAGGATGGAAAGAACAGTGAACAGTTATCAGTTATCAGTTACCAATGAACAGTTAAAAGAGGAAAGATAGGAAAACAAATTATTCAATAAACATCATCTTTGGATGCTTAAATTTTAGTCAGTTAACCAATTTTAAAATTGATTATCTTATCTTCTTCAACTATACTATTTAAGATAACTCAGAAATATCAATCCCTAAACTTCTTAACTTTTCCTCTAATTTTTTAGCCTTTTCTTCAGCCTCTATAATCCTTTCTTCAGGAGTAAAATACCGCTTACCTTCTCGATCATACCAATATAACCATTCTCTTTCAACCCCTTGATAAACTCCTATTTCTTTACCAATACCTAAACCTATTTCTGATAACCAAACCGGTTCTCCCTCTAATAAATCGTATTCTTGATTATTTAATTGATAAACTTCTAAACGGGGTTTTCTTTTCCGTAAAGGGTTATAAATCACATAATATAAAACCCCCATTTTTGCATAATCTTCTTTCTTTTTAGAATATTCTCCCCTTCTAGTTTGAGAAACCACTTCTAACACCATTGTCGGGATAACCTGTTCATCCCATAATACATAGGATAACCGTAAGTCTGAATCAATAATACGGGGAACTCCAATACTTAAAAAACCATCCGGTACAATAACATCAGTGGGTTGTTGGGGGTCGTAATAGATACCCATATCTACCCCAAAATACCAGTCCATTCTTTCTGACCAAATAATAGCGAGAATAGCTTCTAACAGTCCAGGAATTAAGTGTTGTAATTGATTATCCACGGGTGTATCATCAGAGTCTGGTAACTCTTCGGCAGAAGGTAAACAATGACGAGGATTATAATTTAATAGCATTTTACTAATTTATTTGACCTCAAAATACTGAATAAAACTATCAAAAAAGGTGGGAATACCCACCTTTTAGATTAACAATTTTTAAGCTTCTTCTTCGTAATATTCCGGTTGTTTTTGTTTTTGAGGAATATTTACAGGACGGGGGTTATAGGGTTCCGGTTCAACATCGTCGTCCCAAATATCCCCTTGAACATCATCATATTCGTATTCTTTTTCTTGAACGGGAGGTTCATAAGAAACAGGTTCTTCCCGTTGGGTTTCTCCCCAGTTATCCTCTTCGTAGTCATCCTCGTATTCTTCATAACGAATGGACTCCTCGCGTCGTCTGGGAGGAGGTGGGGTAATAGGTTGTTCCCAGGTGTCTTCGTCCCAACGTTCTTCAACAACCTGTTGTTTTGCTTGTATGGGGGTTTTGATGGGAATACCAGTTCCTAGTTGATTTTCCGGTTTGGCCGTTGGGGGAGAATAGAGATAGTCCTCGTCTTCTTTTTCCCAAGGAGGAGTACCTAATCCTAATCTTTCTAACACACCTACAGTCAACTGGGTTAAACGTTCCTCGGCCCCTTCAAAGACAATTAAACGGTTGGGACCACTGCTAACCACTTCCTCCATAGGTATCTCGTAGGTACTGAGAACTTGATCGGGAATTTGTGGATAACCTAGAGAAGCAATAATGATGGAAGAAACTTGACCGGTTTCTAGGTCAAACTGGAAGTCTCTCACACGGCCCAGGGGTTCTCCTGCTTCTGTGATAACTTCTGAGTTAATCACAGGAGAGTAAAGATCAATTTCAACGGTTTCGATCACATCTTCATTGTCAACTAAAATGACATCACCGATTTGCCGAATACTGGTAATGTACATATACTGGGGCATACCAGACAAAGAAAGCATATTGTCCCGTAGTCCCAAAGCGACAACTTCTCGTTGATCGATATCCACTAAAATGTCTTTAACAACCCCGAGCTTTTTACCCCCTTCACGGGTGATTACTTGTGTATTAATAAATTCGTTACGTAGTCGGATGTTATCTGTTGTCATTGTGTCTTAGGTTAGATTTTGACTGTCTAGCAATAGAAGAATTAAATAACAGGCAGTTCGGTCTGATGATCAAGCATAATTTATAATCATAGCTTAATCTTACTGACCATCAGGTTTAGTCATTCATTTTACCTAAATAATATGGAAAGATGACAGTCATCTTCTTTTAAGAGATGGATGACAGGGTAGTTGACCGGTTTTAGACATAAACACTCTTTCCTGAAATAGCAGATTGATAAGCAGTTTCCCCAACTTTTAGGGCATAAATACTTGATTCTGGGTTAATATATAGGGGTTTATTGTCAAATAAATGATCTAAAACTATCCTCGTATCTAACGCAAATAAACCCCGACGACTTTCTAATTCAATCCGTTGGGTTCCCTCTGAAGTTATTAATTTTCCTTCTATTCCTTCAAAAATAATTTGACCACTTTCTCCATGTAATTCAAAGGTGCGATCGCTTACCATAAAAATATCTCCTCTACCATATAATAAGTCCACTGTCAATTCATTTTCAAATAATAATTGAGCCGTGCATAAACAACCATTATAATAATCTTTATCTTCTCTATCCCAATACTTTAAATGAGAATTTACGCTCTTTACTTCTCCAAATAAGTGCGTAAAACGGTGTATCCTCGGTAAAGCTGCTTTGAAAGGAAAGCCAAACAATTGTTTATTAAAAGTCCATCTTATGGGTGCAGGATTTTTCATATCAATAGTTGTATAACGTCCATAAAATACCTTGCCAATTTTCGATAAATGTTTTTGAACTGCTCGGTGCATCCCTCCTAATATTTCGATGTGTTCAATATGTAATAATTTCTCTTTTTTCTTAGCTAATTCTAATAATTCAAATGCTTCTTTATAGTCTAAAGATAAAGGATATTCGATAATGACATTTTTATTATTTTCTAAAGCAAGTTTAGTGATTTTTCCGTGTAATTGATTAGCGTTAGAAATCACCACCAAATCTAAACTTTTATCTGTAACTAAATCTTGCCAATTTTCATAAGAAGAAACATGATAGGATTGACAAAAATCAGCCACATTTTCTGGGGTATATCCAGTCACAGAACAAAGTTGAGATCGCTCATCTTCAATCAACGTTTCGGCCCGTCGTTTCGCTGCATATCCGGTACCGACAATACCAACTTTAATTGGATGAGAAAGCTGAGAAGTGAGAGACATCCTTATCCTACCCTGTAAAATACTTAACTGATTATCTCACTTTTCTGGAGGCGTTGGAGAGACTAAAAAACTGATCACTGATGACTGAGATATCCACTTAAGTCATCAATCACTATTATAAATATAACTAATGCTAATAAGTCAGAGTTTATCCCATAAAAAATTAGTGAGGAGATGTAGGTGTAAGGACTATTAACTATAGGTTATAGACTATGCAACCCTGAAAAAATCTAGACTTACGCCTTACTTTCAACACATAAGCAAAACTTATTTTAACTTTATTTAAGAATCTCATTACTAATGCCTTATTGACTAGAGGAGTTTTTGTTTTACTATCAGATCAGAAGCTTATTATTGAGGCTTAATTATTTAAGCTTCATAAACGAACACCACCATCCGATCACTTGATAAGAGGACACTCGAAACATGGCAACTTACAAAGTTACTTTAAAAAACGCAGAGCAAGGTCTTGACCAAACTATTGAAGTACCTGAAGATGAGTACATCATTGATGTAGCAGAAGAACAAGGTCTTGAGTTACCTTATTCTTGTCGTGCAGGTGCTTGTTCTACCTGTGCTGGTAAAATCATCAGTGGTAGCGTAGATCAAAGCGACCAGTCTTTCTTAGATGACGATCAAATCGAAGCAGGATACGTTTTAACCTGTGTTGCTTATCCCACCTCTGACTGCGTCATCGAAACTCACCAAGAAGAAGCATTGTATTAAATTTTTTCCTTAAGGATTAAGGAGTTTCAGCACAGTATAGATAGTTATGCTGAGCAATGCTCCTTATCCCATTCAAGCAACCTATTTTATTCTAGAAGAGGACACAATCATGGCAACTTTCAAGGTTACTCTCGTTAATGAAGCCGAAGGAATTAACACAACCATCGATGTACCTGAAGACGAGTACATCCTTGATGTAGCAGAAGAACAAGGAATTGACTTACCTTATTCTTGTCGTGCAGGTGCTTGTTCTACCTGTGCCGGTAAAGTTGCTTCTGGTTCTGTAGACCAAAGCGATCAGTCTTTCTTAGATGATGACCAAATTGCAGCAGGGTTTGTTTTAACCTGTGTTGCTTATCCTACTTCTGATTGCACCATCGAAACCCACCAAGAAGAAGCTATATATTAAATTCAGATATTTAATTACAATACCTGAATTTTATAGACAGTTACGGCAGGGGCTGAAGTTAGCAGTCTCTGCTTTGTTTTTCTGATTATAGAGGATTTTTTTGATTAAGGTAGGTTTTAGCAATTTTTTGTAATATTTGATAGTTTAACTTACCTTGTTGATTTCGTGGTAATTTTTGTACTTGAACCCAATATTTTGGTTGTTTAACGGGACTCAATTGTTGTTTGATTATCTTTTTAATAAGATTAACATTTATTTTTTCATCTTGGGGGACATATATGGCTGTGACTACTTCTCCCCATTGTTCATCTTCTACTCCAATAATAGCAATATCTTGAACTAGATTAGTTTCTAAAATAACATTTTCAATTTCTTTTGGGAAAACATTTTCTCCTCCTGTAATTATTTTTTGACTGTTTCTCCCTAAAATATATAAATAGTTTTCTTCATCAAAATAACCTAAATCATCGGTTATTAAATGTTCTTTTAGTTGGTAATTAGGATAATATCCAAAATAAAGAGATTTTGCTTTAATTTTAATCAGTCTTTCTTTGGTTAAATTAATTTGAGCATGGGGTAAAATTTGTCCTGTACTCTTATTATTTTGTAGGAAATTTTCTGGTTTCAAGGTAACAACTTGTGATGCTGTTTCTGTCATTCCATAAGTAGGAGAAAGGTTTAGTTTATATTCTCTTGCTTTTGTCAATAAAGAATTCCAGGGAGACGCACCTCCTAATAAAATAGTTTTAAATTGTTTTAAAAATTCTGGATTGAAAGTTAACAAAAAATGTAGTTGTGTGGGAACTAATGAGATAAAATAGTCTGCAAAATTTAAGGATGGAAATATTTCTTTTTTTAGATTGCTGTATGGATAAATTATGATTTTACCGCGAGTTAAAAAAGAGCGCATAAACTGCATTAAACCACTGACATGATGTAAGGGTAATACACAAAAAGAGTTTACTTTTTCAAGCTCAAAAAAATCAATAAATCCTTGAACCGATGCTGATAAAGTTTCCCAAGTATGGATAGCAAAACGAATATTTCCTGATGTCCCTCCTGTGGGAATCATGATTAGGTTTTTATTAGGTAATTGCCAATTATTTGTATATTTGTCTAGATTATAATCAATATTTAATCCTAATATCAAATTGGGTTTAACTAAATTTAAAACTTCTTTCCATTCTTTTTCTTGCCATTTTTTATCGCACAAAAAAACGTGGTAATCACTCATAATACTAGCTAAAAAAGCAGCTAGGAATTCAAAATTATTATTATTATTAACTAATATAATTCTAGGATTATCAATACTCTGTTTTAAGTCTGTAAATTGTTTCAGATAGTTTTGAGTGAGTTTATAAAACTGTTGAGAATCATAGCCTATTATCCATTCTTCGTTTAATCTAGCTGTAATAATATCTAAAATTTTGTTAATTTTGTTCATTTTTTATCAATAATTAAACACTAAATAATATTAATAAATATTTATTTTATCTTCTAACCAATTTAGATCAATATAATCAAGTTTAGCATAGGGTTCTAATGCCGTTAAAATGAGATTTCCATAACTACGATAATTCACTCTATTATCTAACAATGCTACAATTCCTTGAGACTCTCTCAAAGGCATAACTGCTCTTTGTATTTCTGTCAAAGCAGTGGGTAAAAGATAAAAGCGAAACCAATCTTTATGTTGTTTTTTGCAGTAATTAACTTGAGCAGCAACCAAAGGATTTTCTAGAGAAGGTATTGGTAAAGTAGCAATAATTAATAATTGAGGATTGGGTAATTTTCCTTGATTTTGATGCCAAAATTTCCAACCACTAATCAAAATACTATCTTCATCAATTGTTGTATTTTCGACCTTGACTTGTGAACCAAATTCTGCTGCTAAAAAAGTAGCAACCTGAGCTTTTGCTGGAACATCATCGACAATAATAGTAATAGGTTTTAAGCTTTCATAGCAACCAAAAACAAGCTTTTTAACCTCTTCAATTAATACTTGATGAAATTCTGGAGTATTCGGCATCGGTAAACGATCTCGAATATATAAATTAATCAATTCATTTTGACGATGGGGAAAGAATTTTAAACATAAAATATCTTGATTTAAACCAATAGTTTTTCGATAAATAGGAGCCATTTTTTGATTATCAAGAAACCCTCCCATCAAAACCATAGTAGACTTATCTAAATGGGGTGATAAAATATCAGAAACATCCAGAGGACTAGAATTAATTAAAAAAGTTTTATCATCTTGATTAATTGATGCCCATAAAAGTTGATTATTATCCTTAAAAGATTCAGCAAAACCTTGTAATAAAGGATGATGATTAATGGTATCACAGAGATAAGCTAAACTTTCTCTTTCTTCATTGTCTAGTAAACAACATTGATAAGGATTATTAGGACGGCTAAAAATAGATTGTTCCAAGAATAACTTAACTTCTTGAATTAAATTACCAGAAGAAGAATACTCTTGTTGTAATTGTTGCCAATCATCAGGATAAATAGTCAAAGTTAAATGATTTTTTGTCCATTCTTCCAAATAATCAGCTTGATCAATTAAAGTTAAAATATCATCAGGAAAGCCACCTCTATTATCTAAACGATCGCCTAACCAAACATCAGGAGAAACCAGAAACAATCCCTTAAACGTTGTAAAATCAACCTCTTGCGTTTCAGTAGCGATCGCTTTATTCGTATTTAACCATCCCTGAAGATAAGGAATATCCTCCTCTATTAATTTTTGTTGGATATTGAAAGGAACCACTAATAAAATAGGGCGATCGCTCAATAAACAAGGCACTAAATAACTTAACGCATAACGAGAAAAAGTGCTTCCCGTTTGAATTAAAGCCGATCGATCCAAGCGTAACGCGCGAGACACCAAACGTGCCATAGTTAAATGGTGGTCCCATATAGGTTGTCCCTGATGTCGTAAAAATTCTCGTAAGGAGATGTGAACTTCTGCTTCTAAGAGAGTCATAGGCAATGATTGGGGATAGATAGATATAGCACAAGATATTACAATACTGATCAGATAAGCTTGAAAAGTTGCTAAAAATATCCTAACCAATTTTCGTACTGTTCCGTCTTGCCATAGCATTCAAGCAATGATCACTATACCTGGGAGTTGATGAAATGATAAATTAATGATCATGTAGATTTAATTAAAGGATAACAAGCATGGCTCAAATTCAATTTTCTCGTGGCGTTTCAGAAACCGTTATTCCCGACATCCGTTTAACTCGTGGTAAAAAGGGTGACACTGGTACTGCAACCTTTCGCTTTGACTCTCCCAAAATTTTTGATGCTCAAAGTACCGATGATATTACTGGAATGTATTTAGTAGATGAAGAAGGAGAGATCACTACCAGTGAAGTCAAAGGAAAATTTGTTAACGGAAAACCCACATCCATCGAAGCTTTTTTGATTATGAACTCACAAGACGAATGGGATCGTTTTATGCGCTTCATGGAACGATATGGCAAAGAAAACGGGTTGGAATTCGTTAAATCTTAATTTTTTTCAGCTATTCTCTGAGTCAGTAGGGGATTAAGCTATTTTCTCCCCACACTCCCCCGTCTCCCCATCTCCCGAAACTCCCCAAAAAAGGTTAAAAAAAAGGGTGAGCTTAACTCACCCCAACACTTGACTTAATCTGAGGAAAAACTATGGAGCTAAAGCGTGACCTCTTAGTAAACTACCGATGGTTTTAGCGGTAATTTTCATTTGTACTAAGGGGTTAGCAGGGACAACGGTTTTGTAGAGATAACTATCAAAGGTCATCCGTTGTACATCCTTATCAGAACACATTTCCACAAACGCTTCACGAGTGGCATCGGTACGATAGAATACCCGTTGTAGGATATCTAATACTAGGTAAGTCATGCCATATTGCTTATCCCAACGCTGGAGATAGATTTTTAAATCATCTTCAGTGGGAATGCGTTGACCAGCGTTGCTCATTTCCACAATGGTTTCAGCACACATACGGGCTGATTTTGCGGCGAAATAGATACCTTCACCAGAAGACTTAGTAACAGTACCAGCAGCGTCTCCAACCAAGGCCACACGACCCACTACACGACGGGGACGGGGATGTTCGGGTATAGGATGAGCTTCTACTTTAATGATCTCACCACCTTCTAGTCTGCGCGCTGCACGAGTGCGTATTCCGGCCTGTAATTCTTTGATGAGAGACTTATTAACCTTCATGGTTCCCGTTCCTACGGCCACGTGGTCGTATTTGGGGAATACCCAAGCGTAGAAGTCGGGGGAAACATCTTTCCCTACATACATCTCAGCTAGGTCTTCATAGTAGGCCATTTTATCCTGGGGTAAGCGGATACGCTCTTGGAAAGCGATCGCATAGTTATAGTCTCCAGCATCAATGGCCTTAGCAACCCGAGAGTTAGCACCATCTGCACCGATCACTACATCTACTTGTAGGGTTTTCTTTTCTCCTACAGAGTTCCCGTTGGAATGATCCGCATAATGCAGGGTGTAAGCACCGTTGTTAGTTTTGGGAAGGTCTAATTGATAAACTGTGCCATTAATTAGGTTAGCTCCTAACCTGGCAGCGCGATCGCGTAGGAACCCATCGAGAACTTCCCGACGACACATACCAATATATTCGTCTTGGCGATCGAGGTTAATATCAACTTCTACGTTGGATGGGGAGATCATTTTCATCTTCCGCACCCGGCGATCGATAATTTCGGGGGGTAAATCAAATTCGCTTACCATACATAGGGGAATAGCACCCCCACAGGGTTTAGCGTTATCTAATTTTCTTTCAAATAAATATGTTTCTATGCCAGCTTTTGCTAATGTTTCGGCGGCGGAAGATCCGGCCGGCCCTGAACCGACAACAGCTACCCGTAAAACCAAGGCTATTCTCCTAATTTCCAGAAAGGATTACGGGTTGCATCGTATCATGTACGTTTGCTTTTATGGGGCTAATTTCTCAAAATTAGTGATTTTTGCAACAGACCTTAACAAATATCGTTACATTGCTTTACAAACTATGAGAACAATCACTCATTTTCAATAAGCATGATTTATAAATCTAGATAGTTAATTTGTTAAAGAAAATGATAAGTAAGAGGGGATAAGGGATTATTCACAGCTAAAATTACAAGATGTATAGACTTATGGCTATGCAAATCATCACAGTAAGGAGTTAAGATTGTGGGTTACGCTGTTGTTGTTGAGCCGAGTAATTTTCAACAAGAAGTTATTGAAAATTCTTATAAAAAACCAGTAGTTATTGATTTTTTTGCCACTTGGTGTGGTCCTTGTAAACTATTAAAACCAATCTTAGAAAAATTACTGCAAGAATATGATTTTATTTTGGCAACTATTGATATCGATGCTCATCCTGACTTAGCTAAACAGTTTAGTGTTGAGGGTGTTCCAGACGTAAAAATTGCTTTTGAAGGTAAAATTAATCAAGGGTTTGTTGGAGTTGTATCAGAAGCCGAAATTAAGGAGTTACTTAAACAATTTAATTTAACCTCTGATTTAGAACATAAACTTGAGCAAATGCACCAATCTATGGCAGAAAAAAATGTCCCTAAAGCCAAAGAAATATTAGATGAATTATTTGCAAAATATCCAGAACATCCGCAACTTATTCTGGAAACAGTTAACTTTTTAATCCGTCTTAATCGTCTCGAAGATGCTGATAAAATGTTGTCGACTATTGGTGTTGAACAAAAAGAGTATTATGCCAAGGCACAAGGTATGAAAAGTTTGATTGAGTTCAAAAGAATGGCTAGTATTGATGGAGAAAATGAGTTAGAACAGCAATTTTCTCAAGGTGCAAAATATACATTATGCGAAGAATACGAAGAAGCTTTAAAGTTATTTTTAAATATTGTTGAAAACAACAGAGAATATAAAAATGATGGTGCTAGAAAAGCCATGATTTCTATTTTTCAAATATTGGGTAATACTCATCCTTTAACAAAAAGATATCAACAAGAATTAACTATGAAACTTTACTAATGCCACACATTTTCCTAGGGTTCAACGGCCGTTGAACCCTACAATCTTAAAAAATTACCCACCACTAACAGGAGGAATAAAGACTAATTCATCGCCATCTTGTAATTTTGTATCAGCTTCTACGAATTGATAATTAACAGAGAAACGAGTAATACTTTGCCATTTTTGTAATTGAGGATGTTCTTCAATAATAAGAGATAAAACCTCACTAACCGTTGTTTCCAAAGGAAACTGTCGTATCAATTCAGTAATTCCATAAACTTCTTGATAAATAGCAAACAATTTAATCGTAACATTAATAGAACCTTGAGCCATAATCATAAACATTAAACCCTGGATATTGGTTTTCTAGAAAATAAATTAATTATTACCTATACTCTTAAGATATTAACTTTTCTATCAAAATTGAGCCATATACAAAAAAATATGTCAAGCTTAGAGTAGAAGGATAATTTATAAAAACGGGGTGGGCTATGACAAACCAAATTGAAAGTCAACAAGTCTTGAATTCCGCAGCTTTAGAAACCAATACACTTACTACCACATATCAAAAAATTTTAGTTGGGATAGCAGAAGAAGATAGCAGCCAAAAGGTTTTTGAAACTGCCTTAAACCTAGCAAAAGGGCAAGATAGTCAGTTAATGATTATAACAGTCATTCAGGAAAATCTAACAAGAACATTGGATTTACCCATTTGCTCAGAAATATCGGGATACGGTTCAATTTGTACTCAAGAAATGGTGGAATTAGAAGAAAAATTAATCCAAGAAAGTTTAGAAGGCCTGCAAATTTGGCTGAAAAGATTAACCGAGAAAGCCATTGATCAGGGTATTAAAGCACAATCAGACTATACTTATGGAAAACCAGGAGAAAAAATCTGTGCTACGGCTAAGGAATGGGGTGCTGATTTAATTATTGTTGGTCGTCGCGGTCGTAGTGGACTATCAGAACTATTATTAGGTAGTGTCAGTAACTATATAATTCATCATGCACCCTGTTCTATCTTAGTAGTACAATGACCTCTGTAAAGAATTTGTCTGAGGAAACAGGAACATCTAATTTATGGATTATGTAAAAATTGCGGGGGGAATAACCGCCGCCAAAGGGTTTAAAGCGTCGGGGATAGCAGCAGGTTTAAAACCTTCAGGAAAACCTGATTTAGCCTTAATTGTCTCAGAAGTAGAAGCGATCGCAGCCGGAGTATTTACCACATCTCAAGTCAGGGCTGCTTGTGTTGATTATTGCCGTCAAAAACTACAAGAAAAAGCCATCGCTAAAGCCATCCTTTGTAATGCAGGGCAAGCCAATGCAGGAACAGGGGAACAAGGGTGGCAAGATGCCCTAGAATCATCCCAATTAGTAAGCGAAGCCTTAAACATCCCCTCAGAAGCGGTTCTTTTAGCTTCTACTGGGGTGATCGGACAAAGGATAAAAATGGAGGGTTTGCGAGCAGGAATTGCTCCCTTAGTGGAAAATTTAGCAGAAAATGGCAACGAAGCAGCCGCTAAAGCCATTATTACCACAGATTTAGTGACCAAAGAAATTGCCCTAGAAACCATGATCGATAACCGTCCCGTTAGGGTTGGAGGTATTGCCAAGGGATCGGGGATGATTCATCCTGATATGGCTACTATGTTAGCCTTTATTACCTGTGATGCTGCTGTATCAACCGGGTTATGGCAAGAAATGTTGAGCAAAGCGGCCAATGAAAGTTTCAATCAGATTACCGTAGATGGGGATACCAGTACCAATGATAGTTTAATCGCTTTGGCTAATGGTCAATCCCGTACTCCGGCCATTACGGATCTCAATAGTAAAAATGCTCAAACCTTGCAGAAAATGTTAACTGCGGTTTGTCAACATTTGGCTAAAGCGATCGCCAGAGATGGAGAAGGTGCTACTTGTTTAGTGGAAGTGCAAGTATCTGGTGCGCCGGATGATCAAGCAGCAAGACGTATTGCTAAAACCATTGTGGGATCTTCTTTGGTTAAGTCGGCTATTTTTGGCCGTGATCCCAACTGGGGGCGTATTGCTGGTGCTGCTGGCCGTGCCGGGGTTAAATTTCGTCAAGAAGAATTACGTATTACATTGGGTGAATATGTGATGATGGAAAACGGACAACCTTTGGAGTATGATCGCAATGCTGCCAGCAATTATATGAAACAAGCTGCACAAGGTGCTTATTTACAAGAAGATACGGTTTTGATAACCGTTTGTGTTGGCAATGGTTCTGGTAATGGTATCGCTTGGGGTTGTGATTTAAGCTACGATTACGTCAAGATTAACGCCGAATATACCACTTAGATAATTAAGCGATCGCTTGTTTGATAAGCGATTAATAATGGATAATTGATAATCAATAAATTATCCATTATTTAACTTCCAATCCCAATTCTTTTTACTATTATGTACTATGATTCAGACGTTAACAGAATTAATTACATTTGATGATTTTGTTGCCCAATATCCCAACACAGGGGGACGCTATGAACTACATGATGGAATAATCGCGGAAATGCCCAAACCGAAGGGAAAACATTCAATAGTTACTGGTTTTTTGATCGAAGAATTGATCCTCACAATTATTCAAATGGGCAAACGGGGAATGTGGATAATTCCCAGAGAATCAATTGTCAAATCCAGTAACAGCAAATCAGGATATGAACCAGACATAATTGTTATTGATCAAGAGGCGATCTCTACTGAACCCCGTTGGGCTAGTGAATCAATTATAGAAAATGCTTCCTCAGTTAAACTAATAGTGGAAGTCGTCAGTACAAACTGGCGCGATGACTACTTTAAAAAACGCGCAGATTACGAAGAACTAGGGATTACTGAGTATTGGATCGTTGACTATGCAGCATTAGGAGGGCGGAACTTTTTGGGTAATCCTAAACAACCAAAGTTGTCAATTTATCAATTAATTGAGGGGGAATATCAGATCCAGCAATTTAGTGATGATGATATTATTATTTCACCGACATTTCCAGCTTTTCAACAAACAGCTAATCAAATCTTTAAAGCTGGTCAAGGTTAATTTATGACCATAACATACCAAAAACAATAAAAACAGGTGGCAACCGTAATCAAACCACCTGAGATTATTTTGAATTAAGTGAATACTATCTGACTCAGAAATTACTTAACTTCTTCGGTTTGACCTAAACCAGCAGTATCGTTACAAGAAGCCAAAGTGACTTCATCGGTTACACCACCACTGCCAATACCTACAACAGGAGCGGGATTAATAACTTTGTCAGTTGCAGCAAGATTACCGTGAAGGTTATATTGAGCATCCTGGTTAAGAGCATCATTAGTAGCACGACAAACTACAGTGGAGAAGGTACGATCGACATCATCATAGTTGATAGCGGCGGCGTAGTCACGGGTTCCATTTCGACCGTTAGCAACAGCACCAACGTCAGCAGCGACAATATTTCCATTAGCAGGGTCTCTTGTGATACCAACAGCTCCCATAATACCTGGTGTATTATCATCTACGAAGATACCATAGAATTTCTCGTTACCCACGGGTACTTCTATGTTAGCGATACTGTCAGCAAATCCACCTCTTTCAGCGAAGACGGTTTGTTGAGCGCGAACCATTGCACCAAGGGTACTCTTAGCTTCAGATTCACGAGCTTTACCAACTTGTCCTAAGAGGTTAGGAAGAGCGATCGCTGCTAATACACCGATGATAATTACAACAACTAATAATTCGATTAAGGTGAAACCTTTGTTTCCTTTTTTGTTAGCGAGAGTTTTGATGAGGTTAGCTTTAAATGTATTATTCATTGGTCGAATGTTCCTTGTTTGGTAGAGGTCAATGTGTTTTTTTGCTTCTAGAAGGAACATACCCACCTGGCTCAAAAAACATATCACTTTGGAAAAAATTTTTTTTATAGCAGTCGCCAAGGCTATTAGGATATTTTTCTGTTGCCTGTTCCCTTAAAATATAATTTATGTGTCCTAACTAGCCTGTCTATTGCTATATTTTTTTCTTTCGGCAAGGGTTAAAAGGTTGATTTGATAAGGTTTTGGAGTGTTAAGCGTAGAAGGTACGGGAAGATGTTTTGAACGGTTCGTTACTTATAACTCAAAAACTCATCAACTGTGATTCCTGCTTGTCGAATTAAACTTCTGAGTAAACCAGGAGCTAATTCTTTGTGATTAGGGACTGATAATGTTAATTTTTCTGGATGCCAGAGAATTACATGACTTCCAGTTTGATGATCTTTAACATAACCGAACTTCCCAAAAATGCTAATAGCTTTTTTCCCAGATATATTAGACAATCTGCCCATTAAATTACTACTTCTCCTATAAATGATTGCGATTCCTCAGAAAAACTATAATTACCATGCTTTTCTTCTACATAAAGATAACCTTGAATGGCATCTTTTATATTGGAGATCGCCTCATCCATAGTTTTACCTTGACTAACACAACCAGGTAAGGATACGGCTTCAGCAACATAACCCTCATATTCTGAATCATAAGTAAAAATAACCTGAAATTTCATGTAAAATTGCCTCATTATTAGTCCAGTGAGCAAAATGCTTCTTATTAAGTGAACAGGATGCTCACACTCCTGTATCTCAAACTATGATCATCCGGCGATCGCTTGCAAACTTTGCACAAACTCAGGGTAAGAAATAGCGGCTGCTTCGGCACCGTTAATGATGGTTTTCCCTTTTGCAGTTAAAGCTGCGATCGCTAAACTCATGGCAATACGATGATCTCCACAACTATCTACCTCAGCACCGTTTAAGGGGTTTCCTCCGGTAATTTCTAACCCGTCGGGTAACTCGGTAATATTAGCCCCCATTTTGTTTAATTGTGAGGCGATGACGGCTAAGCGATCGCTTTCTTTTACTCTCAACTCGGCAGCGTCTTTAATAATGGTTGTCCCTTGAGCAAACAAGGCGGCCACGGCTAAAATAGGTACTTCATCGATGAGACGGGGAAGGATCTCCCCTTCAATAGTACAAGCTTTTAACTGGCAAGATTTTACCCTGAGATCCGCTACTGGTTCCCCTGTGATCACCCGTTCATTTTCTAGGCTAATATTTGCCCCCATCATTTCTAATGCTTCTAAAATACCGGTTCTGGTGGGGTTGATACCGACATTTTCAACTAATAATTCTCCTCCTTCTACAATGGAGGCGGCCACCAACCAAAAAGCAGCAGAACTAATATCCCCTGGAACAATTACTTTTTGACCGGTTAATTTAGGATACCCTGTGATGGTCACACTGTGAGTTGTAGGATCAATATCTAAAGTTGCGCCGAAAGCTTGTAACATCCGTTCGCTGTGATCACGGGATAAAGCTGGTTCGGTGACGGTGGTTTGTCCTTCTGTCATTAACCCTGCTAATAAGATACAAGATTTTACTTGTGCTGAGGCGATGGGGGAATGATAGTGGATGGGTTTCAGGGTTTGTCCTTTAACAGCTAAGGGGGCTAAACTGTTGTTATTGCGCCCCAATATTTGCGCCCCCATTGTTTGTAAGGGTTTGATGACACGGGACATGGGGCGCGATCGCAAGGAACCATCTCCTGTGACGCAAAAGAGGCGATCGGGGTGAGATGCTAATAAGCCTAACATCAAGCGCATGGTGGTGCCGGAGTTCCCTGCATTTAGCACGTCTGATGGTTCTTGTAACTGTCCTAACCCTATACCTTGTACTGTCACTTTTTGACTGTTTAAGGGAGATATTTTCGCTCCCATAGCCCGAAAACAGTCGGCGGTACTACGGGGATCTTCTCCTAATAATAATCCTTCAATGATGGTTTCTCCTTCTGCGATCGCTCCTAACATCAAGGCGCGATGAGAGATAGATTTATCCCCGGGTATCTGTAGGGTTCCTTGTAAGGATAATCCTCTCTCGGGAGGAGTTATTGTCAAGATTTGCTGATTTTCTAGCGTTTGAAGCTCAATAATCGATTTAGACATATATTAGGACTCAGGAGTTAGGAGTCAGATGGGCAAAATACTGACACACGGCAATACCCATCAGTGTTTGAGGGTTCATCAGATTCGCAATTCCCTCGCCATGACATTTTTAAGATACAAAAAATGGCAACTGCTGTCAATCACAGATAACTGACTCCTTCCTGCTCCTATACAGTTTTGTTGTGATGTTTATGAAACTGCTAAAACTTCTGAAATTGTTTTCATTTTCTGGCTATTATTTTTAACAGTTAATAGGTTTTTCTGAACTTTTTTGTTATCATCCTGGTTCAACTCGAACTTACTTGTTAAAGATGAGCCAAAATATATCTCTGAGAGAGCAACTTTGCTGGCAAATATAAGGGTCAGAATTTGCTGATAGCGAGGAATTCTATCTTTGATAGTTTCTCTATAGAGATATGTGGTCAATTTTTTACAATCCTGTTCCAAGCTTAAGCACTCCTTATCTAAGTTTTTACCTGTTGTCATATTTTCCATAATTAATTCTAAGCGATCAGCGACTGTTTCTAACTGAAACGCTAACTTTTTATGGTCATTATCTCCTGGACTATGAGTCTCTGTTACTGATAAATCTGCTACTTTTAATAAATCCTTAATCATGGTTTGTTATTCCGAAAAAATGTTGCAAAGACAGCTTAAATGTAAAAGAAAAATCATCAGAAATCAACGAAAAATAATTAAATCTTTATAAAATTACCAGAATATTTTTCTGAGTTATCATTCTACAATTAAACATTTCTTAATAGTATTTCCTTGCCAATCTTCATAAATTAAGGGTAAGCTTATTGCTATATATTATCAATAAGTGATAATTTTGTTGTTTCAGTGAAAACCATGATGCAAACTTACGACAATCCCAATGTCAGTTATGACTGGTGGGCAGGAAATGCCCGATTTGCCGAAAAGTCAGGTTTATTTATCGTTGCTCACGCTGCTCAAGGTGCTTTAATCATGTTTTGGGCTGGCGCGTTCACTTTGTTTGAACTTTCTACCTATGATCCCAGTTTACCTATGGGAGAACAAGGGTTAATTTTATTACCCCATTTAGCCACTTTAGGCTTTGGTGTGGGACAAGGAGGAGATGTTATTGATACATATTCCTTTTTTGTTATTGGGGTATTACATCTGATCTCATCTGCGGTGTTAGGTGCTGGTGCTTTATTTCATCTTTTAAAGGCCCCACAGGATCTAAAAACCACAGAAGGGCGTGCAAGTCGCTTTCATTTTGAATGGGACGACCCCAAAAAATTAGGCATTATCTTAGGTCATCATCTCTTATTTTTGGGTATCGGTGCGCTGTTATTGGCAGGAAAAGCCATGTACTGGGGTGGTTTATACGACTCTACTATGGAAGGGGTTCGTTTAGTCACCCAACCCACTTTAGATCCCTTAGTGATCTATGGCTATCAAACCCATTTTGCTACCGTTAACAGTCTTGAAGACTTAGTGGGTGGTCACATTTATGTGGGTGCTTTACTGGTTGCTGGTGGTATTTGGCATATTATTGTTCCTCCGATGGCATGGGCAAAAAAATCCCTTATTTTCTCAGGAGAAGCTATTCTTTCCTACTCTTTGGGCGGTATTGCTTTAGCAGGGTTTGTCGCAGCTTATTTCTGTGCAGTTAACACCTTAGCTTATCCCCCCGAATTTTACGGTCCTGTTTTAGAGGTGAAGTTAGGAGTAACCCCTTATTTTGCTGATACAGCATCCTTAGAGTTTGGGACTCATACCGCACGTTGCTGGTTAGCTAATACACACTTCTTCTTAGCCTTTTTCTTCTTACAGGGTCATTTATGGCACGCTTTACGCGCTATTGGTTTTGACTTTAAACAAGTAGAAACTGGGCTCAATAACTTGGAAAAAGTGTAAGTAAATAAAAAGGAGTTAAGGGGTGTCTAAGGCGTTTAGAGAGACACTACATAGACATCCGCTTAACTTTCCTGTTGAACTCTATTTTCATTGTGCCTTAAATTGTCCTCAATTTGGAGTTTGTTATGTCTTCTGTTCCTAATGCTTTATGGTTAAGTGTCAGTCCAGTTTTACAGAGGTTTAACCGTCCTTTAATTAGTCAACTGTGCCAAGATCATGCGGTCGCTTTATGGGAATATAATCAAACCCCAGATGAACCAATAACTCTTGACGTTGCTTTTGTCTTGTTACACGACTATCTTAAGCAACTGGAGGAACCTGTACATCTCATTGGTCATAGTACCAGTGGGTGGTTAGGGATGATCTATGCACAACGTCATCCTGAGAGGGTTAAGTCTTTGACGTTATTATCGGTAGGTGCTAATTTAGCGGTAGATTGGCAGAGTCATTATTACGCGATGTTTAAGACTTTGCCTTGCGAGCGGTATACTATTTTGAGCCAGATGGTTTCTACGCTTTTTGGTCGTCAATGTCCGTTTAAAAACGAGTTATTAATTTATTTGTTAGAACAAGATTTATTGTCTTCTCCTTCTCCTAATACGTTGATAGAACAAGTTGGTGTTACACCTGAATTGATTTCTGTTCCTTTGTTTATTGGGGGGAGTCGAGATGATTTGGTGATTTCTCCTTATCAATTAAATGCTTGGAAACCTTGGTTAAAGTCGGAGGACATTTTATGGGAATGCGACCAAGGACGGCATTTTTTCCATTATCTGAATTCAGAATTAGTGTCTGAGAAAATTAGAGAATTTTGGCAAAGTTTGGACGAATCAAAGGTAGATTATAAAATGGTTCAATCGGTTTCATAGTTATTGTTTTTGTCTATGGAGAAGGGAGCATCCCAAAGTCGCAAATTGTCCTTGATTGATAATAGTTGAGCTGATTAATTTCCCCCCGTCTCCCCATCTCCCCGTCTCCTCTTATCTGATCTAGAGAGTGTTTATGATATTACCCAAAATTCTGATGATCCAAATTGGTTGGATTTTTCCTCTACTTATTTGGTTAGTTTTGTTATGTTTTTTCTGTGCTATTTTCTTTGCTATGGAGGATGGATTTCTCTATCTACAAAGACTGCATCAAATACCTTGTGATCGCTGTTTATTTCATACAGGAGAAACCTGTTTAAAGTGTACTGTTCATCCCTATAAAGCTTTTACAGAAGAGGCCATTACTTGTGAAGATTGGGAAGCAAACTATATTCGTCATTCTTGATTTCGACTCGCAAGATTAATGCGATCGCTTAAGGTGGATAATTGTTGAGAAAGTTCCCAATCTTTTTTCTGTAATTTAGAGATTTTGTCACAACTATATAGAACGGTTGTGTGATCTTTTCCGCCAAATTCTTCTCCAATTCTTGGTAAACTTAAATCGGTATGTTGGCGCATCAAATACATTCCAATTTGTCGGGCAAAACTAATTTCTCGACGGCGTGAACTACTTTTTAAATCCTCGACCGATAGGTGGAAATTGTCGGCAACAATGGTGATAATAATCTCAGGAGAAATAGTAATTTGTTCCATAGGAGGATTTAAAACAGGGGCAATGTTTTCCACGTTCATTGACAGTCCAGAAATAGAAATATAGGTAACTGTCCTAATGAATGCCCCTTCTAATTCTCGAATATTTGATGTGTAATTCGTGGCGATATATTCAATTACTTCACGGGGTAATCTAATGTTTTCATATTCGGCTTTCTTTTGTAAAATAGCCATTCTTGTTTCTAAGTCTGGTACTTGAATATCGGCGATTAATCCCATAGAAAAACGCGAGACTAATCTATCTTGTAAAGTTGGAATTCTTTGGGGTGGTCGATCAGAAGCAATTACCACTTGTTTTCCTGCTTCGTGCAAGGTATTAAAGGTATGAAAAAATTCTTCTTGAGTATATTCTTTGTCTTCAATAAATTGAATATCATCGACTAATAAAATGTCAGCAGTACGATAATGTTCTCGGAAAATTTCCATACTATCTTGACGAATAGAAGCAATTAAATCATTAGTGAATTGTTCTGTAGAAACATAAAAAACATTAGCATTAGGGTACAATTCTAGACGATAATGGGCGATTGCTTGCATTAAATGGGTTTTTCCTAAGCCAACGCCACCACATAAAAATAAGGGATTAAACTCTCTTCCTGGTGATTCAGAAACGGCTAAAGAGGCAGCATGAGCCATTCTATTAGTTGGACCAACAACAAAGCGAGAAAAATTATAGTTGGGGTTTAATTGACTTAGTTTGGGTGAGTCTTTAAGGGACTGATAATCAGTTTCTTTGGGAGTTGATTTTTTACTTTTTTTATCAAAAAAATTTAGGTTTTGTTCTTGAGTAGTGGTTAATTTTATTTCTAAAGAGTAACCAACAATTGCTTCAACTTCTTCCATAAGCAAAGTATAATAAGTTTTTCGTAAATGATTAACAATAAAACTGTTTTCTACTTGAATAATTAAACAATTATCTTGTAAATTTTGTACGGTTGCTGAAGCAAACCAAGTTTCATAAGCAGTGGAATTTAATCGTATTTTAAGACGATCAAGAACTTGATTCCAAATATACTGAGGTGAGATAGTCATTCTTAAAATAAGACCTTGGCATCTAATAATGGATAATGGACAATGGATAATTATCTCTTCGGTTAAGGGAAGAGGTTTGAAAAACAGTTATGGACACAAGTATTTTCTCCTTTAATGTAGAAGGTTTCAAAAAATAAGATTATATCAGTTTCACGAAGATTACCCAATTATCAAAGAAAAAAGTCATAATAGATATAGAAATTTTAAAATACATAGAAATCTATGATAAACCTTGATTTAGAAATCGCTCAAGTTGGTAATCCTATCTTAAGACAACAAGCTCAACTCGTGCAGGATATTACTGACGAAAAATTACAGCAACTCATGGATAACCTATTAAGCATAGCTAGGGATGCCAATGGTGTCGGTATTGCTGCACCGCAAGTATCTGAATCTTACCGTTTATTTGTCATTTGTTCTCATCCCAACCCCCGTTATCCTGATGCACCCATGATGGAACCTACCATCATGATTAACCCCCGTATCGTCTCCCATAGCGATGAAATAGTCAAAGATTGGGAAGGGTGTTTGAGTGTTCCGGGACTAAGGGGTTTAGTACCTAGATATAAGATGATTACAGTTGAATATTTGGATCGTTATGGTAAGTTCCAGCAGCAAGAATTAAGGGATTTTGTGGCGAGAATTTTTCAGCATGAATTGGATCATCTTAACGGTATTTTGTTTATTGATCGGGTGGAAAAATCTGAGGATTTAGTAGAGAAAAAATCCTTGTCAGTGTCTTAACTTTTCTTAAGCAATAATCAGTAATCACACTAATGCAAATGAGAGATATTTACTTTACAATTTTAAGTAAAGTATCTTAGATAATGGTTTTTTTATGTTTCGTCGTTTTATCTGGTTAATGCCATTAGCGATCGCATTATTTCCTGGGTCTGTTAATGCCTATCCTACCTCACCTCAAATTAATCAATTAGCTCAAAGAATCTGTCGACTTCCCAGTCAGTCTCCTGAACAATTTCAGCAAACAATGATAGCTGAAATGGCCAAGGAGATGGGAGGATGGTTAAATCAAGGGAATTTGACTATGGCAGAGGTGAAAGATGAAGCTACTATGGCCAGAGTTGGGACAGAAGTTGCTTATAAAATGTCTGAAATTTGCCCTAGTCGCATTGTCGAGATTGGAAATCAATTAAACAGAGGAGCATTTTAAATACAAAATTATTGTTTTTAATAAATATGTTTTTTTGATTAATCAGGTAACCAATTTGATTTTATTTTTTCAACGGAATAAGGACATTTTTCAGGAAAACTCCATTCTGATAAACCTGTTTCGTTGACTGCATCTGCTTTAGCGCGACGATAATTTCTCTCAAATTCTTTCCCTGACCAATATTTTTTTAAGGAAGGAATATCTTCAAGATAAAAAATAAGATTATTTCTTTCTCTGCGAATGGTATTCAACCAAGAATTAGAGCGTTTTTCTGGTTGGTATTCCCATTTTAAAAGATGGTGAACAATTAGACGAATAGCTGATAAAAATTTATCTCTTTCTCGTTTACTCAAGTCTTCTATTTCCTCAATAACATTATTCCAGTCTACTTGATCATACTGTTTTTGTTTAATTAGTTTAAGTTGTTGTTCAACCCATTCATTGATATCAGTTTCATATAAACTCATAAAGTAACTCCCAGAGAAAGTATTATTTTCTGTATCACTAACTATAATATAATAGAAAAATCATTTCACAGTCCGATTCAACCTTTAAGACAGAATCAACGATTAGTAAATTATGTATAAGCTTACAGTAACAAGAGGAAACAAAGCTAACACAACCGTCTTACCAGAATTTATGTTAGACCATCTTAATCTTAAAGAAGGGGATACAATTACTATTATTCCCACTGCTAACGGTTATTTATTAACCTCGAATTCTGAGGAAGTTGAAGAACAGATAAAATTAGGATTAGAATTTATGAATGACTATAATGAAACTTTCCAGGAACTAGCAGAATAAATGGCTGATATATACTGGATTAATAAACAGGCTTTAATCTTCCTACATTCTGAAACAATAAGACTTCATGGAGGTCTTAATGGTATTAGAGATCAAGGCTTACTCGATTCTGCTTTGACCCGTCCCTTAAATGTTAATGCCTATGAAAATGAGACAAATATATTTAGATTAGCTGCTGTTTATGGGATAGGTATAGCCAAGAATCATGCCTTTTTAGATGGTAACAAAAGAACAGCTTTTTTAGCCATTGGTTTATTTCTTCGTCTTAATGGGTTTACATTAGTAGCTAGTCCAAAAGATGCAACAGCAATTATGTTAAAAGTAGCAAATAGTGAAATAACAGAATCAGAATTAACAATTTGGATCGCAAATAATGTTAACACCTAATCTTGTACAATAGATCAAGTCTTCAACTGTTCTACTTATGACTTCATCTCCCTATAAAGTTTGTATCACCCTTGGAACCCGTCCCGAAGCCATAAAACTTGCTCCTGTAATCCAAAAATTTCGTAATTCAGAAGCATTTGATACCCATGTTATCCTCACCGGACAACATAAAGAAATGGTGGAGCAGGTGATGCAACTGTTTGAGATAACTGCTGATGAAGACTTAAATATCATGCAACCGAAACAAACCCTAACAGATATTACTTATCGCAGTTTGCAGGGTTTAGAAGGCATTTTTAAAAGAATACAACCCCATTGTGTTATTGTCCAAGGAGACACCACAACGGCTTTTGCTGCCACTTTAGCTGCATTTTATCAACAAATTCCCATCGGTCATGTAGAAGCCGGTTTACGCACGGATAATATCTATAATCCTTACCCCGAAGAAGCTAACCGTCGTCTTATTTCTCAACTGGCCCAGTTACATTTTGCTCCTACAAGGTTGGCCGTTGAAAACCTAGGCCGTTCCGGTGTTACAGGAGAAGTCCATTTAACCGGAAATACCGTCATAGATGCGTTGTTAACCGTTGCTGATAAACAACCTAACTGTGATGTTGAAGGGTTAGATTGGAATCAATACAGGGTGCTATTGGCTACTGTTCATCGACGAGAGAACTGGGGAAAGCCTCTAGAAGACATCTTAAAAGGGTTTCACCTTATTTTAGACAAATTTCCTGATACAGCCCTGTTATTGCCCATGCACCGCAACCCAACGGTGAGAGAACCGATAAAAGAATCATTAGGCAACCATCCCAGGGTATTTTTAACGGAACCTTTGGACTATGGGGAATTAGTGGGAGCAATTCAACGCTGTGATCTATTATTGACTGATTCTGGTGGTTTACAGGAAGAAGCACCTAGTTTGGGTAAACCTGTTTTAGTTTTGCGAGAAACAACGGAACGTCCTGAAGCTGTGGACGCAGGGACGGCTAAATTAGTGGGAACAAATTATCAAAATATTGTTAGTAATAGTAGTGAATTATTGAGTAATAAAGTAGCTTATGAAAAGATGGCTAATGCAGTTAATCCTTTTGGAGATGGTAAGGCAAGCGATCGCATTTTAGAAAATGTACAACGTTATTTAATTAGGGATAATTAATCTCTACACAATCCCCAGTCAACTCTAAAAAGCAATAAAAGACTTCTACCAACCTCATAATACAAAACAAATTAGACTTTATTTTTTCTTTATAAATAATCTCTAAGAGGCTATTCGGTTATTACTACTTACTCCTTTTCTTAAAGATACAATATCATGGAATAGTAATAAAACCGTTTAAACAGTGAATGAATTTCTGAAAAAACACCAGAAAGAATAAAACAATTACAGTTGTATGCAAAAAATACAAGGGATTTTTGATAATGAAGCTTAAGCAACTACTATTAGAAAAAAGAAAAGAAATTATCAATATTGCCGAAAAACATGGAGCGTATAATCTTCGTATTTTTGGTTCAGTTGCAAGGGAAGAAGATGACGAAAAAAGCGATATTGATTTTTTGATTGATTATGATTTAAGCAAAATTAGTCCTTGGTTTCCTTCGGGATTAATGCAAGATTTAGAATCTATTTTAGGTCGTAAGGTTGATATTGTTACCGTGGAAGGATTAAAAGAACGAATTCGCGAAAAGGTGTTAGAAGAGGCCATAAAATTATGAGGGATGATAGGGAAAGATTGAGAGATATGTTAGAAGCTATTTCTCAAATAGAAAAGTACGCAATTCAAGGACAAGATAGGTTTACAGAGGATGAATTAATTCAAACTTGGATGATTCACCATTTAATGATTGTTGGAGAAGCAGCAAGTAAAATGACTGAGGAAACACGACAGAGTTATCCTCATATTCCTTGGGTGGGAACAATTGATGTTAGGAATATTATTGCTCATGAGTATTTTAGAGTTAATCTAGATATTATTTGGCGAATTATTACCAATGATTTACCTAGTTTAAAAGAACAAATTCAACAGGTTTTAGGAGAAAAATGAATCAATTTAGTCAACAAGAACAAGAGATTATTAAATCTTTTAAAGACGGTGAATGCATATCTCAAAAAACACCAGAAAGATTTTAAAAATTACAGTTATACGCTAAAAATTATCTGAAACTCCTCAAATGTAGAGATAATTAGCATTATGTCTGATAATTAAGTTAAGCTTATTTATTAAAATGTATTATATTTGTATTAAAAATATTTATTTTTAGAGCAAAATGGTAACATTTTATACCAAAAGACCCGAATTTTACCCTGAAAGTGTGAGAATATTTCTCAATAAAAAACGGAAGAATGGGGGTTGACAAAACATACTACTTTTTTATATCATTATGGAGAAAGTAACGGTAGGATGAGGTTAGTTATAAGTTAAAATACCTAGTAATTTAGGTAAGCTGAAGATGTCTCTACTGTTAACCATCAATAGTGAAATTGTTGCTAGATTAGACAATAAAGTTCCTTTAACTGGAAAATAGGGATTTTTGTTAACTATTCTCTCTATATTAGAAATGATATTATGAATCAACCTCTTACAGTCAGTAACTCATTGTATGAAACTGACTATTTTTTATGGTTAGAGAAACAAGCGATCGCAATTAAAAATCGTGATCTTGACGGTTTGGACTGGGAAAATTTATTAGAGGAAATAGAGTATTTGGGTAGAGAACAAATTAATGCGGTTAATAGTCTTCTTAAACAAATTATTATCCATCGTTTAAAACTTGATTATACTTCTAATATTTATTCTAGACATCATTGGAAGTGTGAAATTAATGCTTTTATTGATGCTCTAGAAGATAAATTAACCAATGCTATCCTTAATAAAATTGACCTAAAAAAGCCTTACACTAGAGCTAGACGTGCAGTTTTAGAACAATATAATATTAATCTACCACAAGATTGTCCTTATTCTCTGGATGAATTAATTACTTATATGGAAGTAAATGATTAACTTTCATTGTCTGTTAATCTTGTCATCAACTCTTCAAACCTATAAATTTCCCCCCGTATCCCCATCTCCCAGTCAGACTCTAAAGACTATTGTTATCACAAAAATACTCCCTACTCTTCCCCTGCATGGTAGGAACTGCGAACCAAGGGGCCCGAACGAACATGGGAAAACCCAAGAGAATGCGCTATTTCTCCTAATTTATCAAATTCTTCAGGAGTCCAATATTTTTGTACTGATAGATGTTCCAAAGAAGGACGCATATATTGGCCTAATGTAAGGCGATCGCATTGAACATTTCTTAAGTCTTTTAGGGTTGCGATAATTTCTGCTTCGGTTTCTCCATGACCCAACATTAACCCTGACTTGGTGGGTATGGTTGGATCGATTTCTTTGACCCATCGCAGGACATCAAGTGATCGCTCGTATTTTGCTCCTCTTCTCACTGGACCTTGTAAACGTTGCACAGTTTCCAGATTATGGTTATAACAAGCAGGTTTAGCTGCAACAACTGTACTAACTCGTTGTTTTTGAGCTATTTCCCTTTGTTTACCTCCCCAGAAGTCCGGGGTTAAGACTTCGATTTGAGTTTGGGAGTTAAGAGTGCGAATAGCTTGCATGGTTTTAACGAACCATTGCGCTCCACCGTCTTCTAAATCATCCCGTGCGACAGAGGTAAGGACAACGTAACTAAGCCCTAATATACTAACAGATTCGGCCACTTTTTGGGGTTCTTTTGGGTCTAAATCCATGGGTGCATGACCTTTATCTACTTGACAAAAGGCACAAGCACGGGTGCAAGTTTGACCCATTAATAGAAATGTCGCTGTTTTCTTACTATAACATTCTCCACGGTTAGGACAACGACCTTCCTCACAAATAGTATAAATATTTCGGCTTTTAATAATTTTTTGAACAGTAGAAATTTCACTTGCTTTTCCGATTGATTTTTTTAACCAAGAGGGTATTGGTTGTAGATTAATTTCGTCTTTTAAAGAATTTTTATTCATTATCTAACCAACTCAAATTAATTATTATTGATTATCCGTTATTACTGATTTCTTGTCAATACATTTTCTAGTTTATCCTAGCAGTATTATAACTTCCCCTCCTGGGAGGTTATAATGTTTTAATTTATTAACTTATTCCCATCTGTCAAATTCTTCTATCCAATGATTAATGATAGTATTAATTTGAGTTCGTCTATTTTCAAAACTAGCAGCAATCCAAATAAACATTAAACCTAATAAGAATCCGAACATCCATTTTAAGAGAGGGTAAGTAAAACTAAATATAACTAATTGATAGAAAACTGTAATTAGAAAAGTGATTGTTCCTGTAAATAGAAAAGCACGGGTTTTTAATCCTAAACCTAGAGCAATAAAAATTAGCCCTATTACTCCTGGAATTATACCTGTTTGTTGATAAAACAATAAGGAAACAGTACCTAAAATTCCTGTTGCTATTATACGGAGAGAATGTCTTAGAGATTTTCTTACTTCTCCTTGACAGTAAGGTTCAATCACAATGAATAATAATAGAGATAAACATAATGAAATTGAATATAATAACGGAGATAGTTGGTTAAATTGACTTATGTAATTATAAGCAGCAATATTAATGAAAAGTAAACTGGGATAAAATAAACGGGACTTATTAGAAAGTTTAGCCAAAATAGCATAACTAATAGAAACAACTAGCAAAGTAAGAGAATTAAAATCGCTAATTACTCCGATTAAAGGCAGGGTGAAAGCTAATAAATTCCAAGGTCTTTTTGACCACCCCCATTGTCTCCAAGGAAGAGTATAAACCACAATACTGAATAAAGAAAAAATTGCTCCTATTGTATTGGATAAGAAAGTAGAAGGAAATATGAAAAACCCATATATAGAAGTTACTCCTGCTTGCATAAATCCTAAGTAAACCCAAATTTCCCCTTTAATTTTGTTGAGTGAATTACGTCCTCCTAAAATAGCATATTGGGTTAAAAATAAACCAACACTTAATCCAATTAATTGCTGTGATGCTGGAGGATATAATAAAGATAATCCTAAAAAAATACTACCTAAACTCCAGTGTGAATGAGCAATAATTTTCAACTCTCTTAGTGTTAAATCAAAATAAGAAGATAACCAAGGTGCGGCAAGACGATAAGCATACATTATTGTTGTTGCTAATGCTGCCATACTTAAGTATTTATCTGCCCAAGAAAAATTAGTAATTTGATACAATAATAGTTCATAAGCAGAAAAAGAAATAAAAACAATTCCTAGATATATTAAAGGTTTTAAGTTTCTTTTATCGCGAACAAACCCAATTATAATTAAACCAAAACCAAGAAATGTCAATCCTGTAAAACTATTAAATGAATTGTATCTTAATGCTGTTCCTAACCCTCCATATAAAAGTGGTAGAATTTGTAAACTGCTTAAAAAGTGTCTTTCTCCTGTTCTTCTTTGCCACCATTTTCCAATTAATTGCAATAAAATTCCTAAAATAATATTGACAATAGCTAATAAAAATAGAGATTGACTGAACTTGGTTGTAATATTAATTGTCAATAACTCTAATGACCATCCTAATGTATAAAAAATAAAATTATTAGGCTTTTTTATAGTACGATATAAAAGTCCTAAAAATAAGAGAAGTATGGTTATTATAACCAGAAAAGAAGGAGTGGTATATCCCCAGTAAATAGCGATTGAATGTAAAGTTAAAGCTGCTAAAATAAACCCAGATAAAATGATTGCATAGGTATCAAATACTTTTGCATAAATAGTAGCTAATGGTTGAGTCTTTTGCTTTAAATAACTCCAAATTAACCAGAACAAAGTTAAGGTTAAACTCTCGGTTAGTATCCAGATAGGAATGGTGGGTAATTTGAGAATTTCTATAACTTTTAAACCCACAATAGAACGACAAAATATAGTCATCCCTATCGTCATAAATGCTGTTGAAAAATGAGGCAAGAAATAACTATTAATA
>NZ_JASJEB010000109.1 GCF_030064895.1 Crocosphaera sp. | reverse complement strand
ATCAAATAGATAGGGATTTAAACGCAGCAAAAAACCTGGAAAAACTAGGCCGAGCTACGGCCAAAGTTACGCCTGTGGACAAGTCAGAGCCGACTCCCTTGGATGAAGCAGGAAGTAAAATAAACTCAAACCAAGTTATCATGAGCCTAAAAACTTGATGGGTAAGTTTGAGTAAGTTTTATATAGCGGTAGCTAATGTTTATAATTTGAATAGATAAGGCTATTGACCTAAGTTCGACATAAGGAAATTTATAGATCAGTGGCAAAAATCAGGAATCTCAAACCCTGATAATGTCGTTAACAAACTAGGGGTCAACGGCCGTTGACCCCTACTCCGAACTCTGAACTCCTAACACCGAACTCAGGTTATTGAGGTTTAATTGTCATTGCCCACTTGGCCTTTATATTAAGGGGAGAACATTAAAAATGGTTCAATTAGCAACTAAAATCTATTCTTTTGAGGAATATCTCACTTATGATGATGGCACAGATAATAAGTATGAATTAGTCAATGGAGAATTAAAACTTATGCCAACAGCAAGTGGATTTCATGCTCTAATACTACACCTTATTTTTAAGATTTTAGACCAAGAAATCGATAAAATGAAGCAGCAATGGAAAGTGATGCCAGGGACGGTAGGAATAAGAACAGCAAAGAATAAATCAAGAATACCTGATTTAGTTATTTTATCAGAAACTCAGTGTCAGGAAATTCGAGAAATGTCCACAGCAGTTTTAGAATCACCTCCCCTTTTAGCAGTAGAAATAGTTAGTCCTAATAATACAGATGATGACTATCGTTATAAACGATCTGAGTATGCAGTAAGAGAAATTCCTGAATATTGGATTATCGATCCAGAAACACAGAAAGTATCAATCTTGTTGTTAGTTTCTGGATTTTATGAAGTAACAGAATTTACCGAAGAACAAGAAATAAAATCCTCTCTTTTTCCTGAATTAAAGTTAACTGCTAATCAGATATTCCAAGTGTAATAAAAAAGAGAAAAATTTTGGAAATACTAAAATTGAAGTAATTCCAATGTAAATAGAATGACAAAAAACAAAAGAAATCTAAGGCGAAAAAATGGGGATGTTTGCAGTAGATGATTTTATATAATATATAATACCTATTTTGATAGTTCTTTTACCTCTCACCATAATTATTGACTATATAAAACGGATAGATGTAAGGTGAGTTAATGATATAACTATTTGAATTCAGCTTGCATTTTTTTGTCTTGTTCACGATATATTTCTTGTTCTCTTGTAATAAAAATAGCTGCCAAACTATTATAAGCTTCCGTCCAAGCTTCCATAACTTCTGGAGTAGCAGCATCCCCTAAAATATCTTTCATCGCTGCCAATAAACATTCCCCAATCACAGGATATTGTTCAGCAATAACACGAGTATTGACATGAGCATTAGCAATCTGTTCAACAGCATCACTTAATTTTTCTAATTCATCGATATGACTGGCATAAGCATAAACTGAAGCAGCTAACTTTGCAGCTTGTTTACGACCTTCCTCGGGACTTTTCATGTGTGTATTTTCAAAAAATCTTCGATATTCAGGACGTTCATTAAAAGCTATTTCATACATTCTTTCTGTAATTTCTTTCCCTTTTTCTTTAACCACGGGTGCGGTGGATTTAACAATTTGAATAGTTTCAGGAGTCATTGTGTTCAACCTCTTGCTTAAGATAACTAAATGTAAATTAAAAGGATGGGATTTTCTTGATCAATTCAATCAGAAATTAAAAGACTTTGATAAATTATAGGTAGCAAATTCCTCTGAACATAAATAATATCCAAATTTCTTAATGATTACAACAAAGATTAATTATCAAGTAAACAGAAAATTTAACAAAAGTTAGAAAAACGATTATATTTAATGAATAATAAGTTAAGGATATTGATGAAAAACCCCAACCATAACAGGAATTAGTTGGGGTAATTAATATTAATTAGGATTCATGCTTAATTTAGCAATTTCATCTTGTACAACCCGATGATCGTGACGTAAAGGTATTTGAACCCCTTTAGGAAGTTGATCTACTTTAGTCATAGCTTGGTCAAAATAAGTATAAGCTTCTTGAAGCAATTCTAAATCTTGGGGTTGACCATCTTCTGTTCTTCCTTTTTTGCGTAATATTTGACCCTTAAAATACTGTAATTCAGGGTTATCTGGACTATTAGCTAAAGCTTGATCAATGTATTGCATAGCAGTATCATATTGATCCAAGTCCCGATAAGCAGCAAATAAAGCCCTATCTACCATATAATTAGGTGCTGCATACTGTTCAAAACGAGCGATCGCATCTTCTGGAGAAGAAAAGGGTAAATTAACCGATAAAATTAAATCTAAATAACCTTTTAACAAATTTAATTCTGGGTCATTAGGAGCAATTTCTTCTGCTTTATCCAGATGATCCAAGACCAATTGTAACTTATTAACTGCACCCAAAGGTCCCTTAGTTTTGAAAGTATAGGCCCCTTGTAAAAAATGTCCCACTGCTTGATAAAGATTACCACGCAAGGGATCTTTAGGGGTTAAGTTTTCAGCTACTGAGAGAGTTTGAGCCGCTGCATTTTTCATCACATCCCATTCTTCATTAGAATAGGCCAAAGAAGCTTTGATCGCAAACGCGAGGGGTTCATCGGGTTCTGTTTCTACTGCTTGTTCTAAATAGGTTTTTGCTTCTAAATAATTGCCGTTTTTAAATATTTCAACAAAAGCTGCTTCTGTGTTGTCTCCAATAGGACGGGGGTTAGTGCTACGGAAAGGATCTCCGGCCCAAACAGGGTTTCCCCATAAACTTAATGCTACTGTACACACCACAGACCAAGAGATAGAAACTTTTTGTAGTTTAATCAATGGGTTAATCATAATTCTCTCCAAGCAACATTAATTAACTAGGTTTATCTTGATCATTTTGGATCTCGATACTAACAAAAATTTTTTAGACTTTTAATGATGTTTTAGCACAAGATAAAAAAGATAAAGCTTAAAATTTAGTTTAATTCTTAATTCCTAAACTATTCGACTGAAAAGAGACAGTTTCGGAAGTGGTAGTGTTGCAACACCATTGCAGAAAAAAATAATAAGGTGGGTAAAACCCACCCTACTCGATTGTTTCAGCTAAAATAGTAGGCCAAGACGGATTTTTATATTCTTGCGATCGCCAGAAATTATAACCGTCTAACCCACCCTACAAAAATTACACGGGAACAGCTAATAATTGATCCACTTGCTTCGCTGTTTCAAAGAAGCAACGAACATTATCTTCAGGGGTTCCCACTAAAACACCGTGACCTAAATTGAGGATATGGCCACCTCTTCCAGCTTTGCGTACTGTATCCAAAATACGCGCTTTGATGAAGTCTTGGGACCCGAATAATACCCCAGGATCAATATTTCCCTGTACTTTCATCCCCCTACCTAAACGCTTTCTCCCTTCTGCCATATCTACGGTCCAGTCAAGACTGACAATATCGACCCCAGACTGTCCCATTCTTTCTAAGACACCAGCACTACCGCTAATATAAAGGATTAATGGGGTGTCGGGATGGGTTTCTTTCACCTGACGCACAACTTGTTGTTGATAGGGTAAGGCAAAGGTTTCGTAGTCTTGGGGACTGAGTTGACCGGCCCAAGAGTCAAACAACTGTACTACTTGCGCTCCACAGTCGATTTGATAACGCACATAAACGGCGATCGAATCAGCTATTTTGCTCAAGAAACTATGGAGGATCTCAGGTTGAGAAAAGGCCATGTTTTTGATGATGGCATAATTCTTAGAGCTTTTCCCTTCAATAGCATAAGCAGCCAAAGTCCAGGGTGATCCCACAAATCCTAACACAGTGGATTTATTGCCAACTTCTGCTCTGAGGGTGTTTAAAATAGTTTTGATGAAGGGTAAGGACTCTTCTGGATCCAGGGGACGTAAATTATCCACTTGTTCTTTGGTGCGAATAGGTGGATCAATAACGGGCCCTTTGCTTTCCACAATATCAAAAGGTATCCCCATCCCAGGCAAAGGGGTTAAAATATCAGAGAACATGATAACCCCATCCGGTTGAAATGCTCGCCAAGGTTGCAGAGAAATTTCGATGGCAAGATCAGGATTTTCGGATCTTTCACGGAAACTGGGGTATTTATCCCGTAAATCCCGATATACTTTCATGTAGCGTCCAGCTTGTCTCATCATCCAAACCGGCGGACGATCTAAGATTTCTCCCCGTGCAGCACGAAGGAGATAGGGTGTCTCGTTTGCTCCTGTCATTATGGTTCCCCCAGTAGTAAGCGTGCATTTTTCAGCGTATCATTAGGGGTGGACTGTGTTATAGCATTTGTAATGAATGTTTATCAACTTGAGTTCGGAGTTCGGAGTTCGGAGTTTGGAGTTTGGAGTTCGGAGTTCGGAGTTCGGAGTTCGGAGTTCGGAGTTCGGAGTGAGAATAATTATTAATAGTTAATTATCCCATAAATAGGCGATCGCTTATTAATTAGATTTGACACTTTTTCTAACTTGTTCAATATCTAAATCTAATGCTTGAGCAATTTGTTCCACACTTAATCCTAATGCTACCAAACGAGGAATAGAAGAAATTTTAGCAGCTAACTCTCCTTCTTCTCTTCCCTCTTGTCTTCCTTGTTCGATACCTTCTTCTAAAGCTTCTTGATAAACTTTAGTTTCTCTGAGATCACTTAAACTAAACATTTTTTCTATCTCCTGACGACTAATTAATGGCAGTTTATAGACAAGGATCGTCTCTATTAATTGTAAGATATTTTCTTGTTGTTTGGTATCATTAAATTCTTGCTTAACTTGTTGGATTAATCCTTTTCCTTGTTCAATAGCTTCTTTTTGGGGACTAATAATTAATTTTAGGGTTTTTAGTCCTATTGATTCTATGTTATCTAATTCATTGAGATAAAACCGTTTTACTCTGTCTGAGTTTAACAGTTCTTGATAACGTGAAGTGTTGCTTGTTTCTACTTTACGGTTAGGATAAATGACAACTCCTTGCCAATTATTACTTAATTTTGTTTGATGTAGATACAAGAATATTTCACTGAAAAAACGAGAATAAAATTGCTCATCTTTTTGAAATTATACTTCCACAAAATAGATAAGTTTATCTTCAGTTTCAGGAAGAAACACCCCATCAATACGAAACGCTAATTGTTTTATTTAAACGGAAGAAAATTCATAATTCTTGACAGTCTTTTCAGGAAGGTTGAGTAATTCAAAAAAGCAACGGGGAAAAGTTTGAAATAGTTGATAAAAGATGCTGTCTGTTTTCACTTTATCTTGTCAATTATAATAGGTGATCGCTCATTAATTAGATTTGACACTTTTTCTAACTTGTTCAATATCTAAATCTAATGCTTGAGCAATTTGTTCTACACTTAATCCTAATGCTACCAAACGGGGAATCGAAGCAATTTTAGCAGCTAACTCTCCTTGTTGTCTTCCTTGTTCGATACCTTCCTCTAAAGCTTCTTGATACACTTTAGTTTCTCTGAGATCACTTAAACTAAACATTTTTTCTATCTCCTGACGACTAATTAATGGTAGTTTATAGACGAGTATCGTCTCTATCAATTGTAAGATATTTTCTTTTTGTTTGGTATCATTAAATTCTTGCTTAACTTGTTGGATTAATCCTTTTCCTTGTTCAATGGCCTCTTTTTGGGGACTAATAATTAATTTTAGGGTTTTTAGTCCTATTGATTCTATGTTATCTAATTCATTGAGATAAAACCGTTTTACTCTATCTGAGTTTAATAATTCTTGATAACGGGAGGTGTTGCTTGTTTCTACTTTACGGTTAGGATAAATGACAACTCCTTGCCAATTATTGCTTAATTTTGTTTGATGTAGATACAAGAATATTTCACTGAAAAATCGAGAATAAAATTGCTCATCTTTTTGAAATTGTACTTCCACAAAATAGATAAGTTTATCTTCATCGTCAGGAAGAAACACCCCATCAATACGAAACGCTAATTGTTTTATTTCTACGGAAGAAAATTCATATTCATTTACGGTATTTTCAGGAAGGTTGAGTAATTCAAAAAAGCAACGGGGAAAGGTTTGAAATAGTTGATAAAAAATGCTGTCTGTTTTCACACAATATTTAGGTTAATTTATTGATTTGTGCTTTTTAGCTTTGCGAAGCACGTGGCTATACATTACAGTTTACAAGTCTTTGTGCGAGAAACGAGAAAAGAGGTGAAGTCTAAGAGAGAGCAGTATTAAACCCCCCGAGGGACTGGGGAGGTGTCCCACAAGTGTAGTATCTCGTAATTCAAAGGTGAGGTCTGAGTAACTCACATAGTCTCCTCCTTTTCTCCAACCAACGCGATCGCAAAACTCATGCCAGATTTTTTCATTATAGTATCTTGTTCCACCAAGTTCATCCATATAGATTTTTTTCTGAACACTAAAGCCAAATTTTCCCTTGCTGTAGTGTACCCAAAGTTGATTAATGGTGTGTAAGTCATCACAAGGGAAGTTATCGATATCAGACTCCCTTAACCATCGTTCAGACACTCGGTTAGTTGCTTGAAGCATAACGTTATCGGTTTCTTGGTCAGCTTCCTTCCATTTCCCTGCTGCGAGAAGACCACAGAGTTTAGTATAGTCAACCTCTTTTTCGCTTTTGAGTTCTATTTTTATGCTATGGGTTGATAAGTTATCTATTTGTTGTTGGAGTTGATAAATTATTAGTTCTTTTTCGTTTAATTGTTGTTGTAGTCGGTTAATTTGAGTATTTAAGGATTGTTCTAATTGTTCTTTTTGATGCTTATAATTTTGCTCTAATTGTTCTAATTCATTGTTTTTTGTTTGTTGTAATTGTTGTAAACTATATTCTTTCTGTTCTGATTCTTGTTTTTTCGTTTGGTAATTATTTTCGATATCACTTAATTTTTCTTGATATAAAGTTTCATTTTTCTGTATTTTTTCAGTTAATTCTTTTATCTGTTTTTGATATTGTGCATCAGGGTTAGAACGTTTAGATTTCCAATCCCTAAAACAGGAAATAAAGTCGTCCATTTTGCGTTGTAACCGCCGATTATAGGGATTTTGTTCAATATTTAGTTTTCGGGCTAATTGATTAATAGCTGCATTAATTTGTTCAGAAACCTGTTCATCCACCATGCGAATACTTAACCAACCTTTGAGGGGGCCAGGTAACTTTTCTGGGGTTAAATCGCTGCCTAAAAAGATAATAATAGGTTTATCAGTTGGCCAAAAAGAACCAACTTCAAAAGGAATCCAAGCCGAATTTAAACTATCAGGAGTTATTAAAACTATTAAAGCTTCTGCATTCTTAAGATTTTCCTTTAATTGATTACTAATAGTATCAGAACCAAAGGTTAAACCTGACTCCGGATCTGATGTACACAAAATATCTTGTTCTTCAATTTTTAAAGCATAGATCAGAAAGTCAAACAAAGAATCTGCGATCTCTACATCTGAATGACTATGACTAATGAAAATACGTTTCATAAGCAATGAGGTTTCATTTATGGTAATACCAGGAGTAGGGTAAAACACAGTTTTAAACCCCTACAGATAATTTTTGTAGGGACATAATATTATTATGTCCTAACCGAATTAATTTTAGCTGAAATTAGACTACATAATTTTATGTTGTAGGGGTCAACGGCCGTTAACCCTTACTTTTTGAAATTGGTATAAAATTAAAACATAAAAAAACAGACAGGGTTAAACCTGTCTGTCAAAAATAGAAGAGTTTAGCTAAGATTTAAACTGTATTAAAAGTTCATTTCCGCAGCTTGGACTCGTTCCACTTGTTTCTTCTTAATTACTAAGAGAATTTGAACTAACATAATACCAGCGAGGAAAAGCACTAAACCTTTAATGCGGGTAGGGTTTTGTAGCACAACTTCTACATCTTTTTGTCCAAAACCACCCACATTAGGATTATTGGTTAAAGCTTCGCCTGCTTCAACTTTGGTTCCTTCAGCAACCATTAATTCAGGACCTGCTGGAATAGTTTCGTCTACATCACCTTCAGCAGAAGCAATGGTGACGATATAGCTACCATCTTCTTGATCGCTAATGTTGCTAATAGTTCCAGCAACAGAGGCTTTATAGACGTTATTATTGCTAGGTTGTCCAGTAGGATAAATTTGACCCCGGCCACGGTTTGCACCTAAATGAACCTGATATTTACCAAAGTTAACATTGCGATCTTCGGCTGGGTTAGGAGATAAAACGGGGAAAACAATTTCTTGATATTGTTCACCAGGTAAAGGACCAACTAGGACCACATTCTCTTGATCTTCACGGTAGGATTGGAAGTAGACACTACCCACTTCTTCCTTAATATCTTCAGGAATGCGATCAGCAGGAGCAATTTTGAACCCATCGGGTAACATTAAAACAGCACCCACATTGAGGCCACCTTTAGAACCGTCTCCTAGAACTTGTTGAGAGTCGAGGTCATAAGGAATTTTTACCACAGCTTTAAACACTGTATCAGGTAAAACAGATTGAGGAATTTCTACTTCAGCAACCTTTTCTGCCAAGTGACAGTTAGCACAAACGATGCGTCCTGTAGCTTCTCTGGGGGTTTCTGGGGCAGTTTGTTGGGCCCAGAAAGGATAAGCAGCAGCAGTTTGGCTGGAAGTGAAACCATTACCAATGGATAAAGTAATAGTTGCTAAGGCGATCAAGAAAAATCGCAGTAACATACGCTTACTTTGGGACAAAATTGCCGAAAAAGCGGATATTTTCATTGCTCAGTCAAATTTATGTGATTCTTAAACAGTATGGGGGGGTTATTAACCAGTTATCAGTTATTCAGTTATCAGTTATCAGTTATTCAGTTATCAGTTAAGTTTGTTTCTAACTGTTCACTGTTCACTGTTCACTGCTCACTGTTCACCGCTAACTGTTCACTGAAATTAAGCCCACCAGGGTTTTTCGTCGGTGCGGAAGTCGGTTTCTTTCCATTCGCTGAAGATAACCTTATCACCCTCATCGACATTAACATGAGCTAAGGCCAAAGACAGAGGTGCAGGACCACGAACTACTTTACCCTGAGCATTGTATTGAGAACCATGACAGGGACACATAAATTTGTCTTCACTGGCATTCCAAGGAACAACACAGCCTAAGTGGGTACAAACAGCGTTGATACCGTAGTCAGCAATGGTGCTATCGCCTTCAACCACTAGGTAGGTAGGATCACCCTTTAGCCCTTGAGCCAAAACGCGATCGCCGACATTATGCTCAGCAAGGAATTTACTAGCAACAACATCATTACCCAAGGCATCTTTAGCATTAACACCGCCACCTGCGCCACCGCTAGAAGGAGGGATAAAATATTTCACCACAGGATACAAAGCACCGGCGGCAACACCGGTGATAGTCCCAAAGGTGAGTAAATTCATAAATTGGCGACGCCCCATATCGGGGACATCGGATGAACCAGATACTTGTGTCATAACGATTGATGGATGGATCTAGGTTAGTTAGTCAACTGAGGATTGAATCTCAGCAATAATTACAGGTTGTACGTTGTTTAAAAGGATATGATAGCAACCGTGTTTTAGACAAGGAGTGCAGCACAATTTTTGCCACTTGCAGTAGACAAGGTATGAGAGTCTCCCGAGTTTAAAGTCTATTTTAAATTATTGCAGAAAAGTGGTGAATAATCGGAGATGTAGAAAAATTTCCAATTAGGGATCGAAAAAGAGCATCCTTTGGGGTATGATTGGGTTCATTAATAATGTTTTAATTTATTGCAGTAAAACACAGAGGGTAAGACGCAGTGATTAGAGTAGCAATCAACGGGTTCGGACGTATTGGACGTAACTTTTTACGGTGCTGGTTAGGCCGGGAAAACACTGGGTTAGAAGTAGTCGGCATTAATGATACTTCTGATCCCAGAACTAATGCTCACCTGCTCAGATACGATTCCATGCTCGGTATATTAGATGCTGACATTGAGGCAGATGAGAACTCCATCATCGTTAATGGCAAAACCATTAAGTGTGTTTCTGATCGTAACCCCTTAAACCTACCCTGGACAGAATGGAATATCGATTTAGTCATCGAGTCCACTGGGGTTTTTGTTACAGAAGAAGGTGCATCTAAGCACATCGTAGCTGGTGCGAAAAAGGTCTTAATTACAGCCCCCGGAAAAGGCGGTAATGTTGGAACCTATGTAGTTGGAGTTAATGAGCAAGACTACGAACACGACAAAGACAATGTTATTAGTAACGCTAGTTGTACTACTAACTGTTTAGCACCTGTGGTCAAAGTCTTAAATGATAACTTTGGTATCATCAAAGGCACCATGACCACCACCCACAGTTACACCGGAGATCAACGCATTTTAGATGCTTCTCACCGTGATCTTCGTCGGGCGCGGGCTGCTGCTGTTAATATTGTTCCTACTTCCACCGGTGCTGCTAAAGCTGTTGCTTTAGTTATCCCTGAAATGAAAGGTAAGTTAAACGGTATTGCTATGCGCGTTCCTACTCCTAACGTTTCTGTGGTTGACTTGGTAGCACAAGTAGAAAAAAGCACCATTGCCGAACAGGTTAATGATATCTTCAAGAGTGCTTCTGAAGGTTCCATGAAAGGTGTTCTCGGCTACAATGATTTACCTTTAGTTTCTTGTGACTATCGGGGAACTGATGTTTCTTCTATCGTTGATGCCAGCTTAACTATGGTTATGGGTGGCGATATGGTTAAAATTGTTGCTTGGTACGACAACGAATGGGGTTATTCTCAACGGGTTGTTGACTTAGCTGAAGTTGTGGCCAACAAATGGAAATAGATCCTTAAGTTATTCAATTTTCATGGTTTGTTTTAGCCTCCGACTTAAATACGGGGGCTTTTCTATCTTAAATGCAAAAAGAGGACTCCCGTTACAGCGACAGCTTAACGGTGAGATGAATTTTTGCCAATCAAATAAATCCACCGTAGGGAGACAGTTGAATCAAGGTTTGTGCTAAAATAGAGGAGCCAACGCACCCCAGTGTGCCTAGAGTAGCAAAATTGGTGGTTCTCACCAGACAAAATGCTTGACCAAAGTAAAATACCTGAGAACAGGGGCGACATAGTTTGTGAAAGAGAAATCGAAACATATCCAAGTTTTTTGTTATCTGCTGCCGGGCAGTCGGTGGACGTTAAATAAATGCTTGTGGAGGGGAATCTGAACGGGGTTTTGAGTCAGTGATGGCTTGGGACTAGGCAAACCCAATGAAACAAGAATCTCCCGTTACAGGCGTAGCCTTAACGGTGAGAGTGTCAATGATAATACTAAATCCGGTTCTCAAACCTATCTTATATTCTAGAAGAGGCAGGGGGCAGGAGGCAGGAGGCAGGAGGGTTTTCAAGTTTTAAGCTATGCAATTTAAAAAGGGGTATGGCAATCGGATTCACCGAAAGTAAAGTAAAAAGTTGTTCCTTGATTAATTTCTGTCTCGTACCAAATTTTCCCGTTATGACGTTCAATAATGCGCTTCACTGTTGCTAAACCAATACCAGTTCCGGAGAACTCTTGCTCCTGATGCAAACGAAAAAAAGGAGTGAATAAATTTTCAGCTTTTTTAGAGTCAAAACCTACGCCATTATCCTTGACAAAATACACATTTTGATCATCTTGTTGTAACTGACCAAATTCAACGCGAGCCTGTTCTCTTTTAGCGGTAAACTTATGAGCATTATCTAATAAATTTTCTAGAGCAATTTTTATTAAACCTTGATCTCCCATAACATAAACATCAGGTTCAATGATAAATTCTTTGGGTTTTACTTCTGATTCGATGTTGAAACGATTGACAATTTTTCTGACAACTTCACTCAAGTTAAATGAATCTAAGACCATATCTAAATATTTGGATTTAGACTCAGATAAACGCCATAAATCTTCAATAATTTCTCCCAGACGATCGCTTTCTTCTTCTAAAAAATTTATATAGTTCTGTACCGTATCACTTAATTCTTGGCTATATTTTTGATTTAATAAATAAATAATATTATTAACAACAGTTAGATGAGTTCGTAAATCATGGGAAACAGTATAACTAAATGCTTCTAATTCCTGATTGAGTAATTCTAATTCTGCATTTTTTTTCTCAAGTTTCTGTTGCATTCTCAACAAATTTAGCTGATTTTCTATGCGAACAATCACCTCTTGTAATTGAAAGGGTTTACTAATGTAATCAACTCCCCCCACTTCAAAAGCTTTCACCTTATCAAAGGTATCATTTAAAGCACTAAGAAAAATGACAGGAATATTCTGGGTTATTGGGTCTGCTTTTAATCGTTTACAGACTTGATAACCATCCAGTTCCGGCATTTTTATATCTAATAAAATTAAATCAGGAGGTTCCACGCGAACCACATTTAAGGCTTGTTTTCCGCTCAAAACCCGTCGCACCTCATAACCTTGTTCCGTTAACATCGTAAATAATAATTGTAAATTTTCGAGTATATCATCCACGATGAGAATATCCCCGCGATTTTCATTCGTATTATCCATGGTTTAATTCTTCTATTAAATTACTGATTTTTTCAAAAGCTAAATCCTTAACCAGTTGACGCAGAAAATCTGCTAAAAAATAATGTTGATTGGGAACTTGTTTAATTAAACGAATGAGCTTTGTTTCTCTTGCACATAAGGCAGCTTGATGTAGTTCACTAACCCATGTTTGAGGCATTTGTCTCATTTGTTCATTTATTCGTTCCATATTAACTTGATTGAGGGAATCTTGAGAAGATAGATCACTGATAGTATCTTCATAAATATATTCAACTCCTAAATATTGCTGCATTTTTTCAAAAATAACCGCCTCTTTAAACGGTTTCGAGACAAAATCATTACATCCTACCTCTAAAATAGCCTTTCTTTCCTCATCAAAAGCGGTAGCTGTTAAAGCAATAATAACCACAGGGGTTTGTAAGTTGGGGTTTTCTCTTTCTAATCGACGAATACGAAGACTCGCTTCATAACCATCCATCACTGGCATTCTCATATCCATCCAAATCAACTGAGGATGCCATTGTTGCAATATTTCTAAGGCTTCTTGACCATTATTTGCCCAACGTACTTCAAACCCCACAGAGGTCAATATTTTCACCATCAAAAGTTGATTATCCCTCACGTCTTCTACCACTAAAATACGATAGTTGGGTTGAGATGGTTGTAAACCAATGATGGGTTTTGACTTTTGTTGGACTGAAACTTCAATTTTGCTGGGTACCATCATGTTTAGTGTACAGGTAAAAGTAGATCCTTGTTCCACTTCACTCTCTACGGCAATATCACCTCCCATTAGACGGGCAAACTGACGACTAATAGATAAACCTAAACCCGTTCCCTCGTTTTTTTCCTGGGCGTTTTCTGTCTGTTTAAAGGCTTCAAAAATAGTCTCTAAATCTTCTTTTTTAATTCCTGGGCCTGTATCTTGAACTTGCAGTTGTAGCTGAATATCTCGCTTACTCATTTGGTAAGATAAGAGAGATAAATGGACATCAATTCGACCAAAATCAGTAAATTTGATGGCATTACCCACTAAGTTGACAATAATCTGTCTTAACTTACTTTCATCTCCTTCTAAATACAAGGGTAAGTCTTCATCTTGATAGACGGTTAAAATTAATCCTTTGGAGACAGCTTTGAGTATCAGAAGTTCTTTGATAGATTTAATTAATTCATGAAGATTAAAACAGGTTTGATGAAGGGTTAATTGTCCTGCTTCGATGCGAGACATTGCTAAAACAGCGTTAATTAAAGAGAGTAAATGTTCCCCACTACGGTTAATAATTCCTATATATTCCTGTTGTTCTGAGGATAGAGAACTATCTCGATTCATCATTTGCGTAAATCCTAAAATTGCATTTAAAGGGGTGCGTAACTCATGGCTCATTTTTGCTAAAAATTGACTTTTTGCTAAGTTAGCAGCGTTAGCTTGTTTGGTTTTTTCTTCTAAGATGGTTTGGGAATGTTGAGAGACTTCTAAGGCAGCTAAAAGGATGATATTTCTTAATTCTTGTGCTGCTTCTATTTCGATTGATTGCCAGGGTAAAGATTTATCGTTAACTAGTTGTTTCCACATAGCAAAAGAGTTGCGAGGACACAATTCAGACATCCCTTGCTCATTATTAATAAGCTCAACATCATGAGGATTTCCTGCCCATTTTACTTCATGAGATTGTTCTGGTCGAAACCAAATAATATGATAGGTACTATGGTTTAAAAATAAGGAAATAGCTAATATTCCGCAGCCTAATTGCTTAAATTCTTGCGCTTTTTCATAATCTTGTATGAGGTTATCTGTATAAAACATCTCTGATTTTTTGGTGTGTAAAAAATCCTTAACTAAGGCTTCAATTTGTTCTTTTGTAGGTGTTTTGCCAATGAAACTAATGTGTTTGTCAAGATAAATAACTGCCCCTTGAGAACGAGTTAAATTGAGCAAACTGGCTCGATTCGGATAAAATACTTTATCAATTGAATCAGGATTTTTTAATAATCCTTCCCTGATTCTGCTCTGTATACCTTGAATTTGAGTCCGATAAGAACGAAATTCTTGTTCTTGTTTATACAGTAACTCAACAGATAAAAATTGTCCTAAAAATTCACATATTTTCCTAGTTTCATAACCAATATATTTCGGTGAATAGTTATGACCAGCAATCAATCCCCAAAGACGATTTTTATTCATCAAAGAGATGGACATTGAAGCCTTAACCCCCATATTATTATAGTATTGGACATGACAAGGGTATACACTTCTTAGCACAGCGCGAGTTAAGTCTAATTCTTCATTTTTTAAAGGATGTTTACGGGGAATAATAGACACGGGTTGATAATTTATATCAGGAATAATTCTTAACCAATTACTACTAAAAAATTCTATTGCTGGAGTGGGAATATCGTAAGCAGGATAGTGTAATCCTAAATAACTTTCCATATCTTCCTCTTTACTTTCAGCTATAACTACACCATGACCATGATCATTTTCTCGTTTACTTTCAGCGACAACAACCCCACTATAATCGTATTCAAAGCGATATATTAAGACCCGATCAAAGTGAGTAATTTTTCTTACTTCTTCTGTAATTGTTGATAAAAGTTCCTCTAAATTATTAGTATCACTGATTCGAGTAACTGCATTTTTTAATAAATTATAAGAATTAATAATATCATTACTATCTAATTCTAAAGGTTCTAATTCCAAAATAATACTATCTTGAGTCTTATGAACAATTCCCTTGAATTTTTGAATATCTTTCTTCTTTTTAAATTTAATAACATCTATGAATTCTGGATCACCCTGATTAAGAAAATTTTTTATCTTTTCAATTTGTTTACAGGACATTAAATAAGTTAAGGGTTTACCTAGTAATATGTGGGGTTTAACTCCTAAAAATTCTCTCGTATTTTCACTAACTTGAAGAATAGTTAATGTGGCAATATCAATCACTAACAAGACACCATGATCTTGAATAGAACCAGGATAACGAATCTCGAATTGTTCATATTGTTGAGTGTTATTCAATAACAAATTTTTCATAGTCTTATCTTAAAATAATTACCAATCAAATCGTATTTTACTATCAGTAAATCACGCCTCTTTCTCTAACATCAAAGTCACTGGACCATCATTATTAATAATCACCTCCATCATTGCTCCAAATATTCCTGTTTCCACTTTTAAACCACTCTTTTTTAAGCCATCAACAAATAAATTATATAATTTTTCTGCTTCAGTAGGAGGGGCAGAATTACTAAAAGAAGGACGGCGGCCTTTACGACAATCTCCATATAAAGTAAACTGACTAATAACTAATAATTCCCCCTCAATATCTTGAACCGATTTTGTCCATTTACCTTCAGAATTTTCGTCCGAAAACAATCGCAATTCTAAACATTTACGTACCATCCAATTAATTTGCTCGATTGTATCATTAGTCGCAATTCCCACTAACAAATTTAATCCTTTCTCTATCTTTCCCACCACCTCCCCATCAACCTTTACTTGTGACTCCCTTACTCGTTGAATAATGACACGCATAAGCAATTAATTATTGGAAAATTTAATTATTCATGAGTTATTCTAGCAATATTATTAAGAAAAACGCCAATTATGATAGGCTGGAGAAAACTAATCAATTGTACTCAGTATGACTTTTTCACAAAAATTTACAAGAATTAAGTACAGGGGTAAAACAAAACTAAGTTAAGCAAACCTAAACTTTACTTCCCCTATATTTCCTGTTATTTGAATTAATATGGCCGCTAACAATGATAAAAATAATCGTGTCTTTTTATATGAAGTAATAATTAACCCCAAAATGGGTAAACCGAGTCAGATTAACGGTTTATTTCAACGTAGGGGAAAATTTTACATCAAAGTGCCTTATGAACGGATGAGCAAAGAAATGCAGCGAATCAGCCGTTTAGGCGGTAAAATTATAAGCATTGTCTCTCTTAGTCCCTTAGATGAATTTTCTATTGACAATGAACCCATTTTACCCTGGTGGGTAGAAATTATCACCACTCGTCCCCATTGTATATATTATTTTGGTCCATTTGATAACTTTCCCGAAGCTTACGGACATCATCAGGGTTATGTAGAAGACTTGCAAGAAGAAGGGGCGCAAGGGATTATCATAAATATAAAACAGTGCCAACCTTTAGTGTTGACCCAAGAATTAGAAGAAGAAACCTACCATATATTTAATGACTAGGAACCAAAACATGGACGCACTCAAATTTTTTCAAAATAGTTCAGGAAAATGGCGATCGCAGCGCACAACCCATCATTTAGCTTTCAGACGTGCTGAAATAGGCGATTCTGAGATTTATGTGGAAGCATTAGGGGCAGATAACCCCAAAATTATTGAAATCTGCCAAATGCACGATGTAGATCCCAGTTTAGCTGTTGGAGGTGCTTTTGTCAGTTGGGATGGTTCCATGGCCTGGGACAGAAACGAAGAAAACCACACTGGAACTACCATTTTTGCTCTCATCCCTGAAAAAGATAACCCCAGAGAAGGTATTTTATTAAGAGAGAGAGGCTACGCCGAAATCGTTCCCATTGCTGGCCGTTATCATTTGGATGGAGACGATGCGCTAGTCTTAATCACCGAATACGATACCATGAGTACCATAGAGAGATTTTGGTTTGTCAACCCGAACCTACGGTTAAGAACCAGTACAGTGCAACGGTTTGGAGGGTTCAATACCGCCACATTTTGCGCTGAAATGCGCCAAGGAGATGATGTTGACTCACAAACTGAAACAAGCAACATTGCCCCTTTCAATGTCGGTTATTCCATCACAGGATGGTAAATTATCAGTGATCAGTGACCAGTGATCAGTTTTTCACTCTTCCCTTTTTAGGGCTTAATATTATTAAGTCCCTACAACTCCCCACACTCCCCATCTCGCTACATTCCCTATCTCCAAACCAACCAATGGCGAAATAAAATAGCTTTTTCTCATTTTTTGTAACATTTTTTAACCATTCACTGTTTAGCGACCCCAACTCCCTTATGATGAGGATTAAAGTTTTAAAGACTTTGTAAAATAACGGAGGTTCTTTCTTTGGCTATTCCTCTTTTAAATTACGCGCCTAAAACCCAAAATGCGCGTGTAGAAGGATACGTCGTACCAGGAGACGATCAACCCATCATTTTCAGCACTGAGAATGTTCTCTCTCCTGGAGACATGGATGTTTTAATCGAAGCTGCTTATCGTCAAATCTTTTTCCATGCCTTTAAACAGGATCGTGAACCCTTTCTAGAGTCCCAACTTCGTAACGGACAAATCACCGTACGGGACTTCATTCGTGGGTTACTCGTTTCTAATACCTTTGTTACTAGCTTCTACGAGAAAAATAGTAACTATCGTTATGTTGAGCAATGTGTTCAACGCATATTAGGGCGAGATGTGTACAGCGAAGACGAAAAAATCGCTTGGTCTATCATCGTTGCTACCAAAGGATACGCCGGTTTCGTTGATGAATTACTCAATAGCGATGAATACCTAGACAACTTTGGTGATGATACCGTACCCTATCAGCGTCGTCGTAACCTTCCTGGACGGGATCAAGGAGAATTACCCTTTAACATCAAATCTCCCCGTTACGATAGCTACTATCGGGGTGTTTTGGGCTTCCCTCAAATCGTTTGGCAAAACCAAATCCGTCGTTTTATTCCCCAAGAACAGAAAGCCAAAGCTGGCGATCCTTCCAACTTCTTAGGAATGGCTCGTGGTATTTCTAGTGCGCAAGGTAAGACAACACCTAGAGTTTCCACTGGAAACCTTGACTTTTTAGCATTGGTTCCCCGTCGTTAATGTTTAAATCCTGTTTAACTTAACCGTAAGGTTTTGGGAAAGTTATGGGGCAATAGAATGATTAAGTTATCACAACTAAGTTATTCTATAGTTCTGTGGCTTTCCCAATTTTAAATTGTCTGTGATCGCCTGAAATCAATTATTTCTACAAGTGTAGCTTAAGTTTAGGAAATTTGTATTAATACTTGTACTAAAAAGCAGGTTTCTGTGAATCAAGAATCTCCCGCTATATTGCCTTAGCAATTAGCGGTAAGAGTGTCAACTACTTCCGTAGATTTTAATAGACCCTTGTATAAAATTAATGTCTATATGTCCTCCATTTTGTAACGTATAAATTCCAAGGATTCCTAATAAAAGAACTGCCGATACCATCATGTAAGCACTTATAGCAGTCGCCAAAGCTATTAGGACATTTTTCTGTTCCCTGTTCCCTGTTCCCTGTTCCCTTAAAATATAATTTATGTGTCCTAACTAGCCTGTCTATTGCTA
>NZ_JASJEB010000108.1 GCF_030064895.1 Crocosphaera sp. | reverse complement strand
TTATATCTGACGGATAAGAACGTCTCTTCATAAAACTGTCATAAAAACTTATTCCATAGTTTTATAACCACAAATCTGTGCCGCCTAATTTCTTTATCTTTTCTTTACAAACAGTCTCTTAAAGCATTGGCTTTATTTAATGGTAGAAAGTTTACTAAAATGACCACGCTGAGACCAAAAAGACTTTTATAATTCATTTTTTCCTCCTTTATGGATTGATTAAGATATGAATTAAGTGAATTCAACTACCCGAAGCAAGTCCATTAAAACATAGGATTTTAAAATTCGGTAGATCTATCATTGTTTAGATTTATTAAGTAGTCTGTCGACCATATTTTTACTGAATAAATTGAACCCCTATATCCTGAAATTTTACTAAAATTAAGGGCAATATGGGGTTTAGTAGGCTATGATAGTTGCGCTAAATTTGTGCTGACTCTATTTATTTTGCAAAGTCAATATAACGATAAACTTTTTTTTATCCGTTAAATAATTCTGATATTTATTATGGAGATCCATCCCAGGAATTGTTTTAATAAAATCTTTGGTTTTTCTATAATTTTTTTGAGGGTATTCTTCACAGATACCTTTAATTGCTTGGTAAAGGGGATACCATTAATGAGCTTTACTTTTTTGGAATGATTAGATATAAAAAGCATCTAATTTATAGAACACTTCATTATATATTTTTCTAAGTTGATTAACTGTGATAATGATCGCTTGATTTACCATGTTTGGTAAGGATGTTTAGCTAAGTTAACGTTATAGTACCTTGGATCATGACTAACTTCTTTTCCTACCCAGTCAGGAATATTTATGGTTTGACTTTCATTTTCTAATTCAACTTCTGCTATAATTAGTCCTTGATTTTCACCTTGAAATTCATCTACTTCCCACAGTAAATTATCGTAGTTAATTTTATAACGAATCTTCTCAATTAAAGGGCGATCGCATAAGGTATCTAACATCATTTGAGCATCTTCTAAAGGAATAGGATACTCAAATTCATTACGACTAATTCCTTCTGTTTTACTTTTAATAGTCAGATAAGCTTCTTCTCCAATTATTCTGACTCGAATAGTCGTCATTTTATCTACTGTTGCAATGTAACCTTGTTTATAAACTTTTCCTAGTCCTAAAGAACGCCAACTATCATTAATTATTAAAAATTTACGCTCAATTTCAATGGCCATGATTATCAACTAAAAGTAAAGAATACTAATTTTTTCAACATTTTGTAACCTATTTGACCTAGTATAAAGTTAAAATCAAAACTAATATTATGTCAATGTTTGCCAATTTTCAAAATTTAGTTATACAAACTTCAGAGGTCAAAATTAATCTCCTGAAAGGAGGGGAAGGTTATCCAATCTTATTATTACATGGCTATCCTCAAACCCATGTAATGTGGCATAAAATTGCCTGGAGGTTAGCTGAAAACTTTACTGTCATTATACCTGATTTAAGGGGTTATGGAGACAGTGATAAGCCATCAGGAACGCCAAACCATTCTAACTATTCTAAACGAGTCATGGCAGCAGATCAAATAGAAGTTATGTCTCAATTAGGATATGAAGAATTCTACCTAGTAGGACACGACCGCGGGGGAAGGGTTGCTCACCGTTTAACCTTAGATTATCCGCATAAAGTCAAAAAATTAGCTTTATTAGATATTGCACCAACCTATCAAATGTACACGACAACAGATCAAGAATTTGCTACTGCTTATTATCATTGGTTTTTTTTGATTCAACCTTTTCCTTTCCCTGAGACTTTAATTAATAATAATCCTGACTTTTTTCTAACCCATTGTTTACAAAGTTGGAGTAAAACTAAATCAGCGTTTACTCCAGAGGTAATGGCAGAATATTTAAGATGTTTTCGTGATCCTCAAACAGTTCACGGAACTTGCGAAGATTATCGAGCATCAGCTACTATGGATTTAGAACATGATCGCCAAGATATTGATAAGAAAATAGAATGTCCTTTATTAGTTTTATGGGGTGATAAGGGGGTTATTGAAAAGAAATATGATGTTATTGAAAGTTGGCAAAAAAGAGCTATAAATGTTCAAGGGAAAGCTATTAGTTGTGGACATTTTTTACCCGAAGAATCTCCAGAAGAAATCTATAAATCTATTAAAATATTTTTCCAATAATTAGGTAAAATATAGAGGAAGAGATACTTTTTGAAAGTCTATTAGAGAATGGATGAAAAAACAAACTATGATTTAAGTCTTTTTCTCAATTTCAACTAAACGATAACGTTCAACATCATTAATGTCTTTGAAAGAATGAATAAATTTTTCTTGATAACCCTTATTATCTATAATTGCTCCATCCTCCCCTTTGGGGTTATCAGTATTGGACTCACCATAAAGAACATAAAGACAGTGGGAATTAAATGTTTCTAATTTTTCTAAATCTTTAATTTTCCATCTTCCCATATCTAATTTAGATTGAACAATATCTACCCCATATTGATGATACTGAGAAGGAGGCATTTTGGTAAAAAATGGGATCATTATATAAGCATAACTCCCATAAACATGATCACTATAAATAATACATTCATAAGAAGTTTTATCAGCATAGCTGATGGTTTCTCCTAAAGTTGATAGCCAAACATCTGTATGCCAACGGGGATAGTCAAATACGTATCGCTGAGAATAAATAACTAAATTAGCGAAGATAACTCCTATGAGCAAAAAAGTAAAAAGTTGTTTCCAAACACCTTGAGAAAAGTCGGCTATTTTACCAACAGCATAACCAGAAATTATAGCAAATAATGGAGTTACTACTAAGGTTCTAACAGCACTTTCTGGGGAGATAAAAGCAGCAGGTATGGGATATAATATTAACCATAAGTATAATACCCATTTTTGATAGCCTTTTTCCTTAATGAGTAGTAAAAAACCTAGTAAAACTAAGGGAATTTGAAATGAGTAAAGTCCAGCCACATTATTAATTTTATGACGAGGACTTGGATCACCTTCAAAAAATAAGAAATCAAAACTAAAATAGGAAAAATAATCACTAACAATTTTGTTAAAATCTGTGTGAATTCCTACTGTATTAGCTCTAGCCATTCCTTCCGGAGATAATTGATAAATAAGTTGAGGAATAAATAGTATAGAAAAAGTAATAAAACTGCAAATTGTATAATATCGATTTTTCCAAAGATGTTCCCAATATATAGCAGCCAATCCTAACAAAAATAAGGGAACAAAAACCCTAGCAGAATTATAGGTATAGATACTAATAGCAAACAAAAAGCTAGATACAACCAACCACTTAGGATGTTTAAAACTTTTGTAAAATAATAAAAGAGCTAAACAAAATAAACAGGGAACTAAAATAGCTCTGAAAGTAACACGACTAAAATGAATATGCCAAGGTAATATTGCTAAGAATAAAGCAGATAATAAACCAACTTTTTGATTAAAAATTTCTTTTGCAAGATGATAAACAATAAAAACTGTTAAGGTTCCAATCACAGCAGAAGTAATTCTTGCCCCGAAAGGGTTTAAGCCAAAGATTTTAATAAAAGGAACCATGAGGTACATATAAAGTCCTTCACGGTAATCATTAGCTGATTTAAAATACCTCGGTAAAAACTCTCCATATTGATCTCGTAAGGTGTGAAGAATTGAATAAGCATCATAAGCATTGGATGCTTCATCAGTAAATAAACCATTAGGTATAGTTCCTAAAAACAACACCCTTAATAAAAAAGTTAATGTGAGAACAATAATTAAAGAGTAAATAGGAAATTTTTCAAATTTTAGCATTAGTTAAACCAATGTTTTTAATGAATAAGGAGCAATGATTATTTTGTGAAATAACAACAAACTTAGTAAGGTTATTGTAATATTCTTCTCCCTTCACATCGTTCTTCAAAAACGTCTGGTAAATTAAATTCAGCCATCACTGAGTATTCACGAGAAGGATGAAAATAGGATGTGTATAAAAATGGATGAGGTGCTTTGCCGATAATACAAACTTTTTCTCCAGCTTTAATACTTCCTAGCATATCTTGGTCAATGATATCTGTCCTTTGCACTTGTTTATCAAAAGAAGCAAACTCAGGAATAGTATAAAAGTAGCGAGTTTTGGTGATAAAAATGATCATAAAAACGGTAGCTACTAAACCCAAATTCCTAGGATTTATAAACTTTTGAGAGGGTTTTTGTTGAATAAGACGACAGGTTAAATAACAGTTTAAGCTAACAAAAACTATCATCCAATACATATAATATCTTAGTTCATAAGCTTGGGGTAATAGGGGAGTAAATAAGGTCATTAAGGCCATTACTGTTGCAGCTATCTTAGATTCAATGTCAAAGTTTCGCCAACATAAATAGATAAATAAAAGAAGGTTAAAAATCACATAACCGCCAAAATATCCCCCCATACCAAATCTTTCTTCATCCCAAGAAATAAAGTCCATTCCTAAAGTCCAGGGCCAAGGTCTTCTGCTATCAAACGCATCAATTTCTAACACCGATTTTCCCCAACGTAAATGACGAGGAAGTTTCTTAATATTTTCGTGCATGAAGCTAGGAGCGGCTTCATTATGATTGAGAACAATCCCTGCAATTTCTACTTTAACTGGATAAAATGGATTAGCATAAAGTACTATATTTTTAATGGGAGTTAGAAAGATGATGATACTTGCTAAGCAGCAGAGTAATAAGGTTTTTGATAATTTAATCAATCTATCTTGATCGTTAGCATAAGCTTTCCAAGATTGAAGAATAATTTTCAGTAAAACAAAACACAAAATTAAGAAAACAATGGGAATTAATTGAAACTTCATATTAGCTGCCATAGCTGCTGATATAAAGATGATAAAAGAAGTTTGTAGGTTAAACTGAACTTTATTGATGTATAAAAAGTAGGTGGTTAGGATCAGAATAGAAACAAAAACATTACCAGGTAAATCAATATAGCTTCTCGCTGCGTGCATATGAACCATTGGTATAGCTAACAGAGAAACAGAGGCTAAATAAAAAGGTATTTTGACATAAAATTTGAGATAGGCGATAAAACTTAATAAGCTAAAATAACACAATAAATTAGTAGCTTCTGGTCGCTGGAAAACAGTCCAAAATAAACCTTGAAACCAATTAGCTAGTAAGGGAAATCCTAACAAACGATGCTCAATATTTTTTTCAAACGTAAATTGTTCTGGAGAAATAATACCCCAAATTCTCGCAGCAAAGGGAATATGATACATGAAAGCATCTCCCCCATAATTGGCATCAAAAAAGCTAATTAAAAAGATAGAGGTTAGAACTAATGCAGATAAAATAGTTAAAACCGTTGTTACCTTAACAAAAGATAAAATAGAGATAGCTTTATTAGTTAGTTGATAAACAATTTTGAGGCGATTATTCAGTTTCAAATTAGTTGTCTTTACATAGTTAAAGCCTAGGAGAAAAATTCCTGAAAGACCTAAACAAATTCTCACGGTTCTTAAAGAGTTGGCAGGAAGATAACCAAAATAACCAACTATTCCCAACATTAAAGTAATGGCAAGACAACTCATTCCCCAAGTGAACAAAGGGTTATTACTCAGCTTGTAAAGGGTAGGAAAATTTTTTAAGCTAGAATGATTGGTATAGGAAAGGAAAGCAAAGCCTGATATAACAGACCCTAGAATAAAACTAAAAACTGGAACTAACATAATGTTCAATTAATGGGTGGTTATAATGATAATTTAGTTCTAAAAGTAAAGATTGGTATTAGCATTTTTAAAGTCAGTAATTTCGGTAATTCTTGCTCCTTGAACCGAGAGGGTATCATCGAAAGTCTCATTAAGAAAATCGAAATAGAGATCAATTTTTGATGTCTCAGAAAGATGAATTACCCAGTCACGATAACTAGAAGCTAATAAGTTACTGTAAGCGTGGTAACGGAAAATAGGTTTATCGCCTATTTTAACCCCACAAGTTAAGTCGTTATCGGTTCCTTGTGCTGTAAAAACAACATCGATTAAGTAGCGTCCTTTATCCAAAATTAAAGGATTTTTTAAGCCAATTGAACCATTTTCTTTGGTCTGAAAATCTCCTGCTTCTAACGTGGTTACTTCCTGGAACTCAAAAGGAGGACAATAAGCTACTTCTGATAAACGTTCTTGATGGATATAAAGATTATTTCGGATACCGACTCCTGGGGGATAATCTTGAGCATTTTCGATGATTTGATAGGTATTCAAATCAATAGAAATATATCCTTTTTGTAATAAGAAATCTAAACAACGAGTGTCTTCTGGTTGGGTTTCTAAGATTAGATGGGGTTTAGCAGATTCAATGGTTTTGGACATTCCTTTAATGGCATCAAATTCTGCCCCTTCGATGTCCATTTTGACTAGATTTGGTACTAATTGAGTATGATTAACAAAATCATCTAAAGCAATAGTTGAAATCTCATAACCTTGAGTACCTGTGGATTGTTCTGCGTAGATACTATCGTTGAGATGACTACCTAAATAAATGGGAACTGTGCTGTAGGATCTATAATAAACCGCAGCGTGAAATAACTGCACATTACTACACCCACTGAGTACAATATTACGTTGACATTTATCAACAATACGGGGACTCGCTTCAAAGGAACAAACTACTCCTTTTGGACCCACCATTCGCGACATAACTGTGGTTAAACCGCCGAAGTTTGCTCCCACATCAAAAACTACATCCCCAGGACGGCATAAATCTCTTAAGACTAATTGTACAGGAGGTTCCCAAAAGTTGCCTTCATACCAAGGAGAAAGGCCATACATTCGGATTTCTTCTAGTTCTTGATTGAGTCTTTGAGTGAATCCTAATTGTTTATCAATGTCTGGGGCTAAGGCTTTACTGAGTTTGAATTTTAACCATTCTTTGAGTTGTTTCATGATTCAGTTTTCTCCAATTTAGTTAACCATAAAAATGCGTGCTGTTCGTGACGATTATCGTTAAAAATTCGATAATCTGGTTTGAATCCTAAGCTTTTTTCTTCATCCCATGTTCCTAAATGTTCTTGTTCGATTTGTTTGGCTAATTTTCGAGTTTGTAGAACTTGTCCTAAGGGTGAAAATCGAGATAATTTGGGCATCCAGTCTAAAGAACGATAAGCTTTTAATAAGTTTTCAATACCTTTGAAATACTGTAAAGCTTTGGCTTGGGGATTAATTTCTTTGAGGTATAAACTGAGATTGTAAGCGTATTCTAAATCACTACTGGTATGACCACAATAGGATTTACGATAGGCTAGAGATAGGTAAATTAATTGTTCTAATTCTTCTGCACTACGATTGGCAAAAGCATAGCGAACACCAGCTAAGGTGCGATGAACATACCAAGCTCTCATATCCTCGATTTCAGCAGCCGGACTTTGGGTAGTTCTTTCGTCGGGATAATTCCAAAAAACCCCTAAGTTCTTATCAATAACTTTGCTTTTAATCTGGGGTAAAACTCGACTCTTAAATTCTGTATCCCCTGCCCCTCTGAAGGTGCCATCATAGTAACCAAAACGGTCATGAATTGAGCGACGATATAACGCACCTACCCAAGATAAATAACAAGTTTCTAGATAGATTAAATCTTGTTGGTAAGGGGCGCGATTATAGGACATAACATCGCTCACCCAACTACCTTTTTTATCTACATTTGTGACTAAACTATGACCGATGACCCAATCAATTTCTGGGCTTTCATCTAACTCATTGGCTAAGGTTTCTAAGGCATCGGGTAAGATAGTTTCATCCACACCTAAGAAGGATAAATAAGGAGATTTTGCTAAAGAAATACCTCGATTCCAAGCAGTTTGAATAGTCTCTCTATCCTGCGATCGCACATAAAGCACCGATAGATTTAATTCTGAGGCCAGTTGTTTGAAGACTTTGTATTCGTCTCCTGGTGAACCACTATCCACTAAAATAACCTCACCTTGCCCTGACTGCATTAGGGTTTGACTCTGTAGGGTTTTCAGGAATAAGGGGAGTTTATCGGCAGCATTGTACAAAGAAACTATGACACTGACGCGATACTGGGATTTATCACGGCGATCATCCACAATTTCATATTCCCACTCTGAGTTGTGTAAATTATCTTGACGGGCTTTTTCAATCAAATCGTAACACCTTTCTTCCCGTTGCCCTATTTTGCCGTACATAGCTTCGACTACCTGGGCTTCATGGGTAAATCCTTTTCCTTGTAACACCTTGAGGACATAGGGAAGATCCCCGAAGCGATCGCCGTCTAACAGCCGTAACCCCCGTAATTTGTAGGTAGCTGCTACTAAGTCATTACCCCGTAATTCTTCCACACGGGAAATTTCTCGCCAGGCCCGAACACGGTCGATCCGATAACCATTTTTAAGTTTATCGCGCCATCCTTGTTCTTCTGACCCAAAAGCTGAGGCAAGTTTCCAGCATTCTTTAACTTTATTCCCTAAGTCTTTTTGATTCAATTCTGAGGCATTAAAGGTATATTTATACCGTTCAAATAATTGAGTTGATTTTAAAGTTTGGGCAGTTTTAGTTTCTTCTAGGGGTCTTTTTAATTTATCTTTGGTTTCCAGTAAGGTCTTTTTCAGTTGTTTATAGGTGGGTTTAATTTGGGCTTTAATTTGCTTCTTGACTACTTTAACCCCAGGTATTTTCGATATGCTAAAACCTTTTTGACAAGATTCCCAATAGGAGAATAATTGACTGTACCACTGGGCTACTTCTTCTTGGGTTTCTGTATCAGAAGCGGTGGAACAGTTATATATCTCTTCTAGGTTGGGGTCGGTTACTTCTAAATTAGCTTGTGATAACTGTTTGACTAAATTTTCGCGATAACTTTCGTAGTTATCTAAAATGTTTTGCAGATCAGGAATACAGGTATAAATATCATCAACATCGATGGTAACAAAAGGAACCTCTGGGAAAGTTTCTTCTAGGAAACGACAAACCCCTGCACCATTTCCTACTGCCGTGGGACAACCTGAAAATAGAGATTCTAAGGCAACTAAATTGAGGGTATCGTATCGAGAAGGTAAGATATTTAATGATTTATTGGCAAATAATTCCGTCAATTCTCCCCGTTTCATGGGAGGACATATCACCAGATTACTCTGACGATTCTGAATCATTTTTTGGAGATAACTTTCAGAGGATTGTGTATTGTTATAGTTGTAACTATGGGGTCCAATAATTTGCGCTTTATTATAGCTAGTTTCGGGTAACCACCAGACTAAATCGATAAAAATATCGGGGCCTTTTCTTCTCTCTGTTCTTCCTATAAAGTTGAGGGTTGGAGCTTGTTCGGAAGGTAAACAGCGAGTGGGTCGAGGAAGATCAAAGAAGTGTAGGGGATGGTAATAATAATTGTTTAATTCTGGGATATCTTCTTGCCATTCATCCAGATAACTTTTACTAATTCCATAGCGAAGATCCACTACTTTATACTGCATTTTTTCTTGCAGATCGAGAGGAATATTAGCTTTACCCCAGTCAAACCAATCTAAGCGAAGGGTTTTCGATATTTTACCGTGCATTGATAGTGCAACGCGGTTAAATTTTACTTGATACTGTTGTAATGCTGGTTTTAAAAACAGTCCCCATTGATCGTAGTCTGGAACATCAACTAGATCAAATTCTTGATTAGCAGCAGAGGCAGCAATATTACTAGCCATAACAAAAGCACGTTCTACCCATTTAGGAGGTGTAACTTCAAAGAAGTTTTTAAAGTTACTAAGTAAAAATTGCTCTTTATAGGGAATAGCTCTAGCATTTGCCGGTCTCGCTGTGTTTAAAGGCTCTTTTTCGGCAATGTAATAAAACTCAATTTGAGGATTTTTTTTAATAATACTGCGATAAAAGGTTTGACCACCGCCAACCTTACTAAATAAATCAAAATCAGCAATCAGGACTTTCATAAGATACTAATTAATCACTTTTTATAGTTTTGCCTTGGTTGACAGAATCAATTAATTCTTGGGTTAAGGCTAATGATGGCATTCGACTAATACTAAGCACAATTGAAACGTTTGTCAACTTATTTGCTCAGAAGTTAGTTAGTTTAATGTTCATCGGCTTTTTGTCGTTGAAAATATGTTCTAAAATAGATGTCAATGCTGTTGCTGACGTTGACTTGTTTACGAAGGTTCCCTGAGAAGTCAGTTATCGGTTATCAGTTATCAGTTATTAATCCTCAAGAAATTAGCAATTAGTTTACTTAATTTCTAACAGTATTGTCCTTTTGCGATCGCTTCTTTAAAATTGACTAATTTGAATATATAATTGTAATACTAATTTATTAGTATAGCGTTTTTACTTACAGCACATCCAACTTATCTTCAATTTTTATAATAACACATTTTCGGTAATTTTTTTGCGAGTATACCCCACCGCATTTTGTACGCCAATAAGGCACATACCTAAAGAAAAAATTAAGATTTTGGTACATTTTTGGTAAATGTCTGGAAATCTTGATATAACCGAATTTTTAATAAATTTATCAATCCCTTCTTTAAATGCGTGTTAGCTTGGAGGGTATATATTTAAGTTTGGCTTTATTTGTTATGAGTAGATGGAATGCTGGACATAAGTTAGATGGTAGTAGTTATAGTTACACCATAGAAAAGTTGCTAGAGGAAGGGGGTTTTGGTTTAACTTATTTAGCTAAGGATAGTGAAGAAAATTTGGTGGTTATTAAGACCATTAATGAGGAGGAAATACCTGAAAAATTTCTAGATAAAATTAGGAGAGATTTTGTTATAGAAGCTCTGAATTTAGCAAAATGTGATATTTATGCTTATATTGTTAAGTGTAAGGAGTATATTCCTGATAATCGTTTTCCTTGTATCGTTATGGAATATATTCCTGGGGATAATATTGAGGAGTTAGTGAATAAAAAGGGAAAATTATTAGAAGCAGAAGCATTAAAGTATATTAGGCAGGTTGCTGAAGGTTTAAAAGGAGTTCATGAAAGAGGAATATTACACAGAGATATTAAACCGACTAATATTATTATTCATGAACAAACAAAAGAAGCAGTATTAATTGACTTTGGTATTGCTCGTGAATATACTGCTGATAAAAGAGTCAAGCATACAAAAATATATTCTCCAGGATATGGTCCCATTGAACAAATATATCCTGATTATAAAGATAATAAACCAGGTTTTTATACAGATGTTTATGGGTTAGCTGCGACTTTATATTTTATGTTAACTGGGGTTAGTCCTGAAGATGCAGAAAAAAGAAATAATGATAATTTGACTCATAAAATAGATTCCTTAAAAATACCTAATGAGATAAATCCTAATATTAGTGATTATGTAACTAAGGCAATCATGAAAGGTTTGGCTATGTCTCCCAAATATAGAGCGCAAACTATACAAGATTGGATTAATTTATTACTTGATTCAAATAGTAATACATCGGTAAATAATAATTTTTCATCACCACAAAATCCCCTTATTTCTCCTGCTATTACTCCTCAAGTTCAACGAATAGTTAAGCAAACTTCTCCTAATCAACCTTCTATTATTGACCATACTAAAGTTCAAGTTCAGCAAGAACCTGCTGGTTCTCTTGTTCCTCAAGATAAAATTAAACCGATTAAAAAGAAAATGAAAAAACGATTTAGTGTCAAGTTTATTAGTTTAGGAATTTTAGGACTATTAAGTTTAACGGGAGGAGGGATTTATTTATTGAACTCTCAACCAGACTTCACCATAGCTTCTTCTTCTTGTCCTTCTACTTATGAAGATTCTTTGAAAACTATTCAGGTTTGTAATACTAACTATCTTAATGATGGACTTATCCCTGGATTATCTGGAGATGAAGTTCTCTTAACTCCCGATAAAAAAGAATTAATTACTTATGGAACTGGTGAAAATATCAAAGTATGGAATATAGAAACCGGGAAAATATTACGCACTCTTAATGGTCATTCTCTCCTTGTTAGCAGTGTGGCTATTAGTGAGGATGGTCATACCATTGTTAGTGGAAGTGTAGACGATACTATCAAGGTCTGGAATTTAGCAACAGGGGAATTATTACACACTCTTGAAGATCATTCTAGCTATGTTAATAGTGTGGCTATCAGTGAAGATGGTCATACCATTGTTAGTGGCAGTGAGGACAAAACTATCAAGGTTTGGGATATAGAAACCGGGAAAATATTACGCACTCTTAATGGTCATTCTGACATTATTAATAGTGTGGCTATCAGTAGAGATGGTCAAACTATTGTTAGTGGGAGTAAGGACAATACTATCAAAGTCTGGAATTTAACCACAGGACATTTATTACGCACTCTTAAAGATCATTCTGACTCTGTTGAGAGTGTAGCTATCAGTAGAGATGGTCGAACTATTGTTAGTGGCAGTGCAGACGGTATTATCAAAGTTTGGAATTTAGCTACAGAAAAATTATTACACACTCTTGAAGATCATTCTGACTCTGTTAAAAGTGTGGCTATTAGTAGAGATGGTCGAACTATTGTTAGTGGGAGTTGGGACGATACTATCAAAGTCTGGAATTTAAGAACAGGGAAATTATTACGCACCCTAGAAGGTCATTCTTCCCCTGTTGAAAGTGTGGCTATCAGTAGAGATGCTCGAACTATTGTTAGTGGCAGTTGGGACGATACTATAAAGGTGTGGAATTTAGGAAAAGGGAAATTATTACGCACTTTTGAAGGTCATTCTTCCATTGTTGAAAGTGTAGCTATTAGTAGAGATGGTCAAACCATTGTTAGTGGGAGTTATGACAATAATATCAAGGTCTGGAATTCAGCAACAGGGGATTTATTGTACACTCTTAAAGATCATTCTCAATCTGTTGAAAGTGTGGCTATCAGTAGGGATGGTCAGACTATGCTTAGTGGTAGTTCAGACCAAACTATAAAGGTGTGGAATTTAGCTACAGGGGACTTATTACGCACCCTTAAAGGTCATTCTTCCTCTGTTTATAGTGTAGCTATCAGTAACGATGGTCAAACTATTGTTAGTGGAAGTGCAGACGATACTATCAAGGTCTGGAATTTAGCTACAGGGGACTTATTACGCACCCTTAATGGTCACTCTAGCTATGTTCGTAGTGTGGCTATCAGTAAGGATGGTAAAACTATTGTTAGTGGAAGTGCAGACGATACTATCAAAGTGTGGAATTCAGCAACCGGGGATTTATTACACACTCTTGAAGGTCATTCTTACGATGTTAATAGTGTAGCTATCAGTAGAGATGGTCAGACTATAGTTAGTGGAAGTTCGGACGGTAGTATCAAAGTGTGGAATATAGAAACAGGAGATTTATTACGCACTCTTAGAGGTCATTCTCATTCTACTGTTCATAGTGTTGCGATCAGTGAGGATAGTCAAACTATTTTTAGTGCAAGTCATGACGGTACTATCAAGCTGTGGAACTTAGCAACGGGGGAATTATTACATACTCTTGAAGATCATTCTGACACTGTTAATAGTGTAGCTATCAGTGAAGATGGAACCATTGTTAGTGGGAGTTTTGGTACAGATATTAGAGTTTGGAAAAATCAATTATAAATTTAGTTATAAATACAACCAATATATTGTAGGGGTTTAATACCATTAAACCCACTTCACCATTAAATCTAACCCTCACCAACCATCTGTAAAATTTTGATATATAGTTGTTCGGTGACTCTAAATTGAGCAGTTTCCTTTAAACTGTCTAATAGAGGTTTTAAAGCAGAAATCAACTTTTTTTGTTTAGCCTCTACAAGAACTCCCAATAAACCAGTAATGCGCAGTCCTAAACGGTTAGCTTCGCTTCTTCCCCGTCTCTCATCAATCAATAATAAATCTGCTGATAGTTCCAGGGTAAGAACAATAGCCCATGATTCTCCTTCATCAAGGGGTTGAGAAAAAAGTCCTAAAAGTTGGTTGCGATCGCCGAGTGACTTTATTTCTATCCAGTCGCAAGTCTGTACTTCGATTGTTCCTGGAACTGGGTAATTAACTTCTGTCAACTCTCGATAAACTGCTTCTGGAATGATAATTTTTCCGTAAAGTTGTCGCAGTAAGTCTAACTGCCCAATGGCTGCTAAACTCGTGATAGGAGAAGTGTTACTAACAACTATCAAAGTCGTCCCAACTCCTTCAAATTCTTCATATCAAGGTTAAAATCTTCTATATCATAGGAATAAATAGGTATGTTTCTGGTTGCCAGCACATTTTGAAACTCAAACCTATCCAGTTGCGCTAAATCACTGGCCTGTCCCAACGTTAACTTATCTGTTTGAAACAACATAACAGCCACTTCAACTTGAAACTCTGAAGCAGTCATTCCAGAAGCGTTGAGAATTTCATCAGATATTAAAACACCCATAACCAATAAAAACCTTATCACTTGCTACAACAATAATAGAACGATGAATCATTTATCATCATTGGCGACCCCGAAAAGCACTTTCGTAGACGCACTCTTTTCCCATAGTAACTTTCTATTCTTAGAATAACACACTTTTGAGAGAAAAGCAAGAAGCGATCGCTTACTCATAAAACCAATATATTGTAGGAGTTTAATAGTATGAAAACTAACCCAAAATTAAACGAAAAATACCAACAATGAGGAATCAATTATATAATTTAATCTAATTAAAATCTATCATAATCTTCTACTTCTTGACCTGAAACTTTATCTAATACTTGTTTAAATTTATCCCAACATCCTTTTTGAGCTTTTTCTTCCAAATACTCTTTACTTAACCAAGCAGAAATTTGAGCAGATAAGCGAATTTAATATAACTTTTAATAAGGAAGAGTATCCAAAAACAACAAATAATTTGGCAGTGCGCTCAAAAAGAGCGCACTTCATTGATAGAAGAAATAGATAACTTATCTAATATCAGTGAAAGTTACAAGCTGTTTACCATAACCTGTAATTGATACTCCTCCATCACCATCAGCAATTGATTTGACTTTACCTGCATAGGTATAAGGACGAATTTCAGTGACATCAGGAGTCGCTATTCCATCTTTAAAAGCAAAGTAGAGTTCACTGTCCATATCATGAAGTTCTTGTCCAGTTAAATACCCAACCATTGCGTGTTCAAAGGAATGGAAAGCATTTTTCCAAGAATGTTGCTTAGGAAAGGTCAGATCAACGTTGTAAGTACCCGTTAAATCATCATAGGTGAGTAAATGCCAAACCCCATGATTTGTGTGATCGACAATGTAATCTAACCAGAAAGCATAGGTATTCGGCAAATATTTAGCGTAAGATGGATCTCGTAGGGCAAAAGTAGCTGCAACTTGATCGAGTTCTGCTAAAATCCACCATTCCTTATCGGGGTTAACGGTTCCATCTAACATGGGTTTGCTTCCCCAGGTTCCATCTGGTAAATAAGCTTCTTCTAAGATGGGGGGTGCTGCTTCTTGAGCAAACAAGACCAAGTCGTAGTTTCCAGTTAATTTACCAATTTCATAAATTAACCACAAGGTTTTGATAGAGTGACCAAAATCTGTATGATCTGTTTCAAGAGTTTTGTCACTAATATCAGTAATTGCACCCCAGAAGAGATTCTTATCGGGACTGTAGAATTGTTCACTCATAATGGTGGCTAAATGCACCAAGTCATCCTCCCATGCTTGCTTCAGATTAACACCGTTAAAATCCGTAGGTAAGATAGGAGTAACTAACATCATGTAAGCATAAATTTGATCCAGTTGAGCAACCAACTCTCTTTGCTCACTACTCACAGTCTGCATGGTTCCGTCTTGGTAACTGGTTTTAGACCAGGAAATAAGACCCCATTCTTCATCATAGTAGTAGTCAAAAATGTAATCTTTGACATTAACAATATGTTGTAGAACATCAGGATCTCGAGTGAGATAGTAGAAAAAGGCTAACCCAGAAAGAGCATAGGTTAAATCTTGACTAATACGTTGTTCTTGGGCAGGGAGACCATTCCCATATTGATCAAAATACGTATAAGCTCCTTCGGTTCCCATATTAACCAGAGCATTGTCAATTAAGTAATCCACACCCTCTTTAGCATATTGCAAATATTGGCTATCTCCAGTGAGATTATAAGCAATACCGTAAGCAAAGACTTGTCGGGAATTAGCTCGGACATAATCTCTGTCAAGTTGAACAATACTTGGAGGAGCGGTTACTAATTCTGGACAAGGAGAAGACGACTCGTATAAAGAACCGTCGTTACACCGATAGGTTGGGTAGTTTCCGTCTTCACCAAGAGCTTCATACGTTGTCCAAAAAGGTAAGAGATCATAGTTGAGATGATCAATCCAAGTTTGTCCATAGGGGACATCTCGAATAATTAGCTCAACGTCACTTTTATTGAATAAAAAAGCGTGAGCAGTTTGGGTTCCAGAAAGGAACAAAAACACGAGCAAAGTTAGAAAACAAGCTACTCTTTTTAGCTGCTTTTTCTGACTATCTAAAAGATGTTTGATCAAGGTTTAATATCCTCAATTTTATAATTTCGTGACAGTAGCATATCATAGTTAGACAACAACCATAATAAAAACAAAGTTAAACTTTCATAATTCCAAAGTTAACTAATAGTTAATTGAACAATAGCATCAACGTAAGCATCTAAATCTGCTGCTGATCTTCCTGTAACCAAATCACCATCAACCACAATATGACTTTGATCAGGAACATAGATTGCCCCTGCATTATGAATATCCGCTAAAACAACAGTATGACAAATCACTCGACGACCTGTTAAAATCTCTGGACAAGGGGTCAAAATCCATAGTCCATGACATAATGCACCCTTAACAATATTAGGGTTTTCCATTGCTGTTTTATAGAATTGAACCGCCGGTGGGGTTTGTAATTCGTCAATACTTCCCAAACTACCCATTGGGGGAATTTCTCGCAATCGAACTGCACAATAATTAGCTGCCATTAAGACAATATCATAACTATTAGGGTCGTAGTCGGCAACATCTTTGTCAACCACCATACTATACATAGGTTTTCCTGGAGCATCTACATCACTAACAATGGTTCTTTCTGATTCTCCCCAAAGATAAGATAGGAAATCAACTTGTGCGCCTAAAGCTGAAAATGCAATTTTATAATGTTGGATTTCTTCATGAATGTATTCTGTTTCTACTAAAACAGCCACTTTTTTTCCTTGTAATACTTGATAAGTCATTAGTCCAATTCCTTAATGTTTTTTATTTGTACAATTTAACATTAACTTAAAAATGATTTATTGGCTATCTAAATAGTTCTTATTTTTAACAACTTTATCACAAAAATAAAAAAACGTAGAAGGTAAAATTAACACAACCCTCTACGTTCTTGATTTTAAATTTTTGAGGTTTAATTAGAACTTATTAGAACTTATAAGTTGCCCGTAAAACCCCGACCCAAATAGTATTATTCTCTTCATCTCCTTCAGGATTAATCACAGTATAGAAACCAGGAGTTAAGAGAATACCATCAGTCAAAGGATATCTATATTGAGCTTCGATGATATAAGGGGTGTCTCTGTCAATAGATTGTAAATCTCCAGGAAGGGTCTCAACCCGTTCTGCTGTCACGTATTGACCACCACCAATAGAAAATACAGCACCTTCCTTAAAGACATCCACCGCAGATAAAATAGCGGCCCAAGTCCATAAGTCAGCCCCTAAACCACGGCGATCATCTCCATTAGCCGGATTAGCAAACCCTTGAGCGCGGGCTAAAGCGTAAGCACCATTAGCGTGTAAATGGAACGTATCATTAATGCGCCAGTCCCCTGTCAAACCATAACTATCCCGAAGAGTAGCTGCATCGAAGAAAGGATCACTAGCTACACGACTACCATTACTAGATGTAGTGTTTACGTCATCTTCAGCAAAATACGAAAAAACATAGGTAAAGCTAAAAGATAAACTATCCGTTGGATAAGCCGATAACTGACCCCCTGCACTGTAGGAACCGTTAAACAAACCTTCTCCCAAGTCAGGACTATTTCCGTTGTCCGCTAGATAAAGACCTCTGACAGCGATCAAATCGTCCCATAAGGTGTATTCAGCACCAGCACCGACCCCTTCAGGTCCACGGAAAACTAGGGGGTTACGACGCATAAAACGAGATAAAGCACCACTTCCTCCACTAGCCATTAAAGGGTTACCGACATCAAAAATATTGTCGATATCTAAAGCACTGGTTCCTACCCAACCACGGAAGTTGCCAATGGGGAAGCGATAGTAAACATCATTAAGTTCTACATCAGCATCGTTAGAAGCATCATGTCCTAGACGGGCCATGGTGGTTCCGGTTGCCCGATCCAATCGGGTAATAGTTCCAGACTGAAAACGGACCCTTAAACGGTCTTTTCCGTAGAAACTGCTGTCAAAATTGAATCTAGTCCGAAACCCTAAAGTTGCATTGTCATCGATGCGTCGGGTCGCACTGCGTCCGTCTGCACCAAAGTTTTCGATCGCATCCCGTTGGCGAGAGTCGATGGCTCTTTCCCCAGATGCAGAGGCAAAGGTAAATAGGACTTCCGCTCTCAATTTAGTGGTGGTAGAAAACTGATGATCTTCGAGGAAAGCAACCCGTGATTCCAAGTTATCTACACGCGCTTTTAGGGCTAGTAATTCTTGTTCAAATTCTTGTGCTAACCGCTTTAATTTCTCGATATCTTCCCGTAAAACGGCAACATTTTCTTGTAATAACCGTTCAATGGTGTTTAAACAAGCGTTTAAACCAGCAGCAAATTCCCAACGAGAGGTGGCGCGGTTACCTCGGAAGGTGCGGTCTGGATAACCGACAATACATCCATAACGTTCTACTAAACTTCTTAATGCTTCATAGGCCCAGTCTGTAGGGGAAACGTCTCTTAACTCAGAAATACTGGTTACCTGAGACATTCCACTGCCACTATCCCGAAACTGTTTACTGGT
>NZ_JASJEB010000107.1 GCF_030064895.1 Crocosphaera sp. | reverse complement strand
GTCACCCCGTCACCCCGTCACCCCGTCACCCCGTCACCCCGTCACCCCGTCACCCCATCACCCCCAACTAGAAATAATTGCCACTCAACTGAAAATCTCTATAAGAGGGCGTTCTCCTCCTGATCATTCTGCCTAAACTATGCCCCAATTACCAGGTTACACGCTGATAAACACACAATTAGGATACAAATTATGTCTCAAATCAACATTTTAATTCAACCCCACGGTGGTCAACTAATTGACTGTTATTTACAGGGGAAAGACCGAGAAAACGCTCTCAATAAAGCCTCTAAACTGCCTCATCTGATGCTTTCGCCACGTAATATAGCTGACCTCGAATGTATTGCCACAGGGGTTTATAGTCCCCTAGACGGGTTTGTTGATGAGACGGAATATTATTCCATTGTCAAAGATATGCGTTTGAATAATGGTCTCGCTTGGAGTATTCCGGTTACTTTGCAAGTATCTGAAGATTATGCAAACCAATATCCCTTAGATTCTGAAATTGCTCTAGTTCATCCCAATGGTGAGATTCTAGCAGTGATGACAGTTACCAGTAAGTTTAAACCCGACCAAGCATTAGAAGCTAAGATGGTTTATGGAACTACAGAAGATGCTCATCCTGGGGTTCAGGCCATGGTTAAAGAAGGTGAAGTTTACCTTGGTGGTCCGGTGAAAATGGTTAATCCCATCCCTCAAACGGATTTTCTTAATCATCGTTTAACTCCAGAAGATACCAGAGTTGAGTTTGCCAGACGGGAATGGAATACAGTAGTTGCCTTTCAAACCCGCAACCCCATCCACCGCGCTCATGAGTATATTACCAAAATCGCTCTAGAAGTGGTAGATGGACTATTTATCAATCCTTTGGTGGGGCAAACAAAATCTGATGATATTCCAGCGAACGTACGGATGCAATGTTATCAGGTTCTTATGGAACGATATTATCCTCAAAACCGTGTCTGTCTGGGTGTTTTTCCGGCGGCAATGCGTTATGCAGGACCTCGTGAAGCAATCATGCACGCGATCGCCCGTCAAAATTATGGCTGTACCCACTTTATCATTGGACGGGATCATGCTGGTGTGGGTGACTATTATGGAACCTACGATGCACAATACATCTTTGATGAATTCTCCGAAGATGAATTAAAGATTACTCCTTTGAAATTTGAACACGCTTTTTATTGCACTCGTAATCAGTCCATGGCCACTGCTAAAACCAGTCCTAGTAGCAAAGAGGAACGCATACACCTTTCTGGGACAAAAGTACGACAAATGCTGAGAAATGGTCAAACTCCACCCCCAGAGTTTTCTCGTCCCGAAGTGGCAGAAATTTTGGTTTCTTCTATGAAGTTAGCCACTGTTTAGTTTTCTCTCTATCAAGAAAAGGTGTAAAGAGAGGGAATTAAGAAACACAAAAATTCTAAATTCTACATTCTCTCTACACCCCAAACAAATCACAACCTTATTATCCACAATCAACGCAAAAATATTTGGAGACAATCATGACTTTAATCAAAGATATTACCTTCACCCAAGCTGACATTGCTAAACTCGAAGCTGAATATGCACACAAAAGACCCCAAGATATCCTTGCATTTGCCCTTAAACAGTTCGACAACATTACTATTTCTTTTAGTGGTGCAGAAGATGTAGTTTTGATTGATATGGCCGCCAAAATCACACGAAATATCCAAGTCTTCTCCATTGATACTGGTCGTTTGCATCCTGAAACCTATCAATTTATTGATAAAGTTCGGAAACAATATCGAGTGAAAATTGATGTTATTTCCCCTGATGCAGGCGAAGTTGAAGCATTAGTCAAAGAAAAGGGACTGTTTAGCTTCTATAAAGATGGTCATAAAGAATGCTGTGGTATTCGTAAAGTTAGACCCTTACGTCGCAAATTGGCAACGGTTGATGCTTGGATTACCGGACAACGCAAAGATCAAAACCCTGCTACTCGTGCAACTGTTCCTGTGATTCAAATTGATAGTGCTTTTTCTAGTGGCGATCGCAATTTAATTAAGTTTAATCCTTTAGCTAACTGGACATCAGCGCAGGTATGGCAATATATCCATGCAAATGAGGTTCCTTATAACAAGTTACATAATCAAGGGTTCATCAGTATCGGTTGTCAACCTTGTACCCGCGCTGTTTTACCTAACCAACATGAACGTCTTGGTCGTTGGTGGTGGGAAAATGCTGCTGATAAAGAATGTGGTTTCCACGAAATTAATTTAATTTCTAACAACAATTAGGAATTAGGAGTTAGGAGTTAGGAGTTCGGAGTTCGGAGTTAGGAGTTCGGAATTAATTATTACATAATGCTTTTTCCTAACTTCTTCCCCAACGTTACTGAAAAAATAGGTTAATCTCTCATCATTAAGGATCAAAAAAATGCACATTCAACTCATAAAAAAAATCAAATTAGATGGTAATAATTGTCGAAAATCTGCCAAGGTTTTGAATGAGCTTCAAGAATTAGGATTACTTGATAAAATCGATGAAATCATTGCAGCAGATCAACGTCAACCATCCAGTGAAGGTTTTGCTTTAGCTAATCAATATCAGGTTGAATCGGCTCCATTTTTTATTGTTAAAAATGAGGAAGGTTTAACCAAGGTTTATAAAGCTTATCATCGCTTTCTCAAAGATGTTTTTAATATGTCTATTTCAGAGGAAGATGAATTGTCTGAGATTATGGCACAAAATCCTGACTTAGATTACATTTAATCCATTTTCTAAACACAATAAAGAATGTAAAACTGATGTTATAGAAATCGTCAGGGCAATTAGGACATTTTTTCAAACTAAAACCTAATAGTAGCAAGGTTTTTCCCTCCTGCCTCCTGCTATACATTCTTAACTCTAAAATCTACATTATTAATGAAATCTAATTTCGAGAAAAGTCATGACAAATTCCCCTCAAAAAGTCAACGTAAAAGTTTTCAGTATCCCTCGACTTCATGACATATTACCTGGTTTATTATTAACATCTGGTTTAGCACTCCTAGCAGAATCCCTACATAAACTCCCTTCACTCTCCCTTTTAAGTTCATTAATTCTGGCAATTATTTTAGGAATTATAGTTAAAAATAGCATAGGAATTCCCAAAATTTATCAGCCGGGAATAACCTTTTCTCTCAAACGTATTCTACGACTTTCAATTATTTTATTAGGATTGAGATTAAGTTTACCTCAAGTCATTGAAGTTGGTCCGAATGGCTTAATAATTGTCTTCCTTACTTTAGTCAGTACCTTCATATTTACTTGTTGGTTAGGAAAACAATTAGGAGTCAATCAAAAACTGACCAAATTAATCGCTGCAGGAACTTCAATTTGTGGTGCTTCTGCCATTGTTGCTACTAATGGGGTGGTAGAAAGTAAGGATGAAGAAGTGGCTTATGCAGTGGCAATTGTAACCATTTTTGGAACATTATCTATGTTACTTTATCCTCTATTTTCTGTTCTTTTTCAAGTCACATCTCAAGAATTTGGTATTTGGTGCGGTGTTTCTATTCATGAAACGGCTCAAGTTATTGCTGCTGCTTTCCAAGGAGGAGAAATGAGCGGTGAATTGGGAACTATTACTAAATTATCCAGAGTAATCTTCTTAGTTCCAATTGTATTAATTTTAGGATTATTTTCAAACAAAAAAACAGCAAATAATGAGTTAAAAAAACTGCCAATTCCTTGGTTTGTTTTAGTATTTATTGCTTTAATGTTGTTAAATAGCCTCAATATTTTTCCTGAAAATCTGAAAAACTCAGTGGTCACATTCAACCACTTTTTACTGGCTATTTCTATGGCTGGAATGGGTTTAAAAACCAGTTTATTTGATATCAAGAAAACTGGAATTAAACCTTTTTATTTAGGGGCAGCCTCCTGGTTATTTGTCTCTATATTTAGTTTAGGATTGATCAAGATTTTTTACTAAAAAAATCATCAAGTCTATCTAATATAATCTTAACTCTACTTCTCACTTCATTAACAGCACAATCATCATGAAAAAAGTCTTCTTAACCCTTTCTGTATTAAGTTTATTTGTCCTTCCAGCTTATGCAACTAAAGGACTAAGAGAAAATGCGCAAAATGCCCAAGATAGTAATTTAAGAACTGAGAGAACAGTCCATAGAGATGGTATTACTAAGGTAAAAAGTACCTACAATGTCTCAGAAACAGCCCAAAGGTTTGAATCTATTGCTAGAGAAAAAGGCTTAAAAATCATTGCTAAAGTTGACCATAAAGCCGGGGCAAAATCCGTTAATCAACAATTACGTCCTACCCAATTAATTATATTTGGCAATCCTGCTGTTGGAACCCCTTTAATGCAGTGTAATCAAACCTTAGCCATTGATTTACCTCAAAAAGCACTGATTTGGGAAGATCAACAAGGACAAGTTTGGCTTGGTTATAACAGTCCAAAGTATTTATCAGAATCTCATCAAATCACTGGTTGTGGAGAACAATCTCTAGAAAAATTAAACAATACTTTGACTCTACTAAGTCAAGAAGTAACTCAATAAGATACCGTTGTTAACTACCAAGTCTTATTCAGATTTTTTCTGTGAGAAATTAGGATTTTTTAATCCTATTGATTAACCCTTGCAACAGATTAGATTACACAACTTTTGAGAGGAAACTATGCAATTATCAAAACAAAAACTTCAGGAAAACACCGAAAAAGTGTACGATACCATTGTCATTGGTGGTGGTGCTGGTGGACTATCAGCCGGAATCTATTTACAACGTTATCTTTTATCAAGTTTAATTATTGATAAAGGTAAAGCTCGTTCTTTTTGGATGCAAGAACTTCACAACTATCTGGGTTTGCCACCAGATACCCCTGGCCGCAACTTATTAAAACAAGGGAAAGACCATTATTTATCCTTAGGAGGAGACTTATTAAATGGTTATGTCGAAGAAGTAATTGATGAGGGAGATACTTTTCTTATTCGTGTTAAAGTGGGACGCAATGACAGCATTTATGCAGAATTTCGTAGCAAATATATTATTGCAGCTAGTGGTATTATTGATAACCTACCTTTCTTGGATGATATGCAAAATGTCTATGAATATGCAGGATACAACTTGCACGTTTGTTTAATCTGCGATGGCTATGAAATGGTAGATAAAAAAGTTGGTATCTTTGGCAAAAACCAACGCAGTTTAGAAGTCGCCTTTAGTTTAGGTTGGTTTACCCCCCATATCACCCTTTTTACCCAAGATATGTTTGATGTTAGCTTACAATTCCGTGAAAGATTAGAAGATCATGGTTATGAGTTGGTAGAAGAACCCATTGAACAATTTTTGGGTGAAAATCATCAAATGACAGGGGTACAACTGATGAATGGTTCTGTAATTAATTTGGATGCGGGATTAATTTCTATGGGTTCACAATATCATAGTGGTTATCTCTCTGGTATCGATCTCCAACGTCAAGGGGAAAATTTAGTCACCGATAGAATGTGTCGCACCTCTCACCCACGCATTTTTGCTATTGGGGACTTAAAAGTAGGACTAAACCAAGTTGTCATTGCTGCTGCTGATGGGGCCTTAGCCGCATCAGGAATCTGGCAAGAGATTCGCACCCGAAAAAATCAGTCCATGATCTTTAACTGATATTTCTTCTAATTTGGTTTTAGACTTACCCATAACGACTAAATCAAAGATTTTAGATGGGGACTGCGCGAAACGATTTTATTCAAATGTTTGAAAACGAGGTTTAGTAGTTAATATTTTGTAAGACGAGTCAATGGGCAGAGGGGGACTCGAACCCCCATGACCGAAGCCGCCACATTTTGAGTGTGGTGCGTCTACCAATTTCGCCATCCGCCCTTTGTTGTAGCTTTTTGATTATACTCTGTTTTGCCCGTTTCTAACAAGTGGTGATAATCTTGGGAACTGGACCAGCGATCAATCTCCTTAGCCCGTAAAACAGGCACAGGATGGGTGAGTTGTTCCGTTTGCGCCTGTTTTAACATTTCTCCTAAAGCAGTGTTGCTAATGGCTTCATAATCCCTCGCCTGTTCGATAAATGCCTCTAGGTTCAACTGAGGGGCAATGGTGGGAGAACCGCCAGCTAATTTCATTAAAATAGACATGACAACTTTGGGATCTTGTGCCACCAATAAAGCCGCGCGATCGCAGCTAAATTCAGCACAACGCACCCATTGTAACATTTGTGCCTGTAAAGATTGAGCGAGGGCTGCCCCCCAGTTGGGCAATAAACTGGCACCCAAAACCATAATATTGGCCAAAGTTAGGTAAACCCCGTGTTCACATTTGAGGTGTCCTAACTCATGGGCCATCACCCCTTGTATTTCCTCTGGGGTCAACATTTCCACCAAAGAGGTATGCAACACCATAAATGGTTTTTTCCCTTGCATAGCGAAGGTATAAGCGTTGGGTACGGGGTTTTGTTGTAAATAGAGTTGTGGGGGTTCGAGATCGAGAATGCGACAAGCTTCTACTAAAGATTCATGAAGATGGGGTAATTGTTTTTCACTGACTAACACCGAGGAAGCAATGTTATTGAGATAGAAAAACTGTTCCGCCACCGAACCCAGTAAACTCCTCACAATCATATCTAAGCCAGGGAGTTGTTTTAAAGTGGTAGTGGCTTCTAAATCTAAAGGATGACGAAAATCGTCTGCTTTTAAGCCTATTAACTGGGTTTTTGTGAATTGCATTGTTATTAAGGGGATATCAACCATTTTTTCACACGCTGCAGACTTTTCCAGTCTGGTTTACGGCTTAATCCGTCTTCGATGTTTTCCATGATATCGTTACGAATATCTTCATCTAAGGAGATTATTTGTTCGGCCGCTTCGATGTGATCCCGCACTCCTTTTGCGCCGGTGTCTAACATGGCTAAAGCCAGGTTAATTCGGGCTTGGGGCGGTCTACTATCGATTTTAACGCTTTTTTTGGCTGCTTTGAGGGCTGACTCTGGTTTATCTGCTAAGAGGTATAACCAAGCTAAACAGGCCCAAGCGGTGGGATTTTTTGGCGCGCGATCGCAGATGTCTTTAAAATGAGGGATCAAGGTATCAATAGATTCCCCATCTTTATAACGTTCTAACCCTTGTTCAAAGGCGTTTTCAACAGTTTCGGTCATTTGACTTTTCCCAAAGAATGACAGAGAATAAACATCATTGTACTGTTTTACAGGGACATAAGGAATGAAGTTTGAGAAAGCATTACAAACAGTAGAAGAGTTGGCTGTAAAAATTTTGACAAATGAAGGGGCAAAATTCTCAGCTATAGGTGTAACCAGTAAAAACAGAGGCTCAATTGTAGGTGCCACAGATTTTGCTGTTACTGCCTTTGTCCCAAAAAAGCTTACTTCAGATTAGCTTCACAGCGAAGACATTTATTCGTTTCAAGAAGCTTTTAACATAGCGAGTCAGGGGACTAACATTGATAACTACTTAAAAATCCCTAAGATTGGAGATGTCAAAGCAATTATCCATAGGACTATTGAGGGGAAAATTAAAACTGTAACTATAAGCAAAAACTGCTGTGACCAATATTTTGCTTCTGTTTTGTTTGATGATGGTCAAGAAAAGCCAGAAGCATCAACACAAGGAAAAGCAGTCGGCATTGATGTTGGGTTAACTCATTTCGCTATTACCAGTGATGGTTCTAAATTTGATAATCCAAGATTTTTAACTAAACATGAAAAAAACTTAAAACGGAAACAGAAACAACTATCTAGAAAGCGGAAGGGTTCTAATAACCGTAATAAAGCTAGAAAGAAGGTAGCTAGAGTTCACCGTAAAATAACTAACTGTCGTGAGTATTTCCTGCACAAACTAAGTCGTAGATTAGTTGACGAAAACCAAGTCATTGTGACAGAGAACCTTAACGTTAAAGGTATGATGAAAAACCATTGTCTAGCTAAAGCTATAGGACAAGTGGGATGGGGAATGTTTATGACCATGCTTAAGTACAAAGCAGAACAAGATGGTAAAACATATCTTGAGGTTGATAGGTTTTTCCCTTCATCAAAGACTTGTCATGTTTGCTTAAATCAAGTGGGTAGTTTACCCCTAGATGTCAGAGAATGGACTTGTAACAACTGCCATACAAAACACGACAGAGATATTAACGCAGCAATCAACATCAGAGAAGAGGGACTACGACATTTGACCTGTGGGACACGGGATAAAGCGGTGCAGCGCGGTCTTGGGGGTTTCCCCCATGAGCGACTGCGCCAAGAAGCCTATCGCCAGACTGTAAGCCGCAGTAATAGAGGACGCAAGAAATCTACTACTGCGCTTGTCTCTGGGTAGGAAGCCCACGCTGTACGCTTGCGTCAGCGTGTGGTAGTTCACAATACAATATATTTTTTAAACACCAAAGGACTTACCGCAGCCACAAGTTTGGTTAGCGTTGGGGTTAGTAAACTCAAAACCACCGCCGATCATGGCGGTACTATAATCTAGGACGAGGCCGTAGAGATAGAGAAGACTTTTGCGATCGCAAACAATTTTGAAGCCATCATAATCATAGGCTTCATCTTCTTCTCCAATATTGCTAACGTCTTCAAAGTCCATCATATAGGACATTCCGGAACATCCTCCCTGACGAACCCCAACACGCAAACAGAGGTCTTTTCCTTCTTGTTCCCGTAACATTAGAACTTGCTTAAGGGCTGTTTCGGTGAGTTGAATTCCTTTTGTGGGGGTTTGAGTGGCTTGTGTCATCGGTTATGGTGACTCCTGAGGGCTAGAATGATTTTCAAACTTTTTCTATTCTAGAATAACTTTAGGATTATTAACGTTTTATTTAAAGAATTATTACTTTATATTCTTATCTATACTTACCATAGAATTACCTTTTAGTCAAATTGGAAGAACATCTATTTAATTAGGAATTAAATGAACAAAGAAATTTTATTTATGAGTAACGGCCATGGAGAGGACTTAAATGCTAGTTTAATTCTCCAAGAATTGTCAAAAATTGACGCTAATATAAAGATTACAGGAATGCCTTTAGTGGGAGAAGGAAGTGCTTACCGTTCTCTTAATTTACCTTTGATTGGTCAGCCAAAAAGTTTACCTTCTGGTGGTATTTTTTATATGAATATCCTGACTTTATTAAAGGATGTTAGTGCGGGATTGATTGGTTTAACTCTATATCAAATTCGTACTTTGCTTAAATACTGTTCTCAGTATCATTTAATTGTTGCTGTTGGTGACATTTTTCCTGTTACTATGGCTTATATAACTAATCGTCCTTTTGTGGCTTTTTTGGTTTCTACTTCTAGTTATTATGAAGGGAAATTAAATCTACCTTGGTTAACCCGTTGGTGTTTGCGATCGCCTCGTTGTTTAGCTATTTTTACAAGAGATTCTTTCACGGCAGAAGATTTACAGCAACAAGGATTTAAACAAGCTAATTTTTCGGGATATCCTATCATGGATATTTTAACCCCAACGGGAAAAGATTTACATCTTAATGATAATATTCCCACCATTGCTTTATTACCTGGAAGTCGTCTCCCTGAAGCACTTAATAATGTAGAATTATTGTTAAAAGTGTGTGAATCTCTAGCTAGTTTAGAAAAAGTACAATTTCGGGTGGCTTTAGTTAAAGCGATACAAGAAAAGGACTTAGAAAATTTAGCTAAAAATTTAGGATGGCAATATCAATCTACTGGAATATTAATCAAAAAACAAGAAAAAAATATCATTAGAGTTGAATGTTATTATCAAGCATTTTCTGATATTATAAATCATTGTGATCTAGCCTTGGGAATGGCAGGAACTGCTGTAGAACAAGTAGTAGGTTTAGGTAAACCAGTTATTCAATTACCAGGAAAAGGTCCCCAGTTTACATACCCTTTTGCCGAAGCACAAATGAGATTATTAGGAATATCGGTTAAAACTATCGGAAACAGTTATAAAAATCCCCATATTTTTGTTGAAGCAGCAAAAACAATTCAAACTATTTTACAAGATAAAGATTATTTAGAAAACTGTCGAAAAAATGGACAAGAAAGAGTCGGGAAACCAGGAGGATCTCTCAACATTGCTCAGGCGATCGCAAACTTGCTTTAAACATTTTTCCTAGTTTTAAAGTGCAAACTGTTATAATATAGAATAAGTGTTTAATTTTTACTAATAATTGAAACCATGAGCGACACATCTAAACCAACAACAGGAACCTTAAAAGAACGTATCAGCGAAGATATTAAAACAGCTATGAAAGCTAGAGATAAAGTTCGTCTAGAAACAGTTAGAAGTATCAAAAAAGTGATTATAGAAAAAGAAACAGAAGTGCGTCCCAAAGGACAAGATGAATTAACTCCTGAACAAGAATTAGAGTTATTAGCGCAACAAGCTAAACAACGGAGAGATTCTATTGAACAATATCGTCAAGGTGGTAGAGATGATTTAGCTGATAAAGAAGCTCAAGAATTAGCTATTATAGAAACCTATTTACCGGCTCAACTTTCTTTTGAAGAAATAGAAGCAGTTATCGATAAAATTATAGCTTCTGTTGGCGCAAGTTCCCCCAAAGATATGGGTAAAGTTATGGGGCCAGCTATGAAAGAACTTAAAGGGAAAGCTGATGGAAAACAAGTTCAAGAAATAGTTAAAGCTAAACTAGGCTAACTGATTTTATATCAAAATATCAACAATTAATAATGAATAATCCTTAAATTATTCATTACTCAATCTATTATTTTTTAAAGAGAATACTAGAGATGAAAATAGAAACTCTTGACTTAAACACACTCTACGAAAAGGAATATGATCAATGGTTGGAGGAAACAGTAAAAATTTTAAAAAATCGTCAATTAGACCAATTAGATTATGATAATTTAATTGAGGAATTAGAAGCATTGGGACGTTCTGAAAAAAATGCCGTAAAAAGTTTACTTTTACAAGTAATTATTCATCTTTTATTGCTCAACTTTTGGAGAGAAGAAAAGGAAAGAAACTCTAACCATTGGTCAGCAGAAATTATAACTTTTCGGGTTCAATTAGAAGATAGATTAACAACTAATCTTAGAAATTATTTAAGAAGTGAATTAGATAAAATTTATAAAAATTCTTGTTTAATTGTTACTAAAAAAGCACAGTTAACAAATTTACCTGATAAATGTCCTTATTCTTTAGAAGAATTATTACAAAAAGATTGGTTTCCAGAATAGATGTTTTAAGTTAATTAGTCTTCTTTTAATCTGGTTTCAACTGCGGTAATAATTTCCTCAAAATCTGATTTTTTGTGCATTTCATGAGTTAAAGTATTCATGTTTTTTAAGGTGTCGGTTAAATTATCAATATTACGTCTAATTTCATCATATAAATTTAGACTTTCCATAATCTTTGAACTATTAGCTAAATCAATTGTTTTATATTTTTCTTGTAATTTAGCTTTTTCTTGTTCCCAGTGTTGTAAATAGTCTAAGCGTTCTAAATCATCATAGATTTTAGCATCCTTTAATACAATAGGAAAAATTCGATCATAAAAGTTACCATTTTTTGCAATTTCTATTAACTCAAACATACAATTTTTAGATTTTAGATATTTATCGCTGAGGACAACAATAATACATTTTCCCTGTCCAATATCCTGCATAAATTCTTTGATTAATCCTTTATAACCTAAGTCTCGTTTATCACGAATAATGGTGATTCCTTTTGCTTGAAATGCGTTATCAAGTTCATTGGTTAGGGTTTCGCTGTCTCCTCCCCAAGCATAGGAAATAAAAATTTCTGTGTTAGTCATCATTTTAACAGTAGATTTAGGAACAATAACAATATTAATTGAGTTACTTTTATCCTCACAAATTTCTAATACATAACCCTCTTCTCCTTGGTGGGGATGGGGAACAATATCTACTAATATAGCAGTATCACCTTTTTTTAGATCATATTCTGGGACATCTTTAGTTAAAAAAACTGGTTGATATAAAGTAGTCATAATTAGATAAAATCACTATTTAAGAAATGAATTTTGTTAGAGTTATTAATCAGAAATATTGCATATTAAGAAAGATAGAAAAAATCATTCTAATGAATAATCTACACTAATGATTAAAGCTAAAAGTAATTGTTCCATAATTTCATCTGAAATTACACCTAGTTTATTTATAAATCTTTATTATCTTCCAATCCTTCTCCATCTAGCTGAGAAAATAAATTTAATTCGGGATCATTGTTAATATCTTTAGCAATTTCTTGTATTATTGGTGACAATAGTTTATGTCTTTCTTCTAGAGATAGTTTAGCAATTTCTTGTAAGGAAGGAATGATAGTGTTAACCGTATTTTGATTGATGTTGGTTGTGTTAGTTTTCATGACTGTTACTTTTAGATAATTTGCAAACTAATAAATTGAATTTTCTGGTGGATTTTTCGTTTTAACCAAACGGTAATCATTTCTATTTTTTCATCATTAAGACTGTTTAATTTTCCTCTAAAATTTGAATAATTTTGTGCTTAAGTTTAGGAATTTCATTAATAACAGCATCCCAAACAATGTCATAATCAACACCGAAATAATTATGGATTAATTTATCTCGCATTCCTGCGATTTTTCTCCATTCAATTTCTGGATAATCAGTCCGCAATTTATGGGGTAATTGTTTGACAGCTTCTCCAATAATTTCAAGACTTCTAACCCAAGCTCGTTTTAAGGTTTGATCATTGATAAAATCTTCCTTATTTAAACCTTGAGAGGTTGTAATTAAATAATTAGTTTCATCAAGAATATGTCTTAAATAATTACTGGAAGATGGGGACATATTCAACCTCTTTTAATATTTCTTTACCAAGATAAGGACTTAATGATTCAGGGGTAATTAAATCAACTTTTCGTTCTAATAAATCTTCAAGAAAAATTGATAAACTCATAAAGTTATCGAAGGTTTTTAAATGAGGGTGAAAAGTTACTAAGACATCGACATCACTATCTTGATTAACTTTCGCTTTGATAAATGAACCAAACAACCCTAAACGGGACACTCCAAATTTTTTAAAGTGTTCTTGATTTTGTTGAATTAAGGTGATGATATCTTGTTTTGTGTTAACTTTCATTTTAGTCATAATCTGAGATAATTTTTAAACTAATAAATTGAATCTTCTGATCGACTTTTCGTTTTAACCAAACGGTAATCATTTCTAGTTTTTCATCATTAATACTGTTTAATTCTCCTTTAACCTGGTACAAGATTCCATAATCATTTTCCTGATGTTGACTGACGATATTCTCGGTAATTAGTTGCTGAATAGCTTGTTTGAGTTGTTGGGGATTAGATAGACTAAATCCTGCTTGAGTAATTTGTCTTGATTTATCATGATGTTGTCTATATTTTAAGCAATATTCTGTTAGCTTTGTATCAGAAATAAAGGAATTTTGAGGTATTTTTAGGAAGGGTAAGCAAAAGTTTTGATAGATTTTAGATTTATCTTGGATGATTTCTAAGGCTTGAAGGATTCTAGAAAAACTCTCATTGTAATATTGCCAATCACTCTTTAATAAGAAAATAGATAAAACCTCAATTGTTTTGTCTGAACCAATCTCCCCTAATGCGTATGCTGCATCACAACGAATCATAGGATTAGAGTCATTTAAAACATCTTCTAATCTATCAATAACTTTATCTGAACTAATTTTCCTTAATTTTAATCTTGGAGTCAAAGTAATATATCTACGAAAGGGATTTAGCATCTTTTCTAATAAACTCTTGGAGATTTTGTCTAAATCAATCTCCCTAAACACTGATGCTGCAAAGCAACGAATATCCTTATCAGAGTGATCTAAAGCCTTAAGTAAGCTATTAATGACTTTAAGTAAGCTATCACTGACTTGATCTGAACCAATCCCCCCCAACGCTTCTACTGCCTTCTTAAGAATAAACATATCAGAGTCATTTAAAGCTTTTTCTAAGCTCTCAATGATAATCTGCTGCAATGCTTCTGCTGCTTTCCTGCGAACATCATCATAAGAGTTATTTAAGGCCTTTTCTAAGCTCTCAACGGCTTTATTTGAAGCAATCCTCCCCAATGCTTCTGTTGATTTCCTACGAACCAACTCGTCAGAATCATGTAAAGATTTTTCTAAGCTCTCAATGGCTTTGTCTAAACCAGTATTCCCCAATGCTTCCACTACTTCATAATGAACCAACTTATCAGAATCATTTAAAGCCTTTTCTAAGCTCCCAATGACTTTATCTGAACTAATTTGTCCCAATGCTGCTGCTGCCTTCCTACGAACCCACTTATCAGACTGATTTAAAGCCTTTTCTAAGGTCTCAATCGCTTGATCTGAAGCGATTTTTCCTAATGCGAACGAGGCATTCTCAATAACATACCCATCAGAGTCATTTAAAGCTTTTTCTAAACTCTCAATGGCTTTATTTGAACCAATTTGTCCCAATGCTCGTGCTGATTTCCCACGAACACACTCATCAGAGTCATTTAAAGCCTTTTCTAAGCTTTCAATAGCTTTGTCTAAACCAATGTTCCCCAATGCTTGTGCAGCACTGCTACGAACCCACTTATCAGAGTGATTTAAAGCCTTCTGTAAGCTCTCAAAAGCTTTATCTGAACCAATTTTTCCCAATGCTTCTGTTACCTTCCTATGAACATAGCTATCAGAGTGACTTAAAGCAGTTTCTAAGCTGGCAACAGCTTTGTCTGAACCAATTTTTCCCAATGCTTCCACAGCTTTCCTACGAACCGAACTATCAGAGTGATTTAAAGCCTTTTCTAACTCAGATATGGCTTCCTCAGACTTCGTTCTCCCCAACAACTCCACTTTATATAACACTGGAATATCTAACTTTTTAACTAAATCAACCGTCTCACCCTGAAAAGTATAATTTACCTCCCCTGCTAACCTCGCACCTAACTTTAAATCCACTGCTAACCCCAACTTAACCATCCTAACTGCTTGCTTTTCCTCCCTCAATAACCCTGCAACCACTGCCATCGGTTCCGTCCATTTCAGATAATTAAGATAGTCCCACTGCAACTGTTCATCCGTTAGCTTGTCAAACTCTAGCACTAGGGTTTCCGCAGTATAATATTCCTGGATTAACTGATGACGAAATTCAATTTCATCCTGTCCTCGTCGTTGTAAAAGATGATAATTAAATAAATCTTGTAACCAAAGACGACAACGGCGCAAAGAATAGTCATTTTCCCCTGCTTCTGCCAAAAATTCCCCTAAAATGCTTTCTGCTTCTGTGGCACTAATAGCCGGTTCATTCTTACGTTTTGTCATCTCAAACGCCAGATATTTCAAGGAATCTGACCATAAAATACGAGAATTACTCTGTGTTGTTACATCTGCTTTCAATTTCTGATCATAAATGCTTGTAAACGCCCGAAATACACCTCCTAAATTATCAGGAATTTCCTGCTTATTCTGCACAAATACAGAACATAACATCCATAACAGCAAAGGAGTTTCCCCTAACTCTTTTATCCTTCCTCCCAACTGCTTTAACATTTCCTCAGCTTGTTCTTCCGGTAAATAACCCCTAACAAACTGCTGCATCTGAGGTTCCGTTAACGGTTCCATAGTCAGCTTTTTCTCAATTTTCAAATCACCCCGTAACCCCAACTCTCTCGTGGTGAAAATCATGGGAGTTTGTGGATATTGCTGCTCAAACTGCTGTAAATCTCGATAAGCTGCATCGGATGGCAACTCGTTCACCCCATCCACCAATAACAGTAATTTACCCTCTTTTAAGAAATTTTCTAGGTCATTGTTATTGACAAATAAATAATTCTGTGCTGCAAAATTTTGAATTAAATCCAGAACTGATGTTTTATAGGATCTTAGTTCTACTAAAATAGGAATTTCTCCCCTTCTCCTCGTCTCCCCGTCTCCCTCTCTCCTCTTCTCACTCTCTTCCAACAATAAACGAATTAAAGCAGTGGATTTGCCCGATCCTGGTTTTCCTCGTAATAGAACATGATTAGCTGCATATTTCCGTAAACCTTCTAAAACACTGAATATTTCTATTTTTTCCTTTTCTTCTTCTCTATTTTCTCTCTCATCCTTTTCAGGAACAGTTTGCACCATTAACCCCAAATCTAACAAAAAAGGCTGCGATCGCATTATTTCATCATTTTTGAGTTTAGATATTTCTTTGCCAACAACATCAGTAACAGTATAAGTCTTCCACCACTGCGTATATTTAGTATTATTACAAATTGACTCTAAATATGCTGAAAAATCCACTGTCACAATTAATTAAGAGTTAATCAAGAACATAATTTAATGATATCCCATTCACACGGTGGGTTACGACTGATTTTTATTTTCTTGCCACAATCTAAATTATAGCGGTCTAACCCACCCTACATTTAAAATCGTTTTGTGGCGAAAATGGTACAATGACGATGATCTAATTCTTGTTTAAATCCGTTAGACTTTTGATGATAAAAGAAACCTTAACTATCCCTAATCATAAACAGTTAGATACAGGAGCTTGTAGAGCAATTTTAAAACAAGCTAGTCAATATATTCCTCTTTCAGAATTATCTAAATACTTCTATGATTATTTTATCTATTTTAAACACAAAAATGTGTAGTGCTATATAACTAAAATTATTGATAAAATACAAACTAAAAAGAGGCTGTCACGACAACCTCTTTTTTCTCCTAAATCATTATATAGCAATAGACAGGCTAGTTAGGACACATAAATTATATTTTAAGGGAACAGGGAACAGGGAACAGGGAACAGAAAAATGTCCTAATAGCTTTGGCGACTGCTATAATTATTAGAAAGTTATCAAATCTTTTACTTGATAACTGCTACCACTGAAGAACTCTCCGAAGGGGTAATTTTAGGAGATAAGAAACCTTCAGCGTAAATTTTAGGATTGGTTTGAGAGATTTGAGTATAGGATTCACGAACTTGTGTATTTAAAGCAACGGTCTTAACGTCATATAATTCTGTGGCTAGTTTGGGATATAAACCAACGGCAATAATTAACGCTAAGAAAGAAAGACCAATAAAGATTTCTCTTGAGTTAGCATCGGTATATCTAGCTTGTCCTGGTAATACACAGTTGGTTCCAAAACACATCGCTTCGGAGTTATCTTGATAATCTTTGCGTTTCTCTGTATCTCCCACAACACAAACAGGCACTTTATCTGTCCCATAAAATAACTGTCTTAGCATGGACAGTAAATAAATGGGGGTGAGAATCAACCCGACAGCAGATAAAAAGACAGTAACGGTACGGAAAGACGAACTGTAAATGTCGCTACTGGTAAACCCGAGGAAAACAGCGATTTCACTGGCAAAACCACTCATTCCAGGTAGGGCTAATGATGCCATTGCACCGGCAGTAAATAAAGCGAATACTTTGGGCATTTTCTCGCCAATATCTCCCATATCGTTCAAAGCAAGGGTGTGGGTGCGATCGTAGGTGACACCAGCTAAGAAGAATAAGAGGGCAGCAATTAAACCATGAGAGAGCATTTGCAACATGGCTCCACTCATCCCTAAATCAGTAAAGGAAGCAATTCCTAATAGCACAAACCCCATGTGAGAAACTGAAGAATAGGCTAAACGACGTTTCATATTGGTTTGTCCGAAGGACGTTAACGCCCCATAGACAATATTGACAACTCCCAGTGTGGCTAAAACAGGGGCAAAGTAAACATGAGCATCGGATAAAAGTCCCATATTGAGACGTATTAATCCATAGCCTCCCATTTTCAACAAAACACCGGCTAAAATCATGGAAACAGGGGCAGAGGCTTCTCCGTGAGCATCTGGCAACCAGGTATGAAGGGGAAATATAGCTAATTTCACACCAAAAGCAACTAATAATCCTGCATATAGGAATAATTCTAAGCCCAAGGGATAATCTTTCAGTCCTAGTTCAACCATATCAAAAGTAACATTATTGCCTCCGTACCATCCCATTGCTAAAGCTGCCACTAAAATGAAAATAGAGGCAGCCGCTGTATATAGCAAGAACTTCATGGCTGCGTACTGGCGTTTCTTTCCTCCCCAAATAGAAATAAGGAGATAAACCGGAACCAGTTCTAACTCCCACATAATGAAGAGGAGTAAGATATCTTGAGCTACAAAAACCCCGATTTGTGCTGCATACAACATCAACATCAGCACATAAAACAACCGAGGTTTGTGATCCACTTGCCAAGCGGAAAACATGGCCAGAGTTGTCACCAGTCCGGCTAAAAGAACCAAAGGCATAGAAATGCCATCCACTGATACAGACCAACTTAGTCCTATCATTGGCAACCAATCGTATTTTTCTACTAATTGAAACCCTGAATTACTGGGATCGTAATGCTGTACGAAAACGTAACACATTAAGATAAAATCTGCGATCGCTACCCCCATGGCATACCACCGTACCTGTTTACCTTCTTTAGCAGGTAAGACGGGGATTAATAAAGAAGCTATTAAAGGGAGTGAGATGATCGCAGTTAACCAGGGAAATTGTTCTCCTATCATCATCATAAATAAATTTATTAAGCTTGGATGAGAACATTATACGTCATTTTGTCAAGTTAAGTTTACATTTTTTTAATAGTTAAGTTATTAGCAGTGATTTATGATGATAAAGTCTATAAAGTTTTATCACAAATGTCGGGTGAAGACACTACCTAAAAATGCTCTCAAAAATACCTATATTAAGGAGTAAGTATGAAACCCGACCAGTATATAAACTGCATAGCATCCATATAAACTTAACTTTTTTTCATAAAACAGATAATCTATGTTAGGGTGAAACAAGGAGGTATTGAGCGTGGATAATAAAGCATATAAATTTCGCCTATATCCCAACCAAGAACAGCAACAATTCTTAGCTAAATGTTTTGGTTGCTCAAGGTTTGTCTATAACTATTTTTTGCGATTAACTACTGATGTCTATGCCGATTGTAAAAAAAGTTTAAGGTATAAAGAATGGTCTAAATTACTTACTTCTTT
>NZ_JASJEB010000106.1 GCF_030064895.1 Crocosphaera sp. | reverse complement strand
CATTTAAACCGCACATCATGAGGTTAAGCAACAAATTAGCTTTCCCCTCTCCCCGTCTCCCTTTCCCCCCGTCTCCCCGTCTGTCTAGTATAGTAATTTAGATGCTTAATAGCTTACCCTTTATCCTTCTTTTTTATATTATAAAGTTATTAACTTTATAGATTGAAATAATATCGTTTTATTCTCTATGCTTAGAGTTAATAAAAGTTGTAATGATTGTTTAAACAAAAAGTTTATTTACTGTTTTTTAAACCAACAACCACAGAGTCCCTTACCTTGTTCCTTAACCAAAGCGGTTTGATGGGTGTGCTATCACACCAGAAAAACTCCCTATTTCACTCTTAAACTGATGCAAGAGTGCCTTTAAAAACATTATCGCTCCAAGGAAGAACTTATGTTACCCGCAGCTATTTCCTATGACCTAAAGACTGATCAAAAAAGCTCTATTGAATTAAACAGAGATATATTGGTAACAACAATAGAGTCAAAAGAACAGTATTTATTAGAAAGCATTATTCAAGGAAATCCCCAAGCTTTTTGGCAATTATGGTTACTTTACGAAAAGTATCTTTACCGTCGCTGTCAAATGTGGATGGGAGGTAATGAGATAGATGCAGAAGAAGCCTTAAGTCAGGCCAGATTAAAAGCATGGGAAAAATTACCAAACTACGCTTCTAAAATTACTAATCCCAAAGCATGGTTAACTCGTATGACTCATAATCTTTGCGTTGATGTTCATCGAAAACGTCAAAGAAGTGCCAACAATACAGACAGCATTGAAGAAATGGCCGTAACAGATCCCAACATCCTTGCTTCTAACTCAGATTCTCCTGAATCAGTTATTCTTAATGATGAGCTAAAAATTTGTATCCAGCAAGCTATAAATTCCCTTCCTCCTAGACTCCGAGATGTTTGGAGTCTTTATTATTACTATCAAATCTCTTATGCAGATATTGCTCAAAGATTAATGCTTTCCAAGGATAACGTTTATAAACGAATTCAACAAGGTCGAATTATTTTACAAAAGCAGTTAAATAAATATTTTTCAGGAGTGAATACCCCTGTGAAAAATCAACTGGCAACAGAGAAAATATCAAAAAAATACCAACAAAATCAAGTTTCCAATTACCCAGGTACAAAAGTTATGAATATCGCCTTATCCCCTCACTCTTTTCCAACTAAGGAGTGTCATAAAACTAATACAAACTGCTATCAGGAATACCCCATAGAACTCATCAATTATCAGGTAACAGCCTTATGTCTAGACACACTTTCGTTGGCTCTATAACCCTAGACAAAACTTAATGAGGAAAAATCAATATTAACCTAAATTATCAGGTAACAGCCTTATGTCTCAAAATACTTTCGCTCGCTCTTTTACCATATCCCAAGCTTCAGGAGTAGAAGTCAATATTAACTTAGTCTTATCCTCTAAACCAGTCAGAGAAGCACAAAAACTAAAAACATTAACCAAGTATGTTAAACAATATCCTTCTGGATGGAAAAAACGCTTAGAATTAGCTGATTTGCTTTACTCTATGGGAAAGTGGACTGAAGCTGTTGAAGAATACAAATTCGTGATTGAGCGACAACCCCAATTGATTCCAGTCAAATTAAAATTAGGGAAGATTTTACAATTAATGGGGAAAGAAAAAGAAGCCATAGAAGTCTATAAAAGTGCCTTGTCTAAGGTTTCTAATCTCAATTTTTCGACCCCAACATCATCGAATGTTACTCAGTCTAATTTAGCGACGCAATCTCATATTATTGGTTTAATAGAAGTGTGTCGTCATAATTTTCAGTTAGCCGTTGAAGCCTTCGATAAAGCGACTACCTTAGAACCATTAAACCCCTCCCATTGGTTAGCCTTGGGACAAGTTCAAAGAGCCATAGGAAATAATCTTGATGCCTTAAGAGCATTTGAAACGATTTTATCCCGCTATCCTGATGACATTATTGCCCTAATTAATATTTATGATACTCTTATAGCATTAGGAAAAGAGCAAAATAAAGTGCCATCCCACCACAACTTTTTTGTTCAGGAACAAAAGAGAGAAAGCGAAAGTAACTCCCTTGAGTTTATCGATAATATATGGAACAAACGAGCAAAAAAAATATTAAATCAAGCCATCACTTTAGCACCATTAAATTATCAAGTTCTCAAACGACAGATAGAATATCGTTGCCGAATTAAACTTGTTTTAGGGACAGAAGGAAAACAGACAAAACAACTCATCAATAGTTTTTTAAAACTCGCTCCCAATTCAACCTCAGGTTACCAGTTAAAAGCTTATTATTATCAGGTTAGAGGAGAACTAGAACAAGAGAGAAAATCGTAATTAAATGCCCAACAATATTCAACAGAAAATTTCATTTTAGACCTCTTGCAAAAATAATTCGTGCTAAAAATCTAGATTATTTTGATAAGGCAGGTATGAGAACAGGATTTAGTATTATTTCAAAATTCTGAAGCTCCTTGCTCCTTGATAGTAAATTTTTTGCAGTCATCTTTTGGGAAATTTGGCGATCGCAAATCTCGGTTGAGATTGACTGTTTTTATTATGAATTGTTTTTTATTGAAATACAATATACAATTTAACGATAGATTGTATCTAATAAATTGACAATCATGAATAAATTCGAGAGTATGTACACCTTCACCCAAGTGGTAGAAAAGGGGAGTTTTGCAGAAGCAGCCAGAAAAATGAACCTATCCCGTTCTAGCGTCAATAAACTGGTGATTCAGCTAGAAAATCATTTAGGGGTGCAATTGCTCTATCGTACCACCCGTCAAGTCACCCCCACAGATACTGGGAAAGCGTTTTATAAACGATGCTTGGATATTCTTAGTAGTGTAGAAGAGGCAGAATTAGCGGTTTCGGAGCAACACAGGGAACCGAAAGGAATTTTGAGAATTAATGCACCCATGTCTTTTGGTATGTCCGTGTTAGGTTCTAAAGTAGCAGAATTTATGAGCAGATACGAAAAAATAAAAATTCAATTGACCTTAGAAGACCGTTTTGTTGACCCCATTAGTGAAGGTTACGATCTAGTTATTCGCATTGGTTCATTACCTGATAGTTCTAGTTTAGTAGTCAATCCTATTACTATTATTCCTCGTGTTATTTGTGCTGCTCCCAGTTACTTAAATCTTCGAGGAATTCCTGAAAAAATTAAAGATTTAAAACATCATTCTTGTTTGCATTATGGTTATTTATCCAGTGGTGGTCAATGGGAATTTATTGAGCAAGAAAAAGAAGAAAAAGTATCTGTTGAAGGAGTTTTATGTTGTAATAATGGCGAAGTATTAAGAGATGCTGCTATCAAAGGATTAGGAATTGTTATTTTACCGACTTTTATTGTTGAAGAAGCTTTAAAAAATGGAGAATTACAAACTATTTTATCTCACTATAAACTTCCTGAATTAACCTTGTCAATTGTTTACCCTATTAATCGTCATTTGTCAACCAAGATTCAATTATTTACACAATTTTTACAAGAGTGTTTTAAATAATTATAACGTTTTAATTAATATATCTTTATGAGCATTTTTTTATAGTTCTACAGTGAGCAATGTTAATAGAGAAATCTTATTCAGAAACTATTTTAAACATTGCCCATCTGACGTTTATTGATTAATTAAACAACTATCGAGTATGAGGTTCCATAAAATTAATTTCTGGACCAAGGGGAACAACACCTGTGGGATTAATTGTTTTATGGCTTTCGTAATAATGTCCCTTAATGTGAAGAAAATTCACCGTCTCTGCAACCCCTGGTGTTTGATAAAGATCCCTCAAATAATTCCATAAATTAGGATAATCAACAATGCGACGTAGATTACACTTGAAATGTCCCACATAAACAGGATCAAATCTTACTAGAGTAGTAAACAATCTCCAGTCCGCTTCGGTGATTTGTTCTCCCGTCAAATAACGCTGCTTAGATAGTATTTCTTCCAGCCAATCTAAACTATCAAATAAAGGTTTTAAAGCCTCTTCATAAGCCGTCTGTGTGGTAGCAAAACCGCATTTATAGACCCCATTATTGACAGTATTGTAAATACGTTCATTAAGAGAATTAATCTTGTTTCTCAAGGGTTCGGGATAGTAGTCTCCTGGTTTTGCACCTATCTGATCAAAAGCACTGTTAAACATCCGAATGATTTCCGAAGATTCGTTATTAACAATGGTTTGAGTCTGTTTATCCCAAAGAATCGGTACTGTAACCCGACCAGTGTATTCTCGATCAACTTTAGTATAAATTTCATAGAGATATTCAGAGTTGAACAAAGGATCAGCAATTACCCCTTCCCCTGGTTCAAAAGTCCAACCATTTTCAGCCATATACCAATGAACCACTGAGACTGAGATCATTTCTTCGAGTCCTTTGAGAGTCCGAAAGATTAGAGTACGATGGGCCCAAGGACAAGCTAAAGAAACATAAAGATGATAGCGATCGCTTTCCGCTTTAAAACCACCATTACCAGTGGGGCCTGGACTTCCATCAGCAGTTATCCAGTTACGAAACTGAGAAGCTTGACGAACAAACCGCCCCTCGGTTTTGCTGGTATCGTACCATTTGTCATGCCAAATACCGTCAATTAACAGACCCATAATTTTTCTCCAAAATATTTTATTAAATTTTTCTCTACATCTCTCAGGATAGATTGTTTCTTGAAAAAAGAGAATAGGTTATTTTATCAACGTATTGTCCACTAAAAATTGACAATTCAACAAAATGTGACCGAGGCTTCTGCCTCGGAAGGCAGGAGGCAGGAGGCAGGAGGCAGGAGGCAGGAGGCAGGAGGGTTTTTCTTCATCCCTTCCCCCTCTGGGTACAAGCCCCGTCTTTTAAGACGGAAGGGATTTGGTGGGAGTGCAAGCTCCCTCCAAACAATAAACCTCCTGCCTTCTGCCTTTCAACTCCTGCCTCTTTCTGACTTGTTATATGAAATCGGCCTAATTAGTAAACGTTAAAACTGCTATGGTAAATACCATCCTCCCCCGCTTCCCCTGCCAACCTAAGTTTAAGGTATGCTATTGAACAGGATTTCATCTTAGCTGCGATCGCCGTTAGATATTAGATAACCTCTCTGTCTAACAACAAAAAATTTATGGTACAAATCCCTGATAATGAGAACAAGGCTATATTCAAAGCTATAATGAATGTGTCATTTTCCATTTATATATTTAGGAGATTACATATGAATGTGGTGTTTTGTTTTGATAAAAACTATGAACAGCATTTTGGTGTAGCATTAACTTCTATGTTATTAAATAACACAGAAAATAATATTAATGTATATATCATAACGGATATTATAGAAAAAGAATTAAAACAAAAATTAGATTCTCTCAGTAAAAATTATAAATGTTCATTTGATTGTTATACCATAGAGGATTCAGATAAGCTTAAAGATGTTAAAATATCGGGTCATATTTCCAAAGCAGCATATTATAGATTGATGATACCTGATATTCTTCCTCAAAATATTAATAAAGTTATTTATTTAGACTCTGATATTGTAGTGAAATCTTCTCTAGAAGAACTTTATCAAGTTAACGTTGATAATTATTTTCTCGCTGCTCAAGGAGCAAGAAAAAAACGTTATTTCAACAGTGGAGTTATGGTTCTCAACTTGGAACAATGGAGAAATGAAAAAATATCCACAAAAGTATTAGATTGGGCTAGAGAAAATAAAGACAAGTTACGATTTTGGGATCAAACTGCTTTGAATAATATCATTGGTGGTAATTTTGTAACGATTGATAGAAAATGGAATATGGAAGTGGATTTGACCCGAAAAAAAACTCAAAAACTGAATAATACTTCTGATTTTGATAATGCTAAGATAATTCATTTTGTTGGTGGTAGAAAACCTTGGTATTTTTGGGTTCTTGATAAAAGAAAAGATATATATGATGATTATTTACAGAAATCATTATGGTCAAAACCCAAGTTACAAAAAATTTTTCAGCAAATTGGATATATTTTAAAAAAGCTGTGATATTCTCTCCTTTCTGGACTATTCTGACATCTTGCACCTTCGATAAAAGTAGCTAGTTTAGAGAGGGAACTTCTTAACAGGGAACGGGGAACAGGATTTATTTTGACTGTAACTACTTGAGAATTTATGAAAGTTTCTTTTGTTGTTGAGTTTTCCTGTACTGGTGCAAGATATCAGCAGAAGGAATAATAGCTAGATATAATCTTAAATAGCCAATTATGAACAATTTAAAAGCTAAATAATCTTATTTCTCAACTTTTTTCTCCCCTCTTACCTCCTGGGAGGGGTTAGGGGTGGGTTTCCCCTTCTTGTTTCCAACCTGGATTATAGCCAATTACTAATGTTGTAATCTCTTCAGAAATCAAAAGATTCACAAGATAACGACTAGCTTTATGAAGATAATCATCGATTTTTTGATTTCGATATCTAGTCAGACGACGAATTCTTTGGGAACTTTATCCATTACTTTTAAGTAGGGTTTGCAATTTTGAGCAACGTTGGTTATAGAATTGATTTAAGCTTTTTAATGGTCTGCCATTAATAAACAAAGGGATAAAACCCGGTTGATTTGAAGTTACAGCCATCAAATTATCTACACCTCAGTCGATAGCAGCTATCTTGTTATTAGGTTTTAACAACTGTTCAGTTGCTTCATAGATTACCTCTATTAAGGTGGGGGGTGGGGATTGCTTTTTCTTGACATCCTCACGCGCCGTAAAACGGCGGTGATTCCTAAACCTCACGATTTAAGTTTCTGTTTCATTCACCGTTGCATACCATAGTTAAAAACCATGTACTGTCTTACACAGAGTCCACAGACTTTCACCCCCATTTCAGAGAGCCGATCCCGACAGTCCATCGGTACGGTTAGCTGTAATAGCTTTTTGTACTTGCTGCTTAGATATTTTACCTGTACAAGCTTTTATGTACAGAACCCTATATATCCAGTTTTCAAGGTGCTTTGCCTACTGCTTGGTTTTCGCTTTTCGGCTCTTCAACTATATCATGCAAAATATAAAGCCGTCCTAAAAGGACCGGGTTTCTACCTAAATTTTCGATGACCACTCAAAGTCAAAGACGGAACTGCCATGAGTAACCCCACAGCAGAATCAGCCTTTTGTACTCCCTCAATTAAACCGTGAATGTCTTGATCTTGCATCATTCAGTGAGACCTAATAACCGTTTCGTATGGACCACCGCCACCACTTTTACCGTATCACCATCCACTTGATAGATGACACGGTAAGTATATGCAGGTTGATCCCGAAAGGTCTCGTTATCCCCTTCGGCAATCAACTCTCCTGTTAACGGATTATCCTCCAACTGATTGGTAGCATCCAAAATCTGGCGTACTACCGCAGCAGCATAGGAAGGAGAATCACGGGCGATATAGGTCGCAATGGAATCAACATCTTCTACTGCTTTAGAAGACCAAATCACTCGATAAGCCATTTACTTAGTAGTCCCTCGACTTCTTCTTGTTGTAATATGGGTTCGCGTTCAGCGACCTGTAATCCTTGACGGATTTTTTCAAGAACATACAAATGATACTGGATATCTTCAATTGAACAATCATCTGGTAATTGATTCAAGATCGATTGGATTTTTTCTTTAATGGTATTCATAGGGGTGATTGACTTAATCTTTATAAAGTTAGGGATAATATCGGATTATTGGACACTCTCCCGTTAAATCATAGATTGTAACGCAAGATTCTTGCTTTTTTCAGATTACCTCTTAACTAGGCGATCAACCCTTTGATTCCTCCCTTACTAAGGAGGTTCCGGGGATCACCTTTTCTGGTTTCTATGGGTGAACAGGGGCTGCCCGACCGCACAAAATAATAGAAAATCTTTTTTTATCTTAGCCGCCCTTCTTCGTAACTTCCCTCACCGGATTTACGGGAAACTTCCTCAAGCCTCTGGTAAGGGGACGGCAATTATAGATACAATACCCTAGATAGCTAGAAATCTGAATTATTTTTTTAACTTTCCTTAACAAAGTCCATGCAAATTAGACGACGACCCCCCAACCCAGCTGTAGAAGTCGATATTTTACGTTACCAAGTGCCTGATCCCAATGGACAAGCTAACCATATTCTGGAAGAAATTGTCTGGCATAAGGAAAAGGAAGTGGAACGGATGCGGGAACGTCTTTCTTTATTGGAGTTACGTAAGCAAGAAAGAAATGTGCCACCAGCTAAAGATTTTTTGGGGGCTATTAGCCAAGGAAAAACCCAACCTGCTTTGATTGCGGAGGTGAAAAAAGCGTCCCCTTCTAAGGGTGTGATTCGAGAGGATTTTGATCCGGTGGCCATCGCCCAAGCTTATGTTAAAGGGGGGGCAAGTTGTCTTTCGGTGTTAACGGATAGTAAATTTTTTCAAGGGAGTTTTGATAACCTGTCTTTAGTACGTGAAGCGGTTGATATTCCTTTGCTATGTAAGGAGTTTATTATTTATCCTTATCAAATTTATTTAGCTAGGATTAAAGGGGCTGATGCTATTCTCTTAATTGCTGCTATTCTTAAAGATTCAGATTTACAGTATTTTATTAAAATTATTCGTTCTTTGGGGATGACTCCTTTAGTGGAGGTTCATTCTTTAGCAGAAATGGATCGGGTTTTGGCTATTGACGGGGTTTCTTTACTAGGAATTAATAACCGTAACCTGGAAACTTTTGAGGTTACTTTAGACACAACTAAAGAGTTATTAAACGCCCGTCGGGAGCAGATAAAGGAGAAAGGTATTTATATTGTTAGTGAATCCGGTATCCATACTTCCCAAGACTTACAACAGGTGAAAGAAGCAGGGGCTAAGGCTGTTTTGATCGGAGAATCTTTAGTTAAACAACCAGACCCAACCCAAGCGATCGTTGAATTATTTTCTTAAATAAGTTTGACACACTGTCTTTTGACCATTCATAGGAGTCATTAGTAGAATGAAGTTCCTAAGAAGAGTTTCATACTAACCCATAATGGCAACTAATTTTAAACCCGATGATTTAATTGATGTCCAAGCGACAGGAGAATGTGGTGGTGGAAAGCCAAAAAAACTAATTTCTTTTGGTATTACCCCAACCGGTTATATTGCTATTGGGATTGCACCAATGGGTATTGTTGCTATCGGTTTTGTTCCTATGGGTTTAATCTCGTTTGGGACGGTGGCCATGGGAACCATCGCTACAGGGTTAGTGAGTATGGGAGTGGTTTCGTTTGGTTTAGAAACTATGTCTGTTGTTAATTTGGGTACATGGCAAGTTGGGCCTGTAGAAATTCGTTCTGAACCCCATAATCATGATAATCATAAAGATCATGGCGATCATCATCAACATCACAATTAAAGTTTTAAGGGTTTAATGGGTTGGTGATTGCTCATTTTCCCTTTATTAATCTTTTTTCTGGCAATTTAAAGGTAAAAAAGCCTATTTTTATAGAACAAAAGTAAGAAATAAATCTTAAATTTAGCAACTATTAATTGTGAATAATCAATTGTTAAGATAGAAAATAATTATAACTGTTTTTAATTTAAAAAATTAGATAAATGGGGAATCTTCGATATTATGGTATTCTTTCCCTCTTAATTTCCTAGTCTGCTATTAACCATATTACAAAGAAGAGAAAGTCTGAAGTTTATTGAAGCGGAAATTTAAGCAGAAATTGAAACTATCAGCATAGCTATTAGCAAGAATGTTAACAGTTGATATAAACAAAATTTCCAAGGACTGGAAACTTTAGCTTTAAAATTATCTAAGTTACCAGAGTTAGAAAAAACTGAAGCATTAGCATTAATTTAAAAAAATTCACATGGTTTCATAAAAATTTACATTACTAATGCTCAGGGTATAATTGTGGATGCTTATCCAACAACTAAGCAACTCGAAGAGACATTAAAAGGAATAAATATTAATAATATTATTTCCTTGGAAAAATTAGCCACTACCACAAAAAAATCAAATTACTGAAGTTAATATTGATGAGTCTGGTTTTATACCTTTCAAGATAATCTTGATAGTTTATTCTCCATACAAATAACCACATCTCCTGAATTATCAGAAAAACTTAACCAAGAATAGGCAAAAGTATGGCATGATTTAAAAAAGACTATGATCACCAAAGATTTACGTGAATTTACGGAATGCTTACGGCAATGAGGGCAAGAATTTAATAGTGATAACTTAGCTAAAACTCTATAAAGTTTTCCCGATTTAGTGTGATCATTAAAATAGTAAGTTAATCTAAACCTGTTTCTTAACTATATAAAAAAAATGAAAATTTTAGAACCTTTTAATCCTGAACAATTCTTAATTTTAGTTGTAGATGATATGCGCAAAAATCTACAATTATTAATTGAAATTCTAGATACATATGGTTATGGAACCACTTTTGCCCTCTCAGGTAAACAAGCATTAGAACGGGTGAAAATGACAGAACCAGACCTAATTTTGTTAGATTTAATAATGCCAGAAATCAACGGGATTGAAGTATGCAAAAAACTGAAAGAAGATGAAAATACAGCGCAGATTCCTGTCATTTTTTTAACGGCTGCCAGCGAAAGTAACTATCTACTTAATGCCTTTAAAGCCGGTGCAGTTGATTATGTAACAAAACCTTTTAGAACTCCCGAACTCTTAGCGAGGATTAAAATACATTTAGACCTAAAAAGAACTAAAGATGAATTAGAAAAAGCCTACGAAGAAATGAAGCGTATTGCAGCTACAGACGAATTAACAGGTATTCCTAACCGTCGTTCAATTTTTAACTTTGGTAAACAAGAATTTTCCCTTAGTAAACGCTATAACTCTCCTTTTTCAGTACTGATGATCGATGTTGATAAATTTAAAACAATTAATGATACTCATGGTCATGATATAGGAGATGAAGCTCTAAAAATGATGGTCAATGTTACCCTCAATTGTCTTCGCAAAGTAGACTATATTGGGCGACTGAAAACCGAAGAAGAAGCCTTAAAACAACAAGCCCGTTTGGCACAATTAGAAACCCTAACTCAACAAAGCGATTTAGAAGCACATTTAGGGCGATTAGGGGGAGAAGAATTTGTTGTTGTTTTGCCCCAGACTGATTTAAAAGGAGCTTATATAGCGGCCCAGCGTGTTTGCAAAGCCATGCCTAAAGAAAGTTTGCTGGTAAAAAAGACATTACCGCTTCATACCATCCCGATTATTGGACTAGTTCTTAGAGAAATTAATCCTATGGCTGGTATTCTATTCTTCTATCCAACTGTTAAGATTACTGTGAGTATCGGCGTAGCTACCTATGACCCCAAAGACGAAAAAATGGATGATTTGCTTAAACGGGCTGACTTGGCTCTTTTTGCAGCTAAAGAGAATGGCAGAAATCAAGTAGCCATTATGCACAATGACAAGTTAAAACTTAGTCAATAGTTGTTCGCAATGGATAATGGATAATGAATAATTACCTTATCTTAAAATAAAAGAAACCGAAATTATTGAATTATCAATTTTTAATTAATAAGTTATTTTGTATTCTTGGTTTAAATGTTTAATACTTTAACTAGAAAGTTAGTTTCAATTCTTACCTTTGCTGTATTTTTAAATTTAGGCAATAATTACCTAGTGATTGCTGCTACCCTAGAAGAAATTAAAGAAAGAGGAAAGTTAATTGTTGCTGTTAAAGATAATATTCGTCCTCTCGGGTTTCTAGACCAAGAAAACCAATTACAAGGGTTAGAAATCGATCTTGCTAAACAGTTAGCTCAAGATATTTTAGGTGATCCTCAAGCTCTCATTTTACAACCAGTTAGTAATCAAGAACGTTTGCAAAAAGTTATTGATGGAGAGGTCGATTTAGCAATCGCCCGAGTTACTATTAATGCTTCTCGCAGACGTTTAGTTAGTTTTAGCCCCTACTATTATTTAGACGGCACAGGTATCATTACTAATAATCCACGCATTCGTGCCTTAGATCATCTCTCCGCATCGAAAATTGCTGTTATTGAGCGATCGAGTACAATTGCTGTTATCCGCGAGCAACTCCCTCAAGCAAAACTGATCGGGGTTAAGTCTTATCAAGAAGCCATGACTTTACTTGAGACAGAACAAGTGGCTGCTTTTGCTGCTGATAATAGCATTTTAACGGGTTGGGTACAGCAATACCCCCAATATTATCGCCTACCAGTTCGTTTATCCGGGGAAGCTTTAGGGGTGGTTATGCCGAAAGGATTGCAGTATGCTAGTTTACGGAGTCGTGTTAATCAAGCTGTTGGTCGTTGGAAAGCGTCTGGATGGTTGGCTAAACGTCTGGAGTATTGGGGACTTCCTTAAAGAAGTAAACCGACCCTAACCCTAACCACCCCGAACCTCTCTCAGGAGGGGAAGTCAGAGGTCAGAAGTCAATTCTGATAGAACGAGGATTATTATGAGTGAAGTATTGCCAATTGTTTATTTGTCAGGGATTGTTATTTTTTTGGGGGGATTAGCTATTTTTCTCTTCTTACAAATTATCAAAACCCGTCGCACAGAAAATCGGTTCTATAAGTTACAGAAAAAGCTACAAAACGAAAAAGGAACTGCACAGGAGTATTATGAGTTAGCTAGTTTATATCTAGATAAAAAATTATATGTCCAAGCGGTTAATCTTTTACAAAAAGGGTTCAAAACCGGAGCAAAAATTGAACCAGAAAATAAAGCTTTGATGTACAATGCTTTGGGGTTTGCTTATTTTTCTCAAGAACAGTTGGATCTGGCTATTCGTAATTACAAAGATGCCATTAAACTCTATCCTGATTATGTCATCGCCCTCAACAATTTGGGCAACGCTTATGAGAAAAAGCAAATGATTGCTAAAGCAGTTGAAGCCTACGAGGAAACTTTGCAATTTGACGAGAATAATAAGATTGCTAAACGTCGGGCTGAGTTATTAAAGAAACGCCTAGTTTCATCAACATAACATGATCCTAACAACAAGTTACCCGCCTACGGAGGCGGGTTAATCAGTGTACAAAGGATATGGACTCCTAGAAATCTAAATGAATTGGCTAGATAGTGACTAACTAAAGTGTATACTTGCTCACAATGCTTTTTTAATAACTCAACATCCTCTTTCCGACTCAGGTGTTGATCATGGCTCTTACCCTAACACCTCTTTAAAAAATAGGCTAAAAAGTTGCGGGCAATACCATCGTGTCTTTTTTGAATGTTGGTGTTAAAAACACTGTGTCGATCCGAGCAGATAGCACAAACTCTAATCGATTCCTTTTTGAGAAGCTTTGGTGTACTTCTTTGTGCTTGTCTTTATACTAACATCAACCTTAGAAAAAAGCTTAATTTTTGTTACAAAACTTCAAGAAAGCTGATTATATATTTAGGTATATTTAGGTAGGGGTCATTTCATTTATCATTTAACATTCGTTTGGAAGTAGGCTTGAAACCTCTCCCAAACTTCTTTCTCCCTAAAGGAAGAGGCTTGAAACCAAAATGTTCAATGTTCAATGTTTGGTCAACTGATGTAGTCTAAGTTGATGAAAATGATACTACCAAGGAAGAGGACTGCCATCCCAGGAAAAGAATTTTCCGGTATCATTTTCTGTTAAGTTATCAATAATCTTTAATAACTGGTTAACTGTTCTTTCTACAGAAAATAACTTTTCTGGGGGAACATTTTTTTGAAAAGGTTTAGATAAGTCTGTATCCGTTGTCCCTGGATGTAAGGCAACAACAACAGTGTGGGGACAAGTCCGTTTATATTCAATAGAAATGTTTTTTAGGAACATATTAAGGGCTGTTTTTGAGGCACGATAACCATACCAACCCCCAAGATAGTTATCACCAATGCTGCCTACTTTAGCACTAACAGCAGCAAAAATACTAGGCTCAGAATGACGGAAAAAAGGTAACAAATACTTTGCCAATAATACCGTAGCAATACTATTAACTTGAAAATAAGTTAATAAATTTTTGCTATTAATATGGCGTAAACTTTTTTCTGGTTTAATATTATCTTTTTGGAGAAATCCAACACAATTAATAAATAAATGTAGATTAGATATTTCCTGCTTTAATTGTCTAGATAAATTGTTTATTTGTTCTTCTTCAGTAACATCTAACTGGAATAAATTAAGGCAAGAAGAATACTCTAGTTGTAACTTAAATAAATCTTCTGCGTTTTCTTTGTTTCCATAGGTTGCATAAACTTTAATATTATTTTTTTCTTTAAGGAGGGTTTTAACAAAGCCAAACCCGATGCCTCTAGATGCTCCTACAATGAGAATATTTTGCTGTATATTTGAGCTATTCATAAGTTAGAGATAATATTTATTTTAATATCTAAAAGGAATGGGAACAAGGAAAGGGAAAAAGGGAAAAAGAGAACAAACAAAATTCCTAACAAAAATTTTTATTGCTATAGGCTGTAAAAATAAAGATGCTTGTGTTATACTGTTCATGAATCAAATGAAAACCCAGACTAATTTTTTAGATTATAAGAACATAAAAAAGCTAATTTACACTCTTGACAATTGGGCTTTCTTGCTTTACAAATTTGACGACCGTGATAAATAATCCGAATAGAAAAATTTTCCCAATCTTTTTGAGGTAACAAAGCAATTAAATCTTTTTCTATTTTAACAGGATCACTCTTTTCTGTTAACCCTAATCTTTGACTTAAACGCTTGACATGAGTATCCACTGTGACCCCTGCATTAATACCAAAAGCATGAGCTAAAACCACATTAGCGGTTTTTCTAGCAACTCCAGGTAATAATAATAATTCTTCCATTGTTTGAGGAACCTTCCCGTTAAAATCTTCAACAATTTTTTGACAAGCTCCTTGAATATTTTTGGCTTTATTACGATAAAATCCAGTAGAACGGATTATGGTTTCTAATATTTCTCGATCTGCATTAGCTAAAGCGATCGCATCAGGAAAGCGAGCAAATAATTCAGGGGTTACTTTATTAACCCGTTCATCAGTACATTGTGCTGATAAGATAGTTGCCACTAATAATTGTACTGGGGTTTCGTAGGTTAAACTACAAGTAGCATAAGGGTAAAGTTGTTTAAGAATACTGAGTATTTCTAAGGCTTTTTTTTGTTGCTTTAATGTTTTCATAAAAAATACTCTTGTTTATAGGTTAACAGGAGAAGCATCTATAATAGGTGAATGCCTACTAATTTTCTTCTCTCTCAGATTCAAAGTATTGTTGTATATTGGCTTTATTTTCTTCTCTGTCAGATTCAAAATATTGTTGTATATTGTGATTATTTTCCCCTTCTTGAGAAGGTTTTTCTTGGCTAGGTTGAGAAGGGATATTAGGGACAACGATAGAAGGATTTGAAGATTGTTCCTCATTTGTCTCTTTAAGTTCCGACGACTCCGGTGGTGGTTCAACGGGAATAGGAACTGCTTTGGTGGGTTCGGGAATGGGACTTAGAATAGGAGACGCTTCGATGGTAGGACTAGGAGAGGGTTTAACTTCTGGAATAGGAGAGGATTTAACTTCTGGAATGGGAGACGCTTCGATGGTAGGAGTGGGAGAATGTTCAACTTCTGGAATGGGGGATGCTTCGATAGTAGGAGTAGGAGTAGGTTTAACTTCTGGAATGGGAGTGGGAGTAGTAGACGGTTGCGATCGCCTATTATTAATCCGTCGACGGGGACTGGGTTTGGGTGGAGAAAATTCTGGGGTTGGGGTTCTTTCTGGAGACTGAGGTAAGACGGAAGGGGAAGAAGTGGGTTGTGATCGCTCTTTGGTCCCTAAAACGATCCCTAACATCAACCCTCCCATGATGGCACTTGCTGCTAAAAAAGATCCCAAGGCCAACAAGGCCCAAGGGGGTTGGTTTTCTGGGGTGGTAGTAGTAGAGGTTGGTGGGGATGTTAAAGATAAATTTTGTTGGCCAACAGCTATGGTTGCTCCTGTGGGAAGGGTGTGGGAAACCTGTAGAGCATTCAACATTTCCGTGGCAGTAGAAAAGCGATCACGGGGATGAAAACGAACTGTGCGATCGATAATATCCGCCAAGTTAGACTTAATATTTGGAGCTTCTTTTCGCCACAAAACCTCCCCCGTATTGGGATCAGTAGCTAAATATTGAGGGGTTTTTCCCGTGAGTAAAAAGACGGCCGTGAGTCCTAAACTATACAAGTCACTGGAGACGATGGGACGACCAGCAGCTTGTTCGGAGGCCATATAACCAGGGGTTCCCAGTCCCACAGAATAGGGAGTATTGCCATTACTGTGAACCATTGTTGCCACGGTTTCCTTAACGATACCAAAATCAATTAAAACCGGTTTTTGATCCTCACTACGAAGAATAATATTATCTGGCTTAAGATCACGGTGAATAATGCGACGACTATGGATATAATCAAGTACAGGTAAAATACCGATTAATATCTCTTCTACTTCCTTAGGCGATAAGTTCCCTTGTCGTTGATGAATTTGAGTTAAAGTTTCTCCTTTGATCCATTCTTGTACTAGATAAAAGTCTCCTCCTTCGGAAAAATAAGCGTATAGTGCAGGAATTTGGGGGTTTTTTTCGCCTAATTCTTCTAAAATTGCTGCTTCTTTGGCAAATCTTTCCTTTAACCAATCAGGAATAATGTGAGAGCGAACCGCAGGTTTAAGTTGTTTGATAACACATTTTTTGGCGGAGGGTAAATGGGTATCGATGGCGAGAAATGTTTCTCCAAACCCCCCTTTTCCTAAGCTTTCAAGAACTTGATAACGATTATTGAGTATTAATGATAATGACAAGGTATCCCCTCCATTGCCCTAGTCAAACAAATCAAGCTTTATTCTACCTAATATCATCACGAACATTTTAACCTAATGTCGGGCAGAATTACCTTATCCACCCTTAGGTTAGGGATGAATGCCCGACCAGTAAACAAACTCAGTAGATCACAAAGATCCTATCTGGGATTCCCGGATTTCTCACAAATTAATTTGAAAGCCCAATTAAGAGATGACAAATGAGAATTTTTAGGACTAATAGAAAATTTTAAGACAGATGAATAAAAAAATTAATTTTGATTATCTAAAGACTAAGCTTAAGAGAGAATAATTGAATTCGTTTTTGATTGTTTTCACGACAAATAGGACTGGATAAAAGTATCAGTCAGTCAACAAATTATGATAATTGTCTTTTTTAAAATACAACTTATTCTACTTATCCAGTATCAGGAATAGTTTGAATTCTTTTGTTAGCGATTGCTAAAATATCTTGATAAGGACAAGCAGTAGCTATGGCGATAATAATTCGCCTAGAACTAATAGTTATTCTGGCTCCCAATTTGAGAAGATTAAGACGAATTCTTCCTACAGTTGCTTTAGCTAATAGAGTTTTTTTTAAACAGTTTTGACGAAAAGCATTTATGAGAACATAAGCCCAGGAATGTATCCATAATCTTAGTTGATTACTTTGAAATGTTTGAGTTGACGTTCTATCAGCTAACAAGTCTAATTGTTGTTCTTTTATCCGATTTTCCATCTCGCCTCTCGGGCAGTATTTTTTTGTATAAAGTTTTGATGGTGGGATTTTTGAAGCGGGCAAAGATGTTACCACATGACGAATTTTTAAGCCATCACTTCCATAGCAAACTTTTGTCACTACCCTTCTTTGACAACTCCAAGTCTTTTCTGTTTGGTAACAAATAGAACGATACCAAGTAGAAATTGGGACAATTTTTTTGATTTCTTCTAAATCTTCATTTTTCTGAAAATACCTATCCATTAATTCAGTTATGGGAGCTAGTTTTTGTTCATATTCATGTTTTGCTTTTTCAATAACATCAGATGCCCGTAACTTAAGAACATTATTTGTTCCCATAGCTATCACATAATCAACTTGGGGCTGTTCTTCACAAAAATGGAAGATTTCTTCACGAGAGTATGCACTATCACCCCTAACTAGGATGTGAGTATTTGTCCACTTTTCTCTAATTAATCCGATTATTCTTTGTAATTCTTCTAAGGCTCCATCCGCAGGATCTACATTAGATGAACGAAGTTTAGCTCCTAATAAATGATGTCCACAAAAAATATATAAAGGAGCATAACATACTCCGTGATAATAACTATTAAAAAATGCCCCTTCTTGATTACCATGTACTTGATCATCTGTGACATCCATATCTAATACAATACTTAAGGGAGGTTTTTTATAAGACTCTAAAAAAATCTCAACAAAAGCTTTTCCAATTTCTTCAAAATTGGCTTCTATTTTATGATAACGACTCGTTTTTTGGTTGAGAATAGTTTCAGGGCAATATTCTAATCTATTAATTGTACTTTTTCCAGCTAAGACCCCTTGATTTGATTGAATCCAATCAAGTCTTTCTAAGGCTATCTTAAGGGCAGGATCATAGCGTAATTTGTCATGGTCATTGACATCTTCATAGCCTAAAATAATTCCATAAAGCCTTTGCGCCAACAACTGATGAACCGAATGATCTACATAAGATGGATGCCGATGATCTTGAAAACAGTTAGCCAACTTCTCCGTAATTCCCAGTTTTTTATCTAACTCAGCTATCCAAACAATTCCTGCATCTGAAGTGATTAGTCCTCCATCAAAATTAGCAATCATCTCTTTTCCTTTCTGTTTACTAAAGTTGATTGCTTGACGAATTGTTAGAGGATGATGGGGACTCATTAAATCAGTTTGAGGGCAGTTGCTTTAATAATTAAATTATAGCATATTTTATTCAATCAATCTAGTATTATTAGAGATTATATTGATGTTTTTTGGGGTAAAATGAGTGATTAATTTATCGTTTTATCTTCGTCTAATTCAGGTTAATTTTAACTAAAAAGCTGACAACAGACTGTTGGTTAGGGAAATCCACAATCACACTGGTCAAACCCACTTCCTGTAAAGGTTCTCTGTTTTGCGATTGCAGATTTTGTGAGAAATGCGGGTAATATACTACCTAATCCGGCATTAAAAAATCATGATAACCGTATAAATATGGAATATTGATGAATTAATTGTGAATAAATATTAAGAGCTTTAGGTTTTTTGATTGATCTTGGGAATTCTATAGTTAGTCAGAGGAAGTAGAAATTCCTCATTTG
>NZ_JASJEB010000181.1 GCF_030064895.1 Crocosphaera sp. | reverse complement strand
CTACAGGAAAGCTCTAAAATCGCTTTTTTGTTCACAGGACAAGGTTCTCAATATGTAAGGATGGGGAGACAACTATACGAAACTCAGCCCATTTTTCGTTCTGTAGTTGACCAATGTAATGCAATATTACGTCCCCATCTATCGAAACCACTCTTAGAAGTTATCTATGGGGAAGATGCTGAAGTTTCCCTGATTAATCAAACAGCTTATACACAACCAGCTTTATTTGCCATTGAATACGCTTTGTTTAAATTATGGCAATCTTGGGGGATTAACCCAGATGTAGTGATGGGTCACAGTATAGGAGAATATACAGCAGCCTGTGTAGCAGGGGTATTCAGTTTAGAAGACGGACTGAAATTAATTGCCCATAGAGGCAGATTGATGCAGCAATTGCCCTCTGGAGGCAAAATGGTAGCTCTGATGACATCAGCAGAACAAATCAAAGAGATTCTAACACCGTACAATAATAAAGTTTCCTTAGCAGCAATAAATGGACCCAAAAGTGTGGTCATTTCGGGAGAAGGAGAAGCAATTACCGAAATTTGTCAAAAACTAGAAAATCAAGGGATTAAGACGAAACAATTACAAGTATCTCACGCGTTCCACTCCCCATTGATGGAACCAATGTTGACAGAATTTACCAAAGTTGCCCAAGAAATAACCTACAATTCACCACAGATATCCATTATTTCTAACGTTACAGGCCAACAGGCAGATGAAACCATTGCTACTCCTGAATATTGGGTACGCCATGTTAGAGAAGCTGTTAGATTTGCCCAGAGCATGGAAACATTACATGAGCAGGGTTGTAAAATATTTTTAGAAATAGGCCCCAAACCGATTTTATTAGGAATGGGTCGTCAATGTTTGGCAGAAGATGGAGAGATTTGGTTACCAAGTTTACGTCCCAACCAACCAGACTGGCAACAAATCTTAACAAGTTTAGGGCAACTTTATGTACAAGGGGCGAAAATAGATTGGTTGGAGTTTGAGAAGGATTATAATCATCAGAAAGTTGTATTACCCACTTATCCATTTCAAAGACAACGTTATTGGTTAGAAACAGAGCCAAAAGAAAGCCAAGATGAAGTTATTAAACAGCTTGGGCTAGATAATCTAGAACATCTACAGAAAAGTTTAGAACAAACAGGAAAATTATCTAAAGAGGAAGTAGAATTACTACCTAAATTATTAGAGTTATTAGCTCAACAACAGCAAGAACAAGTAGAGAAAGCAGAGATTCAGGATTGGTTTTATGAAATTCAATGGAAACAACAACCAAGAAAGATTCAGCCAACCTTCAAAGACTTAGAAGGAGGGCAATGGGTTATTTTTGCTGATAAGAAAGGTTTTGGAGAGCAAATAGCAGACAAACTAACAAAGTTGGGCTATCAATGCAATTTGGTATTTGTCGGGGAAAACTACACTCATAAAAACGAAAAATACTATATTAATCCTAGTCAAAAAGAGCATTTTCAAGAATTTTGGAAAGCTTTAAAGTTATCCTCAAATTTACCTTTAAAAGGAATTATACATCTCTGGAGTTTAGATACAACAGCAACAAAAGACCTAAATTTAAATAGCCTCAAAGAAGCTCAAAAAATAACCTGTGGTAGTCTTCTATACACTTTACAAACATTGACAGAGCTTTCTCTTCAAGTTACTCCCAAACTGTGGTTAGTAACTAGGGGAGTACAGCCGATTGAATCAGAAAAAACCTCTTTATCTGTCGCGCAATCTCCTCTATGGGGAATGGGAAAAGTGGTGGCGTTAGAGTTTCCTGACTGGTGGGGAGGGATGATTGATTTAGATATAAATACCTCAGACCAAGAAATTAACCAGTTGCTATCAGAAATTGAGAATTCCCAAGGAGAAGATAAAATTGCTTTTCGGGAAAGTAAGAGATATGTTCCCCGTTTAGTTAAAAGCAGTATTTCTGAGAATAAACCCTTAAGCATATACTCAGATAAAACCTATTTAATTACGGGGGGATTAGGAGCATTAGGATTAAAAGTAGCTCAATGGATGGTAGAAAAAGGGGTTAAGTATTTAGCCTTAATAGGAAGAAGGAAACCGAAGAGCGAAGCTCAAAGTATATTAAGTCAAATGGCAAAACAGGGGGTCAGGGTTGAGATAATATCGGCAGATGTGGGTGATGAGGAGGGCATGAAAGAAGTATTGAAGACAATAGAGGCACAGATGCCTCCCCTAAAAGGAATTATTCATGCTGCAGGGACAATAGGATTCAATAGTCTTCAGGAAACTGAATGGGAAAACTTTGCCCAAGTTTTACATCCTAAAGTTTCAGGTACTTGGGTTTTACATCATTTAACTCAAAATTATCAACTTGACTTTTTTGTTGGCTTTTCCTCCATAGCATCGGTATGGGGTTCAAAAGGACAAGCTGACTATGCAGCTGCGAACCAGTTTATGGACTCGCTTTGTCATCATCGTTACAATCTTGATTTAACTTCTTTGAGCATTAATTGGGGTCCCTGGGCAGAGGGGGGCATGGCAACACCAAAAGCTGAAGCTTGGTTAAAGCAGGCCGGAATTAATACTTTAGAGCCTACTAAAGCCACATCTGTCTTAGAATACTTATTAAAGATGAATAAAGTACAAATAACAGTTGCTGATGTGGATTGGAAGTGCTTTAAAGCACTTTATGAAACGAGTAATAAAAGCAAGTTTTTTGAAACAGTTACTACTAAAACCATAGAAACTGTAGATTCGTTAACGTCAACGTTTAAGGAACAAAACAGTTTCATTCAACAGTTGAAGCAAGCTTCTCAACATGAACAACATACTTTATTGGTTAATTATGTTCAAAAGAAAGTTTCTCAAATTCTAAGGTTTCCCGAATCTAAAATCATAGAAATTGACCAGGGTTTCTTTGACATGGGATTTGATTCCTTAATGGCTGTTGATTTGAGAAATCGCCTAGAAATGAGCTTAGGAATAGGTCTTCCTTCAACCATAGCATTTGAGGCTCCCAACATTAAAAGTTTGGTAGAATATATAGCAAAGAAAATCAACACTCAAAGTCCATGTATAGAAGAAAATCAATCTCAAGAAGAGATGATGAAAGTGAATGACTCAGATTCAACAGAAGGGAAGAATAGTGGTCAAGACAGTACACAGGAATCCCTCAATCAAGCAATGTTAAAACTACAAGAATTATTAGGAGATGATTGATATGACAGAAAAGAAATTAAGTTACGCTCCTGAACAAATATTACAAGCACTACAAAAGGCGAGTGCTAAAATAGAATCTCTAGAAAGTTATCAATCAGAACCAATTGCCATCATTGGAATGGGCTGCCGTTTCCCTGGCAATATTGATGATCCCGATTCTTTTTGGACACTATTAGAAAATGGAATGAATCCCATCAGCACCATTCCCTCAGATAGATGGAATATTAATGATTATTATGATTCTGATCCTGAAGTTTCTGGAAAAATTTATATTAAAAACGGATATTTTCTGGAAAAAATTGATGAATTTGATCCTTTATTTTTTGGAATTTCACCTAGGGAAGCCAATAGCCTAGATCCACAGCAAAGACTCTTACTAGAAGTTGCCTGGGAAGCATTAGAAAATGCGGGGCTATCTGTATCAAACTTAGAGAATAGTCAAACTGGAGTTTTTGTTGGTATTGGACAAAATGATTATGGAAATAAGCAACTCAATAGAGGAAATCCAGATAAAATTAATGCCTATGATGGTACGGGTAATGGTTTTTGTTTTGCATCGGGTCGTTTATCTTACTGTTTAGGATTGCAAGGACCTAATTTAGCTGTCGATACGGCTTGTTCTTCCTCTTTAGTTGCGCTACATCTTGCTTGTCAAAGCTTAAGAATGAGGGAATGTAATTTAGCCATAGCTGGAGGGGTTCAACTAATTCTTTCTCCTGAAATTACCTTGTTCCTGTGTCGAACTCATGCGCTTTCTCCTGATGGCATTTCTAAAACTTTTGATGCTTCAGCCAATGGTTATGGTCGGGGAGAGGGTTGTGGTGTCGTAATTTTAAAAAGACTTTCTGATGCGATCGCTAATCAGGATAATATACTAGCAGTTATTAAAGGTTCATCTATCAATCACGATGGTCAAAGCAGTGGGTTGACAGTGCCTAACGGTTCAGCTCAGCAAGTCGTTATTAATCAGGCTCTCAAGGCAGCAAAGGTTAAACCTAGCCAAATTGATTTTATAGAGGCTCATGGAACAGGAACTAAATTAGGTGATCCCATTGAAATTAACGCTTTAGCCTCTGTTTTTGGAGCAGAAAAAACACAAGAACAACCCTTAATTGTTGGTGCCGTAAAAAGTAATATTGGACATTTAGAAGCAGCTGCAGGGATTGCCTCCGTGATAAAAGTCGTTCTTGCACTACAACATCAAGAAATTCCCAGGAATTTACATTTTCAAATTCCTAATCCTTATATTGATTGGGAAAAAATTCCCATTAAAGTAGCTGATACTTCAATTCCTTGGTTATCTGACGGAAAAACGAGACTTGCTGGCATTAGTTCTTTTGGATTAAGTGGAACCAATGCTCATTTAATCCTGGAAGAAGCTCCGATTATTAAGGATAGTTCACCAAGAATAGATAGACCCTTACAGTTATTAACTTTATCTACTAAAACAGAAACTGCACTGAGAGAATTAGTTGAGGGATATCAAACTTTTCTGCCAACAATTCCCGAAGCTACCCTGGGCAATATCTGCTACACATCCCATTTAGGAAGAGTTCACTTTGAACAACGGTTAGCCATTATTATTCAATCCAAAGAACAGCTACAAGAGCAACTTGAATTGTGGTTAAAAAATGAACCCTCACCCAATATTATCCAAGGAAAGATTGGGCTACAGGAAAGCTCTAAAATCGCTTTTTTGTTCACAGGACAAGGTTCTCAATATGTAAGGATGGGGAGACAACTATACGAAACTCAGCCCATTTTTCGTTCTGTAGTTGACCAATGTAATGCAATATTACGTCCCCATC
>NZ_JASJEB010000180.1 GCF_030064895.1 Crocosphaera sp. | reverse complement strand
TGTTCGCAGTAGTGCAGTCTATGCTTTGGGTAAGATTTGGGACAAGTCACCAGAAACCCTTGACGCTCTGAGGATTGTCCTCACGGGGGAGAATCGGGATGATAATCCTTCTGTTCGCAGTAGTGCAGTCTATGCTTTGGGTAAGATTTGGGACAAGTCACCAGAAACCCTTGACGCTCTGAGGATTGTCCTCACGGGGGAGAATCGGGATGATAATCCTTCTGTTCGCAGAAGTGCAGTCTATGCTTTGGGTAGGATTGGGGACAAGTCACCAGAAACCCTTCAAGTTCTGAGGACTGTCCTTACGGGGGAGAATCGGGATTATAGTGCTGATGTTCGCGACAGTGTAGCCTATGCTTTGGGTGAGATTGGGGACAAGTCACCAGAAACCCTTGACGCTCTGAGGACTGCCCTCACGGGGGAGAATCGGGATTATAGTGCTGATGTTCGCAGCAGTGTAGCCGATGCTCTGAGTAAGGTTAGGGACAAGTCACCAGAAACCCTTGACGCTCTAAGGACCGTCCTTACGGGGGAGAATCGGGATTATAGTGCTGATGTTCGCAACAGTGTAGCCTATGCTTTGGGTAAGGTTAGGGACAAGTCACCAGAAACCCTTGACGCTCTAAGGACCGTCCTTACGGGGGAGAATCGGGATGATAATCCTTCTGTTCGCAGTAGTGCAGCCTATGCTTTGCGTAAGATTTGGGACAAGTCACCAGAAACCCTTGACGCTCTAAGGACTGTCCTTACGGGGGAGAATCAGGATGATAATCCTTCTGTTCGCAGTAGTGCAGCCTCTGCTTTGGGTGAGATTGGATTAGAACTTACCGATATTAGAAACGATCAATCAAAACTATCAACAAAAGATTTAGACAGCTTTATTAAAGAATTTGAAAGCATTCTAAAAGCTTTAAAATCTGACAAGGAATTTTTAAATGAGAATGAATATTCAATAAAAAATATCAAGCGAACCATTGATATTCTTAGGGAAGAAAAACAATCCCGTCACTATAGACATATTGTTGAAAAAACGGGTTATTTGTTGCTTATTCATGGTAGTTTCTGGCTACTTTTAATCTTTTGTTATCCTAAATCCCCTTTTATCCAAGCGATCTTTTTTTGGAACCCAAAAGTTCGTAAATGGGCAGGTTTATACTATGTTGATTTTGCCTTAACTTGGGTTCCTTTTTTACGTTCGAGACTGTTTTCTCCTTTTAAAGATTCTTTATTAGCTGATGCTCATTTAGATAGCTTTGACATTAATGCCTATTTTCCTAATTCTCATGTTAAACAGAAAGTAGGAACAATTGAAAGCAAACCCATACCAGAGGTTATTCCTGAAATCAAAGGTCAACTAATTCTTGAAGGAGAATCAGGTTTAGGAAAATCAATGTTTCTACGAGATTTAGCGAAAAAGTCGCAACGTATTGTGGTTTATCTTCCTGCTAAAAAATGCGATCAAGGGGTACTCGAAGCCATTAAAAATAAACTGCATGGCCATGTCAAGGAAGATCCTAATTTTTTAAAGAATCTTATTTATAGTGGTGCTATAGATATAGCAGTCGCCAAAGCTATTAGGACATTTTTCTGTTCCCTGTTCCCTGTTCCCTGTTCCCTTAAAATATAATTTATGTGTCCTAACTAGCCTGTCTATTGCTATATCTGTATTGATGGGTTAAATGAAGTCACACCCGATACCAGAGCAACGATTACTCAGTTTTTAGAAAGTTACTTCAAAGGCAATATTATTATGGCAACCCAACCTTTAGAATGGACACCACCTTCTACAGCTAAAAGTTATATTTTGCAACCTTTACAAGAGAATCAAATCGAAGACTTTTTATGTTCTCGAACAAAAATTTTACCTCAAGATGCACCCCTTCAAGAAACAGAATATAAAGAAGTTTGTCGAGATTATTTAAGAAAAATATTATTACAAAAACAGTCTCATGAAGAAAAAAATGCCATCCGTCGAATGCTTTCTAATCCGATGGAATTAACCATTATCGCTCAGATGTTAGCTGAAAATAAAACTCCCAATCTTTTGAAGTTACAACAAGAACAATATGAAATGATGGCAGAAGATTATGATCAGTTATATCCAGTTAAAAAATTCCCGTTAAAAGATTTTTCTGAAGTAGTTTATCAAATGCGACTTAATGATCAATACACAATACCTGCTGAAAATTGGCAAAAAGAATTACAATGTATGGAACGCTATAAAATGGTTATTAGTCGTCAAATAAAACAAAAATCTACAAGTAAACAAAAAAATATAACCAACATAGAATGGTATTTTCGTCATGATAAAATTCAAGACTTTTTTGTTGTACAAACTTTTCTAGAACCAGAAAATAAACACAGACTACTAGATCATATCAGTGATTCTCGATTTCGTGGGGTTTATTTTCTCTTAGCAACTATGATGCCATTCGATGCTGCTAAAAAACTACGAGAAGAGTTAATTCAATATGCTGCTGATACCAAAGATCATACCGTTAGTGATACCTTTATCCAGTTATTCCGTAATCGACAACTTGCCTATGTTTAATAACTCACAGTACCATCACAAATCATCAACTTATATTTACCATCATGATCATCAAACCAAAATTTTTCATAATAAGGAATCATTTCGGGTAAACAAATTAACATAAATATTCTAACATTTTTTAATTGAGAATGATTCAAAACTTCGTTCATTAATTGACTGCCTAAACCTTGTTTTTGGTAGTTTGATGCTACCATCAGATCCCAAATAGTAGCCCGATAAATGTAGTCAGTTAAAACACGAGTAAATCCCACTAATTTTCCGCTTTGTTTCTCACAAATTCCCAGGTTAATATCCGAGTTTTTCAACATAATATTAATATCTGGGGGTTGCCGATCATGACACCACCATGCAAGTTTATAAAGTTCGCATAAATCTTCAATTTGAGCAGCATTGAATTGTTCAATAATTTCGTAACTCATAATAGTATAAATAATAATAACTTTAGACAAGTTTCTAATTGACCTACTCTATCATTGTTGTCAAAATAAGTAAAACTTATTTTTTTAAATAGATAAAATCAACAAGTTAGGTAAAAAGTTATAGATCAATGCAGACATAATCAGCTATTCTAACAAAGGGACTGTATAGAAAAGGGTAATATTGTCCGTGCTAGACCTTAAACAGATACGAGAAACTCCAGACACCATACAAGCATTACTAAACCGTCGTAGTGCCTCGGATCAATACGATCTGACTCCTATTTTAGAACGCGATCGCACCACCAGGGAACTAGAATCGATTCGTACTGAATTACAGGCCCGCAGTAATGAGATAGGTAAATTAATTGGACAGAAGATTAAAAGCGGAGTTGATCCCAAAGGAGAAGAAATTAAAGCTTTAAAAGAGGAAGGAAATACCGTTAAAACTAAACTTAGTGAACTCGAACCCCAAGAAAAACAATTAAAAGCAGAAATCGAAGAATTATTATTACAATTACCGAATCTTCCCAGTGAGTCTACTCCTATGGGAAAAGACGAAACGGAAAACGTAGAAATTCGTAAATGGGGGGATGAGTTTTTACCCAAAATTGAAGTATTACCCCATTGGGAAATTGCTGAAAGATTAGGTATTTTAGAAGTAGAGAGAGCAGTAAAAATTGCTCAAAGTCGTTTTATTGCTTTAGTGGGTGCTGGTGCAGGCTTAGAAAGAGCATTGATCAATTTTATGTTAGATCAACAGATTGCAGCAGGATATTTAGAAGTAATGCCCCCCGTTTTAATTAATAGTGCAGCTTTACAAGGAACGGGACAATTACCAAAATTTGCAGAGGAAAGTTTTCAGGTTCCTGAAGATGATTTATGGTTAGCCCCAACAGCAGAAGTTCCTGTTACCAATTTGTACAGTAACGAAATTTTAGAAGCCGAAAAATTACCCATTAAACACTGTGCATTTACCCCTTGTTTTCGTCGAGAAGCTGGTAGTTATGGTAAGGATACTCGGGGACTAATTCGACTGCATCAATTCAATAAAGTAGAATTAGTTAAAGTAGTCCATCCTGAAACATCAGAAGCAGAACATCAACAATTAGTCAAAGATGCAGAAGCAATTTTACAGGCATTAAAATTGCCTTACCGAGTCTTAGAATTATGTACAGGTGACTTAGGTTTTGGGGCAACAAAATGTTATGACTTAGAAGTTTGGTTACCCTCTTCTAATAGTTATCGGGAAATTTCCAGTTGCTCTAATTGTTGGGATTTTCAAGGAAGACGCGCGAACATTCGCTTTAAAGAAAAAGGGAAAAAAGGGACTCAATATGTCCATACTTTGAACGGTTCCGGGTTAGCGATCGGTAGAACTATGGCCGCTATTTTAGAGAACTATCAACAAGCAGATGGAACTGTTAAGGTTCCTGATGTTTTGCAACCCTACTTAAAACGAGACATTTTATAGAATTTTTAATTGAATTTACAACACTTCTATAAAGCTATTCATTTGCAAGGGAATATCTGGGTCAATCTCAAACCATAGTGTTGCGCCACAGTTTTTCTGGTGTTCTGGATCATAAATCAGTCGGCCAACCCCTGGAATTCTCACCTCATTACACAAGAAACTATGTCCCCCCATTTTCACGGCAATCACGGGGTACTGGGTCTTATTGTCGCGATTATATCTGAGTATAGTCTGAATTACATGGATAAAGGTCATTATTTCTTGTTTGCGTATTCGCCAGCGACCTTTTGGTCCTTTATTTTTACGGCTTATTTTTGGCATCCCATCAGAAGATACAGGGAATTGCCAGTGACCATTTTCTTTATAGGCTCCTTCAATACGACCGTCTATAGCTAGTTTTCGGACACGCTGAACGGACAAATGAAGTCGACAAGCAGCTTGAGTAGTTCCAATATATAGCAATAGACAGGTTAGTTAGGACACATAAATTGTATTTTAAGGCAACAGGCAACAGGCAACAGGCAACAGAAAAATGTCCTAATAGCCTTGGCGACTGCTATAT
>NZ_JASJEB010000029.1 GCF_030064895.1 Crocosphaera sp. | reverse complement strand
GTTTAGGCGTAGTGATATTTCCTTAAACCCTGCCAATTCAGGTGTTGGGCGTGTACTTTCCGAGAGTCCCCCGGTAGGTTTTAAAGTCTTATACTGACTATTCCTATTATATCATATTCACGGCATTTTTAAATGCCGAGTCGTTCAACATCTCCTCTTTAAAAACAGGAGTTTTGAACATCCCGTGTTTCGTTATAATTGAAATAAAGAGTAAACTTGAGGACAATATGGCTGATCTAGGTAACTTAGTACAAAAAGCATTCTATCTTGGGGTAGGTATTGCTTCCTATGCAGCAGAAAAAGGAGGAACTACTATACAAGAATTAAAAAATCAAGCTCAGAAAGTAGCTGATGAAATGGTGGCCAGAGGAGAAATAACCGCAGAAGAAGCTAAAAAATATGTAGATGACATGATTCAGCAAGCGCAACAAGTTAACCCGAGTGAAACTGAAAAAAATGAGCAAAAAGAACCTCGTTTAATTGAAATTGTTTCCGAAGAAGATGAAGAAAAAACAGAAACATCAAAACAAGAAAATTTAGACAATCTTAAACAACAAGTAGAATCTTTACAAGAAGAGTTAGAGCGTTTAAAAAATCAATAATTGACAATAATAACCCAATACTATTTTATATTAAGTAAACTTCAATCAACAAATATTATGGAAGACTGGCAAAAAGATTTAACAGAATGGATAGACAATGTTACCGTTGCTGTAGAGGGTTTTGTCGATGAAGTAGGGCAGTCTATGGAAACGGCAGTTGAGGATTTTCAAAATGATTTAGTCAGAGACATTGATCAGTTTTTAGATGATGTTTTTACCCCATTTATTGATATTTCTATCGGGGAAGAATCTCAAACTTACTATTACTATTATGAATATAACCAAGACCCTGAATCAATACTTTCCCCAAAAATAGAACCCACTCATAATATTCATCCTGCTTGTCGGGGATGTGTTCATTATCATGGACGATTATACGGCAAAAATTTATTTGTTTGTGGAATGCACCCTTATGGTTCTAATAATGATTCTTGTCCCGACTGGGAAGGAACTTCAAAAAATCAGAATTGAGAATTGTGAAGTCAAAAATTATAGTTAATTTCAATATAAATGAGAGAAAACTTAACTCCTTTATTGTTACCATAATCAGCAGGATGCTCATACTTCTGTGTCTCAAACTACCTTGAATTAGAAATGACCTCGGTAATGAAGGGTTTCTGGTTTCCCTAAAAATTTGGGATTGGTTTTTAAGATTTTACAGTCTAAAAATGCTTTAAATCTAGCAAAAACTTCTCTCAATCTTGTTTTTATTCCAGCAACAGATTGTATATCCGATGCAGAAAAAGCAATAGGATTTTGGCCTTTTGCTTCTGCAATATATAATGCTCGTTGACAATGGAATTTTTGAGAGACAATGGTATAGTTTTCTAAGCCAAAAACTTCTTTAGCTCTTACAATAGAATCTAAGGTTCTAAACCCTGCATAATCTTGATTAATATATTGAGCAGGAACACCCAATTTAATTAAATCTTCGGTCATTTGACTGGGTTCGTCATAAAATTCTGTTGAGTTATCTCCTGAAACTAAAATTCCATCGACTTTTTTTGCCTGATATAATTTTGCAGCAGCTTTTATTCGATAAGCATAATAGGCATTATAGCGTGTTTTTTGAGATTGGTTAACATATTTAGAAGTCCCCAAAACTAAGGCTATTTTTTTTCTAGGAATTTGATTAATGTCGGAATAAATAGACTGGTTAAATTGATTATTAATGTACCAATCTATTGAGACAATTAATACTAGAAAACTAATCACTATAATACCGCTCATCGTCAAAAGGTTACGACAAAAATTATCTTTCTTTTTGGCTATTTTTTGCCTACTTTTTTTGTTAATATATGACATTAGTTAAGAACCATTAACAGAACATAATTAGGATAATTATCTATGAAACAATCGATTTTTCGATTGTTTCATCTTCTTCTAAAGTTTAAATTTTTCCCCTCTAATAGAATAATCTAATAATTCGATAGGGTGCATTAATTTTATATCTTTTCCTTGTTGGTTTAAATGTTTTTTAATTTGTAAAGAACATCCTGGGTTAGCAGAAGCAATTAATTTGGCTCCTGTATTCATTAAATTATTAACTTTTTGTTTTCCTAATTCTTCAGCAACTTCTGGTTGTAACATATTATAAACCCCTGCGCTACCACAACATAAAGCAGCATCTATGGGTTCTTTTAATGTTATTCCAGGAATTTGTTTTAGAAGTTGACGAGGTTGTAAGCTAATTTTTTGACCGTGTAAAAGATGACAAGCATCTTGATAAACTAAGGTTAAATCATCATCTGTTACAGCAGATAATGGAGTGGTTAATTCAACTTCTGCTAAAAATTCTTGAATGTCTTTCACTTGATTTGAAAATTGTTCACCCTTTTCTTTGTACTCTGTATCATCGGCTAAAATATGACCATATTCTTTTAATGTATGACCACATCCAGCAGCATTAATAATGATATAATCAACACCAGTATCAGCAAAACTATCAATCATCTGTTTTGCTAAAGCTTGAGCTTGTTTTTCTTGTCCCTGGTGTGCCGGTAATGCAGCGCAACATCCTTGAGTTTTAGGAATAACTACCTCACAACCATTAGCAGTTAAAACCCTGACAGTTGCTTCATTAACAGGGGAGAAAAATAACCTTTGAACACACCCTAAAACCACTCCCACACGATAACGTTTTTTACCTTTTGCTGGAATAACATCAGGATATGTTTTATTGAAGGACTTAAGGGTTATTTCTGGTAAAATAGACTCCATTGCTGCTAAACGGGGAAACAAGCGTTTTAATAACCCTGTTGCTCTGACAATTTTTTGAATTCCTAACTTTTGATATACCCAAAGTAGGGGAAGAAAAATTTGTAATCTTTCGGGATAGGGAAAAATATTAAAAATGATACTTCTAATTATTTTATCCGCAAAGTTTCTCGGTTGATTTCTTTCAACTTGGGGTCTGGTTGCTGAAATTAAACTATCGTATTGTACCCCCGATGGACAGGTTGAAACACAAGCTAAACAACCTAAACAACTATCAAAATGTTGCGTAGTTGCTTCATCTAAGGTTGCTTTTCCTTTATTGATAGCATCCATTAAATAAATTCTACCCCGTGGAGAGTCCATTTCCTTGCCGATAACACGATAACTCGGACAGGTAGATAAACAAAATCCACAGTGAACACAACTATCAATTAATTCTTGTTTGGGCGGATTTTTGGGATCAAATCCTTTGATTTCTTCTTCTAAAGCTTGTTGGAAATTAAAACTATTATTAGAGTTATCAGAAAGTTGCATAATAATAAGTGTTCTTCAAAAAGTAAACTAAACAAAACGAGAAGGACTAAAGAGATTATGGGGATCAAATTGAGTTTTTATTTGTTTCATTAGGGGTAAGGCATTCCCTGGATATCCCCAAGGTTCAAATTGTTTTTTGATAGCTTTATTTGCCTCTAAAATAGTCAAAAATCCTCGATTTTCTTGAGCAAGCGATCGCAGTTGTTTTAAGATGCCTAAACTGGGTTCTATATCCAGTCTAAACTCTCCGATGCCACTACTCAAATTGATCATTGCCCATGCTTTTTCTGGGGTCAAGTCATTTAATTGCATTAACCAGTTAACTGCTCGATTGGGTATAATTCCTATTTTGCCTGTTATAGTTGAATTTGTGTTATTAACTCTGATTATTTCTTGTAATCGTTGCCATAGATTTTCTTCAATTTCATCTTGACAAAACAGCGTTTTTATGTTCAATTTTTCAGCGATCGCTTGCACTTGTTGACTTTGCTCATTAATACTTTCTGGTATACTTTGAAAACGTACCATTAAGCCCATTTTTTCCCCTAATTCCAAACTTTTCACCACAGATGGGGAGAGCATTTCAGCAGCAGTAGGCTGTAAACCAGATTGTAAGAAGGTTTGTGCCATTTTACTGATGTTTTCCGCCTCCCCACTCATCACTAAGGTTCCGGACGCTTCCGGAATAGGATACAAACGGAATGTAACAGTAGAAATAATGCCTAATGTGCCATAAGAACCAGTAAATAGTTTCATTAAGTCATATCCTGCCACATTTTTCACAACTTTTCCCCCTGCTTTTGCTATTTCTCCATCCCACCTTACAAAAGAAAGTCCCAAAACCAGATCCCGTATTCCTCCATAACGTTGTCGCCAAGAACCAGTATCTGCTGTGGCTAAAATGCCCCCTATGGTGGCATCTTGGGGGTAAGCAGGGTCAATAGGCAAAAATTGATTATGATGCCCTAAAATAGCCTGTAAGTCCCCTAATTTTATCCCTGCTTCTACGGTAATAGTTAAGTCACTAACTGCATGATCAATGACTTGGTTAAGTTTTTGCGTACTAATAATAAGATTAGTATCAGAAACCACACCACCCCAACTTAATTTAGTTCCATTGCCACAGGGAAGTATTGACCATTTATTTTTGCTGGCTATTCTAACAGTATGACTTAAACTTTTAATATCAGAAGGAGTCAATAAATACTTAGGAATACAATTATTGTCAACTGTTTTTTGTATCCTATTTTTCCACGAAGTATCAACATTTTCCCAAGGAATAATATCAGGGGAGTCTAAAACACATTCTAATTGTGAAGAGATTGCAGAGGTCATAACTAGCTAATTCAACAATTCTTATATTTTATCATTGTTGGTCATTAAATTGTTCTGATCACCATAACTATTGGCAATCCATTAAGACAAAAAAATCATAATTAATACTCTAGGCCGACTTAAGTGCCTGGACAAAAATAAACGTTACAGTTGAGAAGAGGCAGGAGGCAGGAGCCAGGGGGCAGGAGTAAGGCTACAGCTATATTTACATAAGTTAATACAGTGCTGTTTACTTATGTCCGACTACTTACTGCCTACCTTACTAGGAACAAAAAAGTAAATTCTCCTCAATCTTCAGAGACAGCTTTTAAACAGCTTGAAATAGAATTATAAAATTTTTATAATAGCTTTAGTATTATGTTTTTTCCTGGACTAATAATACATTGAAGCTGTTTTTGTTGAATGATTTTTCTGGATCTTTGTTGTTCATATTGTGACCAAACTACAGTAGTTTTTTCTTCACATTTCTCAAATAACCCAACTAGACGAATAGGGCATCAAAGACTTTGTATTGGGTTAATGCTGCAAGTTGTTTAACAGCTTGTTCGTAGTACAATGTATTATTAGACGCGGGAAACATTTTGTATATTTAGTACACATTATGCCCACATTGAGCGATCGCGGATTTTCTGAGAAATGCGAGCATATCATGAAAAGCCTTACTTTGTTGTATTATTAGGTTTAAATATTCTTTAAACAGTTCCAATGAAAATTTCTAATTTCCTCAAAAACTTGAATTTTCCAGCTTTAATAACTGGTTTTATCGGTATTTCCTTAGTTTTAGGTATATTTTTTAGGTTTTATCATTTAGATACAAAATTTTATTCTTATGATGAAACTCATTCCTCTCTAAGGGTTTCAGGATATTATAGTCGTGAAATGTTTAGTGAGCTAGAGAATCAAGATACAATTTTTAGTATTGATGAGTTCCAGAAGTATCAACAGCCTCAACCTAATAAAGGAATTGATAAAATTATTATTGGCTTATCAGAAGAAGATCCCAATCATACTCCGGTTTACTTTATATTGGCTAGATTGTGGTCACAATTTTTTCAAAGTTTCCTAAACCCAGTACAAGCTATTCGTTCATTTTCAGCTTTTTGTGACCTCCTATCTTTGGTTGCAATGTATCTACTATGCCGAGAATTATTTAACTCATCAAGAGTTGCGGCCATCGGTGTTGCCTTAATGGCTGTTTCTCCTTTTCATATATTATATGGTCAATATGCTAGACCTTATAGTATTTTTACGACAATGATTTTATTCTCTAGTTTTTCCTTGTTATTAGCTCTGAGAAAAAAATCATTTTTAAGTTGGTTATCTTACACTATAATTTCTATTTTTAGCTTTTATACTAATCTCTTCACAGCTTTAGTAATATTCAGTCATTTTATCTTTGTTTTTGGGGTAGAAAGATTCCGATTTACTAAAGTATTCTGGTCTTTTATGCTATCGAGTTTAGTGGTATTATCGTCCGGGTTTGTCTGGTTATCTGGAACTCTGTCTGATAATAGTGACAAAGGAAGAATTGGCAGTTTGCAATTTTTAAAATTATCTCACGTTGTTAAAACGCACCTACATAGAATTGCTAGGGTTTTTGTAGATACTCATAATCTTGGCGGTATTGTTCGTGTTGAATCCAATCCCTTCTTAACGACTCTTTTGCAAGGGACATTGATGGCCTTTTTATTAATTCTAATTATTTATTCTCTAATATATTTAATTCAAAAATCTAGCACAAAAGAGTGGCTTTTTGTTTTATCATTAGTTGGAGTTACAGGTTTAGTTTTGGGAGGTGTTGTTAAGTTAATACCTAGTCAGATGGAAACTCGATACTATATTCCAGTATACTTAGGTATTCAGATGTCTTTAGCTTATCTTTTAGCTCACAAAATAAATCAAAAATTCAATCTGTTTGCTGGGATCTTCATTTTTTTAATAAGCTTAGGCGTTCTCTCTGGTATAATTAGTTCACAAACAGAAGTTTGGTGGGTTAATCTTCCTAGTTCAATTATACAAGCCCCTCAAGTTGTTCAAGCTGTGAATAATAGTGAAAATCCTGTTATCATTTGGAATGATCATAAAGATTTTAGGGGTAATTGGAATACCCATATTTTATTAGGTTTGAGTAATAAATTTAAGCCAGATGTCAGTTTTTTTTACCTCAATAAAAATATTAATTTGGATGAATTATTAAGCAAAAATCCTTCTCTGTTTTTATATCGACCTCATCAAGAAATACAAAAGAAACTGAGTGAACGCTATCATCTAAAACCAGCATACCAAGAAGAAGAAAAGCCTTGGCTATGGCAACTAACTTTATCTAAAAAATAATTAATTTCAGCAAACAAAGGACTTTATAAGTTAGAAGTTCCTTACTGCGTTTCGGCGCTATCGCACAAAAATCACTTATTTTTTGCCTTTTTACTTTTTATTTTTGCCTTTACCTGAAAGGAGCGATTACCTTGATGGTGGAAGACCCTTCAACGAGATCAACGCATCTATGACGAATTTAGCCACAGGGGCCGCTACCGTTGACCCATAAGTATTCGCCCCTTGGGGTTCATCTACCAACACCAAAACCACATATTTAGGGGACTCTACAGGTAAAATAGAGACAAAACTGGTAATCTTAGCATTGGGCAAATAACCGCCCCTAGGCCCCGCTTTTTGTGCCGTTCCCGTTTTCCCCCCAATACGATAATTTTCCGTTTTCGCCGCTGAACCCTCATCCACTACCGTTTGCATTAATTCCACCACAGTTTGACTCACTTCTGGGGAAAAAATTTGTTTGCTAGGATATTTAGGCTGCCAGTGTAGGGTTCCTTCCACATCCACTAACCCTTTCACCAAATGAGGGGTCACTAATTTTCCCCCATTGGCCAATGCACCCTGTAACTGGACTAACTTCATGGGGGTTAAAGCGAACCCTTGACCAAAAGAAGAAGTGGCCACTTCAATCGATCGCTCCATAAATATTTTTTCTGATTTTAACCGTCCTCGAACCTCTCCAGGTAAATCAATGCCTGTTTTTTTATCAATATCCAATGCTTGTAAACGCCGATAATAATCCTCTTTTTTCAACCGTCGCATCATGTGAACCATGGCCACATTACTAGAAGTTTGCAAAATTTCCGCAATATTAATCGACCCGTTCCCTCTCAAAGTAGCATTTCTAATAGGCCAACCATCCACCGTTACCAACCCAGAATCATGAAACACCGTATTGCGTTGAATTACCCCTGCTTCTAAAGCTAAAGCGACGTTAATGGGTTTAAAGGTAGAACCAGGTTCATATAAATCACTCACAGTCCAATTCTTCAATAAGTCCATCCTAGACTCATAAAACTCGTTGGGGTCAAACGTCGGTTCACAAACCAAAGACAAAATTGAGCCATCCGTCGCATCCATAACGATCACGGCCCCTCGTTTGGCGTTAAATTTCTGGATTTGTTGTTGCAAAGCAGTCCTGACGGCCCGTTGCAAACGCATATCCACCGTTAATTGTACTCGCCAGTCATTAGACTTTAGTAAATTGTGGGGCAGGGAGTTGGGGAGAATGGCACCCAAGGCCGTTCTTCTGACAAATAAGCTTTCTAAATCCCGTTGTAGGAGTTTTTCTTGACTTAATTCTACGCCAGCTTGTCCTTTTCTTTCATGATCCACAAATCCGATCACATCGGCCATCATCTTTTCTTGAGGATAAAAACGCTGATAGGTTCTATCCACATCGATCCCATCTAACCCCAATCTTTCAATTTGTTTAGCCACCCCTTCGCTTAATCCTCGGGCGATAGGAATGCCTGTTTTACGCTCTTGAAAGCGTTCCATCAGTTCCTGAGGGGTTTTATTCTCCAGAATAGTGCTTAATTTAGCTGCTACCTCAGCTTGAGGGCGTTTAAATTGAATGGGGTGAACATATAAAATATATTGCAAGCGATCGGTGGCTAAAATGTTACCCTCACTGTCAATAATCGGCCTACGTGGGATATAAGGACTGATATTGACCGTTTGTTGTAAATTAGCCTTCCTTTTTAATTCCTCTGCCTGAACAATCTGCAACTGATAAGCTTTCCAGGCTAACCCTAACATTCCAGTCACCAAAACTGCCCACACCAATAACAGACGAAATTTCGGCAAGGGACTGGGTTTTGCTTTGCCTCTGCGTCTGGGAGTGTTAACAGAATTTTTAGTAATTCTCTTTCGAGAAACGGGTTTTTTAGAAGAACGAGAAGAACGCTTTGGAGATCGAGAGTTACCCATGGCCGGTTCGAGTGTGAGTTTTTTCTAGAAGACAAAAACCTAGACAATCCTGTACAAAACTAGACATTAATGTCTAGGAATTATTTTAAAATCTTAACCAGTTAAGCATTGACTTACTTTAATATCAAGTGCTAGGATAGCAAGGATTGGTGAGATTAGTAAGGGAGACTTCGTGGGTTCATCTTTTCTCAAAAAAGCGAAAACCAAGCTAGAGAAAGTATCAAAGAAGAATCTATAAATAAGTCCTAGACATCCTTTATATATCTCCAAAAACAACAAAGTTTTGTTGAACAATGCCGATGGCTTATCGGTGAACGCCTGTGGACAAGAATGAGCCGTCTCCCTTGGTTGAAGCAGGAATTGAACATCAAGCCTGTCTAGGTTTGTATAGGTTTCATGAAGCAGAAGTAATTAGTTAGTAAGCAATAGGAGTGTCTGGAATAATAGCAGGTGTTGGGGTTTCAGTAGTCTGATCAGCCACTTCCATCACAGAAACCTTTGCAGGGCTGATAAACAGGGATTTATGAGGGTTGGGAAGGGTTAAACCAGATCCGGGTTGTTCGGCCTGTTCTGCCATTTTGTGCTTTAAAGATTCATTGCTGGCAGTTAGTTGGCGTTCGTTTCTTTGTAGGGTTTTCAGTTTGGAAAATTCTCTAGTCCAAAGTGTGGGAGCGTACACAGTCCAAGCATATACCCCTAAGGTAATAGCCACTAAACCACAAGTAAAGGTGGTGGAACCTTTTTGTACCAATAAAAGAAATTGTAAGGCTAAAGGCAGTTGTTTCCTTTGAGTGGGTAAGGGTGTAACCTTAGAACGAGATTGAGAAGCCTTACGAGTAATATTTGTTGGGGCAACAGATTGATAATGACGGGTTGCAGTCGCTTTTTGAAGACGACGGGAACGGCTTGGAGGTGGTGTGGGTATATAATTGCGTGCGGCAGTCATAGTGATTTTTTATGAGTCTTGCAAAGACTTTAATTGTAAATAACGCTAAAAGAGCCAGATTTCGGTCAGAATCTTAAAACATGACTGATGGGTTAGACGGCCAAAACGGTTACTATGTTGCATCTGTTGAAAAATTAATAATTGATAGCTATCATGTCATGAAACCTAGACATTTATCAACAGACTTAGACCAGAAAAAGTGTTAGAAATATCAAATTAGCTTTTTTCTTCTACCTAAAATCTAGGCATCGTTCAGAAGTCAAAAGTTAGAAATCAAAAGTCACTCATTTTACTTCTTCCTAAAGTAAGAGGATTCAAAAAATGATTATTTTCTGGTTTTTCTTCTTCATAAATGAAGAGGCTTTAGACCATTATCGGGCTTATTCCCTACTTTTGCCTTTTGCCTTTTTATTTTTGCCTTTGCCCGAAGGGCGCGGTAAGGTTAAATTAAGATTAAATTGGCAAAAAACAAGCAAATAGAAAGTCCCTCCCTTTAATAAGACCTTGGATAAAGAAAATATTAAAAATAGCTCACTCAGACTAACTATTTTAATCTTTTCTCTTAAAATTAATTAAAATTTAAGATTTATTCACCCAAAATGTATAGTAATATCCAGATAAAGAGATAAATTTGACTTAGGTGTGAGAGGAGATTTTTAGAACCATCAAATTGTCTTGATCAAGATTTGAAGGAAAACCAATAAATATGATTGCAACAGCACCCTCCTCCAACGGATACCATATTAATGGGACGAGACCCGATTTACCTCCCATTAGTGGTTGGGAAGCCGAAATCGCTTCAGTTGTACAACACGACGATCTTATTTTTGCCCCTCATTCTAATATTAATCTCGCTAATGTAAAATCTGGGTTTGCTTGCGCCCTTCATATGCACCAACCCACTATTCCTGCTGGTCATAACGGTGCGTTGATTAGTAACCTCCAACATATGTTTGACAATCAACATATTGGGGACAATCATAACGCTCCTACTTTTGCTTGGTGTTATAAGCGAATTGGGGAATTTGTCCCTGATTTAGTTAATAATGGTTGCAATCCTCGCATTATGTTGGACTATTCTGGCAATTTATTATGGGATTTTCAACAAACTCCTCGAAATGATATCCTCGAACCCCTCAAGCGTATGGCTTGTGACCCCCAATATCAGCCTTATGTGGAATGGTTAGGAACGATGTGGAGTCACGCGGTTGCCCCTTCTACTCCTATTCCTGACCTCAAGTTACAGATACAAGCTTGGCAGCATCAGTTTGCAGCTTTATTCGGTTATGATGCCCTGAGACGGGTTAAAGGTTTCTCTCCCCCAGAAATGCACTTACCCAATAATCCTGATACTCTCTACGAATATATCAAAGCTCTGAAAGAGTGTGGTTATCGTTGGTTATTGGTACAAGAAGATTCTGTGGAACGGTTAAACGGGGATGACTTACACAAAAACGGTGATGATAAATACGTTCCTAACCGTTTAGTCGCCCGTAACTCCAAAGGAGAAACTATTAGTATTACGGCGTTGATTAAAACCCAAGGGTCTGATACTAAGTTAGTTGCTCAAATGCAGCCCTATCATGAAGCTAAAGCAAGAGGAAGACAAAAACTAGGTAATGTTGAAGTACCTAGCTGTGTTTCTCAGATCGCCGACGGAGAAAACGGCGGTGTGATGATGAATGAGTTTCCCGACGGTTTCCGCAATGCTTTTTATGGCATTAAAGATAATAATGAGGGTGTAGTTGGCCTTAATGGCACCGAATACATCGAACTCTTACAACAGGCCGGTGTTACTGAGGATGATTATCCCGTTTGTCAAGCGGTGGGTCAACATAAAATCTGGAATAAAATTGGTACTGATAAAGTAACACCTGAAGCAGTTGCCAAGGCGATCGAAGAGTTGAAAGCGACAGATGATCGCTTCCACATGGACGGTGCGTCTTGGACCAATGATCTCAGTTGGGTTGAAGGTTATGAAAACGTCTTAGAACCCATGAACCAACTTAGTGCTGATTTTCACGGAAAATTCGATTCTCGTGTACAACAAGATCCTAATGTTACTCGGACAACTGAGTATCAGGAAGCTTTGCTGTACACCATGTTAGTTGAAACTAGCTGTTTCCGTTATTGGGGACAGGGAACTTGGACAGACTTTGCTCGCGAACTTTATGATCGCGGTGAACGCTTCGTAAAATAAGTCTTTGTTGGGTACATTTTTTGCGATCGCCTCTTGAGTTGAGGGGCGATCTTTTTTGTCATAAATCTATTTATAATTCATTAAGATCAACCCCTAATTCTCTTAATTTTTCTTCTAATTTTTTAGCTTTTTCTTGTGCTTGTTTAGCTTCTTCTTGAGAGGTTAAATAGCGTTTACCTTGTTGATCATACCAATATAACCATTCCCGTTCTACTCCTTGATAAATTCCTATTTCTCTACCTATTCCTAAATTAATTTCTGCTAACCAAACTGGTTCCCCTTCCAATAATTCATATTTTCCATTTTCAAGTTTATACACTTCTAAACGGGGTTTTCTCTTTCTTAAAGGGTTATAAATTACATAGTATAATACCCCAATTTTTGCGTAATCTTCTTTCTTCTGTGTATATTCTCCCCTTCTATTGTGAGAGACAACTTCTAAAACCATTGTGGGGATAACCAGTTCATCCCATAACACATAAGATAATCTTAAATCTTCATCAATAATACGGGGAACTCCTATACTTAAAAAACCATCGGGAACTATGACATCTGTAGGGTTTTCTGGGTCATAATATATACCCATATCTACACCGAAATACCAGTCCATTCTCTCTTCCCAAATAAGGGCTAAAATATCTTTGAGAATATGGGGAATTAAGTCTTGTAGTTCTTTATCCACGGGAGTATCATCTGAGTCGGGTAATTCTTCAGCAGAGGGTAAACAATGACGGGGATTATAGTTTAATAGCATGGTTTTTGTCTAAATGAGCTATTACTTTTCATTGTAACTTATTAGCAATAAAAAATAACTAATAAAATATTATAATTCATCAATATCAACCCCTAATTCTCGTAATTTTTCTTCTAATTTTGTAGCTTTTTCTTGAGGGGTTAAATAGCGTTTACCTTGTTGATCATACCAATATAACCATTCTCGTTCTACTCCTTGATAAATTCCTATTTCTTTACCTATTCCTAGATTAATTTCTGATAACCAAACTGGTTCCCCTGCTAATAATTCATATTTTCCATTTTCAAGTTTATAGACTTCTAAACGAGGTTTTCTCTTTCTTAAAGGGTTATAAATTACATAGTATAATACCCCCATTTTTGCGTAATCTTCTTTCTTTTGTGTATATTCTCCCCGTCGGTTTTTAGAGACAACTTCTAAAACCATTGTGGGGATAACCAGTTCATCCCATAACACATAAGATAACCTTAAATCTTCATCAATAATACGGGGAACTCCTATACTTAAAAAACCATCGGGAACTATAACATCTGTAGGGTTTTCTGGGTCATAATAAATACCCATATTAATGCCAAAATACCAGTCCATTCTATCAGACCAAAGGGTGGCTAAAATAATTTGTAGAACTTGGGGAACTAAGATATGTATTTCGTTATCCACGGGAGTATCATCACAGTCGGGTAATTCTTCAGCAGAGGGTAAACAATGACGGGGATTATAGTTTAATAGCATTGTCAGAAATTGAATTCGCTTGAGAAGCTTTTATCGCTATATTATTGTAATAAGATAGCATTTTCCACAGTCATGAGGTACACCTAATATCTAACTCCTAACTCCTAACTCCTAACTCTTATATTATCCTATTCTTCGGAAAACCAATCAGTTTTTATTTTTTCAGAAGAATAGGAACGGGGAACTTTAATGTTTATTTTTCACTTATATTTGTTCGGAACTTTGATCCATAATTTCATAAAATCTCTTTCTACCTCGATCATAATCTTTACTTTTGTAGCCTAAAATTTCACGAATAATCCATTTTTGTGGAATACCATCTCTGAGTAGAGAAGAGATAGCATCGTATAAAATGTCGTCTTCATCAATAAAGTTTTCTTTGAACCATTTTTTACTATTTCGGTAGCGAGTTTTCGGGTTTTCATTGTCAAAATGAATAAACATTGCACCGAATAAAGAAGGAAAAGACTTTTTAGAGATTTTATTTTGTTCAGTGGTGATAATTTCTAAGTCTTCTGTTGTTATTTTTTTGAGATATTCTGTTTGTTGTTTTTTGGAAATTAAGGTTTTGGAAAGTTTTTTTAATTGCCCTGGTTTAACATAAGGTAAAAGAGAGTATAAATAATCAAATGCAACTGCTGTTAATAGTGTAGAACCTAAAAGATTTAATTGTTTATCAGGATTTACTCTTTCTAGGTTATCTTTTTCATGCTTTGCTAATAAGGGTGCAATTAAGTGTTTATTAACCCAATTATAGGAGTGAGAAAAACCGCGATCGACATGAATTGCTGCTATTAATGCTTTGAGAGATTTTTCAAAAGGATTAGTATTTTTAACTCGTAAAAGATGTCTTTCTTGTTTAACATCTAGAAAGGGATAACTTTCCCCTAAACCTAAACTAAACCAGAGATTAGTTAGTCTTTCTTTTTCTAAGAATTTATCCCGTAAAGCGGTCATTTTACTAAGGGTTAAATAAGGAAAATGATGATATAAATAATCAATAATAATCAGTGGAAGTAAGTTTTCTCCTAGAGATTCTAAGCGTTGATTATCGCTGTCAGGTTGATTAATTTGTTTTCCATAAGAAGGATCACTTAATGACAGAAAAAGCAGGTCTGTATTTTTAAAGTTGAAGCTAATTTTTTCTTGAACTAGAGATGAATTCCACTGCATAGACAATTTTTTTGAGGAGTTTATCTTTATTATAGTAGATTACTCCGGGGTATTTTTAGTGAAAATTAAGATTGACCAAACATTGAACATTGAACATTGAACATTGAACATTTTGGTTTCAAGCCTCTCCCTTTAGGGAGAAAGAAGTTTGGGAGAGGTTTCAAGCCTACTTCAAAACGAATGATAAATGATAAATGAAATGACTGTTTATATTAACCTTCGCAATGACTATTTAAACATGATTTTCTAGAATGTTAATTGCATCGTCGCAATTTTCAACACATTTATCCAGTCCCATGTCTTGATATAATTTACGTGCATTACGAAAGGCTTCCATTGCATCATCATGACGTTGAATATCTTTAAAAGATAAGCCTAAATTAAAGTTAGTAATAGCTTCTTCTAGTTTATTTCCAGTTCTTTTGAAAATATTTAAAGCTTCTTGATGATAATTAATAGCTTCTTCGTGTTGTCTTAAAAAGTTATAAGTATTGCCTAAACCGCATAAAGACATACCTTCTCCTTCTTTATCTCCTATTTCTCTAGAAATGTTTAAATGTTGTTTATAATAGGTTATCGCTTTTTGGTATTCTCCTAAAGAATCATAAGCAGTGCCTAAATTGCTTAAAGTATTCCCTTCTCCTTGTTTATTCCCAATGTCTCTATAAATCTCTAAAGCTTGTTGATAATAGGTTATGGCTTTTTTGTGTTTTCCTAAAGAATCATAAGCAGTGCCTAAATTGCCTAAAGCATTTCCTTCGCTTTGTCTATTTCCTATTTCTCTATAAATCTCCAAAGCTTGTTGATAATAGATTATAGCTTGTTGGTACTGTCCTAAAGCATGATAAGCAATGCCTAAATTGCTTAAAGAAATGGCTTCTCTTCCCCTCTCTCCTATTTTTCTAGAAATCTCTGAAGCTTGTTGATGAAAGATAATCGCTTTTTGATATTGTCCTAAAGGTTGATAAGTATTACCTAATTGATTATAAATATTACCAATGATTAATAAATCATTTTTCGTTTTTTCGTCAGGAGACGTATTATATTCATTTAATAAGTTCAATAATTGTTCAATTCTTGCTTGTTTTTTTTGTGAGTCTAAATTGTTAATAGTATTATTAGAAAAAATAATATTACGACTATTAGTAATTAAATTCTTACGATTTGTTTTAAAAGTAAAAACTTTTCTCCTCCATGCCCAAAAATCAGGTGCATATTTTGCCAAACGAGTTAAGGCATAATCTGGTAAAAATAATAGTATAGGATGAGGTATACTTGTTCTTAAATCATCTCGTACAAAATTAAGATTAGTCAATACAGAAGGATATTCTTCTACAATACCAATAGATTTTTCTAACCCAGTAATTAGTAAAATTAATTTTTTATTCTGTTGAATATTAATCTGTTTTAATGCAGTAACTAATTCATCCCTTAAAAAACGAAGACTAGGATCAGAAAAATCTAATATTTCAAATTGAATATTATTACAGTCAGGATGTTCAAGTAAAGCATCAATTAAAATATCTCTATCTTGGGAAAATTTGATTTCTACAAAGCCAATATTTAATCGCTCATCAGCAAAATCGATAAATGTCAACAGTTCAGTAAAAGTCTGTTGATTAATGTTTAAAAATGACTCTTTTTCTTGATTAATATTAGATATTTTCTGGGTTTTGCTGTTCATTTTTTAATGCTTCCTGAAAAAGAGAACTTTGTTTTAAAACAGGGTTAATATAATTCCATCGGTTATTACCATTATATTCCAAGACTGATAAATTAAAGAGTAATAATTGTCCAATTTCATCCTTATTAATATTTTTACTTAAACAAACTTTTGCTAACAGAGGATAATATTCATTTAAGTTAATTCTTTCAAAGTTAAATTGTTCTTGATTAACAACATAAGTAACATCCTCAGCCATTACTTTATTATGATTCCTTCCAGCAGCAGTTAAACAAGCATTTGCCGTCATTTGCATTAGCTGACGAACATGACCACCACTGGCTTTTACTAAGTCTAATAATTGTTGACGGGACTCAAAAACTGCATCAATATTAACACGTTGTTCGATTAAATTTACTAAACTTTCTAACTTATCTTGCTTATAATCTAAGTCCCATTCTCCAGCATTAAATTCATAAATATTAACCATCGGCATAATATTAGAACTCCCAAAGATTTTATTCAAATTTTTATCAGAATAAACGGCAGAAATAGGAACCGTATAAATAATTGTTGTATTTAATGCTTGTAATTGAGCAGCATAATCAAAAAATAGATGTTGACCAACATTAGGAGGAATGCGATCTAAATTATCTAAGATAATTAAAAATCCTTTTTCATATTGCGGTTCTTTTTGTCTCAATTTCTTAAAAGCATCAGCTAACAAAAGATTAATGTCTGCTTGTAAGCGACTAATATCTTTTTGTAACGTTTGTCTAATGGTTTGTTTTTGTTTTTGAGATCCTCTAATTCTTGCTAATACTTTTGATAACAATTTAGAAATAAACGGTATTTCAAAACCTGCTTCAGCATCAACTTGAATACTGACAGATTTTTCCACACTTTCTTCCGTTTCTTCGGTAATATCCTTAAACCAAGATTCAAATTGACTTAAAAGTTTATCATCAAATTTTGCTCCTATTTTATATAATTCGTCTGCAACTTTTTTGATAATCAGTAAATACAAATCAGTGTATTCTGCGTCGTTAATATCTAATTCAACATCCGCCTCTAAATAAACAATATAATATTCTGATTTTAACTGTTTCTCAAGTCTTCTTAACTCCGTACTTTTTCCACAACCACGATGTCCTGTAAATAAAATTGTACAAAATTCTTCTGGTTCAAGAAAATCTAATTTTGTATTGATCTTTTGTATAGTTTCTGTCTTACGAACGGAAGATAAATCAACATAATATCTATCAATATCTTCCCCCGTTAAAGGTTCAGGGTTACAGATACGATACGCTTCCTTTAAATTAGTAGCACGATGGGGTGAAAGCGAAGTCATATATAATAAGTAATGTTAGTTGTCAAAAATAGCTAAATATATAATATAGCAGTTCCCATACTTGCGAGGTACACAGTTTTCTAGTTTTAGGAGTTCGGAGTTCGGAGTTCGGAGTTCGGAGTTCGGGAAACGCTATAACATAGCAGTCTTAGCTTTTCCGAACAAATTTATATCAAAATTTATTCAAAAATTAAACTATTCTTAATTTTTGCTCCTTAAGCTATGGATAAGCTATGCAAAAACTAATCTTAGTTGTTTATTCAATCTTAATCTAGGAAAATTTATGTTACGTCGTCAATTGTTGTTGGGGGCATTGGTTTTATTGCCTTTATTCGGGGGGTGTGCTAACAACTCCCAAACCGCCGAAAACCCTTCTCAGGTAGCATCCTCAACAGCTAAGTCTGAAATTATCATGGGTTTAATTCCCGCAGAAGACAATGAAGAAATGTTGGCTAAATTTGAGCCGATGCGCGCTCATTTAGAAGAAAAAATGGGAATGCCGGTTAAAGTTTTTCAAGCTACTGATTATGCTGGTGTTATTGAAGCCATGAAACGCGATCGAGTTGATATTGCTTGGTTTGGTCCTCTTTCCTATGTTTTAGCTGAACAGGAAGCAGAAGCAGAAGCTTTTGCTGTGGGAGTCAAAGAGGGTGGGACTTCTACCTATCAAAGCATGATTTTTGTGCCAGCAGATTCTCCTGCTAAATCCATCGCCGATCTAAAAGGGGCCGATGTTGCCTTTGTTGATCCGGCTTCCACATCTGGCTCTTTAGTGCCTAGCTATATGGTAAAGAAAATTACAGGAGAAATGCCTGATCAATTTTTTGGCAAGGTAACTTATGCCGGTTCTCATGATGCAGCACAATTGGCAGTGAAAAACAAGACAGTAGCAGCAGCCGGCAGTAATGATATCACCCACGAAAAGATGCTAGAAAAGGGTTTAATTAAAGATAACGATCTGCGTATCCTAGAAACCTCTGATCCTATTCCTGGTTCTCCTTTAACCTATCGTGCTGATTTAGATCCTGAAATTAAAGCCCAGATCAAAGAGATTATTCTCAATGCTCATAATGAGATTGAAGTTACAGGTTATGGTACTTTAGCTCGTTATGAAGAAGTAACGGCCCAAGACTATCAAGTGATTCGGGATATTGTGCAACAGTTAGGATTACAAAAAGAGCAAATCCTTAAATGAACTTGAGTTCGGAGTTCGGAGTTCGGAGTTCGGAGTTGATAGCTGTTTCCCCGTCTTCCCACACTCCCCACCCCTCCCACACTCACTTAACACGGAATATTGATACATTCAAATGACTACTATCAAATTTAAAGGGGTGACGAAAACCTTTAATAACGATTTTCAGGCAATCCATAAAACAGATTTAACCATTAATGCAGGAGAGTTTACTGTTATTCTGGGATCTTCGGGTGCAGGAAAATCAACTCTCTTACGCATGGTCAATGGTTTAGAAACCCCCTCCCAAGGGGAAATTTTCATTGATCAACGGAAGTTAACCCCAAAAAATCAGCGTCATATTCGAGCCAAGGTGGGGATGATTTTCCAACAGTTTAATTTGGTTAATCGTCTCAACGTTATGACTAATGTATTAATTGGGCGTTCCTATTATCGTAATTGGTGGGAGAGTCTTTTGTATCTCTTTCCCAAACAAGATTATGAGTTGGCTCACTGGGCCCTGGAAAGGGTTGGATTAACGGATAAAGCTTGGCAGAGGGCTAGTGATTTATCTGGAGGACAACAACAAAGGGTAGCTATCGCCCGCGTTTTGGTACAAAAACCCCAGATTATTATTGCCGATGAACCTGTGGCCAGTTTAGATCCTGCCACAAGCATAGAGATATTGGAACTGCTTTTCAAAATCTGTAAAGAAGATGGAGTAAGCGTATTAGCGAGTTTACACCAAGTTAATTTGGCTATGCAGTTTGCAGATCGCATTATTGGCCTTAAACAAGGGAAAGTCGTATTTGATGATCAACCCATTAACCTGCTCCAGAATAGTCTTCTAGAGACAATTTATCATAAAGAAGATCATGAAAATATCCCTGTGGCCTAGACATTGGCCTACTAAAAATGGATTACCCACTCGTGAGATAATTTTATTTGTTGTCATCGCCATCATAATTTTATTGGCAACGGCTCCTCTCGTAGAATTTAACCCCATTACTATTGTTAAATCAACTGGTAATTTCTTCAATTTTGTATCCAACTTAGTGACTATTCCTGAGTGGAGTTATGTCCCAACTCTTAGCTATAAAATGCTCGAAACTATTGCTATGGGTTTTTTAAGTACGGTATTTTCTTGTTGTTTTAGTTTACCACTGGGAATATTAGCGGCCAGAAATAGTAGTCCTTTGCCTATAGTTTTTCATATTGTGAGAAACTTACTTAGTTTGATGAGAGCTTTACCTGAAATTGTTTGGGCGTTACTGTTTGTTTCTGCTTTGGGTTTAGGTCCTTTTCCTGGTATTTTAGCCCTTACTTTTGTGACAACGGGGTTTATGGGCAAATTCTTCGCAGAGAGCATTGAAGTGGTTGATGTGGGGATGATTGAAGGGGTACAAGCAACGGGAGCAAATTGGTTACAAAAGGTTATTTTTTCTATGTTGCCCCAAGCAATGCCGGATTTTATTGGCACAACTCTTTATATTCTTGATAACACTATTCGTTCAGCGACAGTACTCGGTTTTGTGGGTGCCGGTGGTATTGGTTATGAGTTGATTTCTTCAATTCGTTTATTTAATTATAGTCGTTTAATTTTAATTGTTTTGGCAATTTATTTGATGGTGACTATTTTAGATTATTTATCAACTCAACTACGTTCTTATATTATTTAATTAACAGAAAACATAATGATGTCTAAGTTACCCCCAAAACCATTTAATTGGCAACTTGTGATATTAATAATCGTGTTAGTTTTAACGATTATTTGTTTAGTTTATTTACAGTTACCCTTTGGAGAATTATTTCGTAGTGGGGGCAATATTACAGAATATTTAAGTCGTTATACTCGCCCAGATTTTAGTGAGTTTTTTGAATATGTCTGGTTGATGGTGAGTACCGTTGCTATTGCTCTTTGGGGTACGGTTTTATCTCTAATTTTAAGTTTTTTCTTAGCACCAATAGCCGCTAAAAATCTTTCCCCTCATCCCTTAATTTATCGAATTGTCAGAGAAATTCTTAACTTTTTTCGTGCCATGCCAGATTTAGTTTTGGCCCTAGTTTTTGTGGCAGCATTAGGGTTAGGACCTCTTCCTGGTTTCTTAGCTTTAGGAATTCATACTACGGGTTTTTTAGGAAAATTTTTGGCTGAAAGTATGGAAAGAGTTGATAAAGGTGTTTATGAGGGTGTAAGTGCCACTGGGACAAATACTTTACAGTTAATTATGTATGCAGCTTGGCCGTCTATTTTACAAGAAGCCATTGGTTATACTCTCTATATTTTTGATCGTAACGTTCGTATGGCTACGGTATTAGGTTTAGTGGGTGCGGGCGGTATCGGTGTAGAATTGAATACAAATCTTAGATTTTTTAACTATGAAAAATCTGCTAGTTTAATAATAATAATTTTTGTGACAATTATTGCTATTGACTATTTATCTACTTGGCTAAGGAAGCAAGTTTTATGATGATTTATGAACGTTCTTTATGGGTTAAAGCTTTGACAGCCCATTCCCTAGAAACTGTCTATAATTTGGCTGAAGAAATTGCTAAAAATTGGCAAATTAAACATCAAAGTTTACCCAAAAATGGCTTAAGTCTCTTAACCCTACAAGATGGGGTTTTTCATGAGCCTTATTATCTCGGAGAAATTCCTATTTCTCATGCTCATTTAAGTCTCATTAATGAACAAGGGGATAGTTATGATGGGGCAGCACAAGTTATGACAGATTCTGAAGATTTAGCGATTGCTTTAGCGGTTTGTGATGCGGTAATGGCTAATCAACTTAAAGGTTGGGAACAAGTTGCTAATTATATTGAATTAGGCATGAAAAAAAGAGAAGAAGAAAATAATATTCGTGGAGTAATGTTAGCTAAAACAAAAGTCAACTTTTCTTTACTCAGTCAGGAGGAAAATAATGCTGAAAATTAATTCTATTTGGCAACCCCAAACCCAACAACAGATTTTTCGTAAACTTCTTCATTGTTTTAGTTTTCCAGGGGAAATTATTAGTTTAAAGGAACATCTAGGTACAGATTCAATTTTAGTTGGAATTCTTGCTACTATTTTAGATCAAAGTGTTACTTGGAATGATGATGATAATTTGGTTTCACAGAGCGATCGCCTTTTATTACAAAGTCCTTTAGACAGTGCTAAAAATGCTCAATATATTGTCAAAAATGCTCTTAATACTCCTTCAGAAAACTTAGAGATTAATTTAGGACATTTATCAAACCCAGAAAAAGGTGCAACCCTTATTTTACGAGGAGAAGCTATGGGAAAAGGTAATTTAAAATTACACTTAACAGGTCCAGGAATTGCTAATAGTAACACCATCTTTTTACAAGGATTTGATCCTAATTGGTTGACCCTGAGAAATCAATGGAATCGGAATTTTCCTTTAGGAGTGGATTTAATTTTAGTAGACACTGAGCAAGTATTAGCTTTACCACGCACCACTATAATCTCTTGTTCTTGTCCAGAACAAGAAATTTAACTTGATGATAATTTATTCTTAACTTGAATAAGATTATTTGCTAATAAAATGTTGTGAGGTAACGTGAGTTCGGGGTTCGGAGTTCGGAGTTCGGATTTGGAACATTTTTAACTAAAGAATAAGGGTTTCGAGTTAACAATGTGACTCTTAAAGCATCGATTTTATGTTCTCTCGAACTCACGTTGAGGTAAAATCCCACGTTATTAATTAATGAAACGTCGTAATTTTTTAGTTTATTCTTTACTATTTCTAGTAGCTTGTAATAGCAATTCTCCCAATTCTTCTACCAACCCCAATGGAGAACCAGATACATTGCGTTTTGCCGTCACGGATGTACAAGGTTTAGAAGAGTTGCAACGGGACTTTGAACCATTTCGTGACGCATTAGCTGAAACATTAGGTAAAGAAATCAAATTTTTTCCAGTCGCTGATCGCACCGCCGCAGCCGTTGCTTTACAATCCGATCAGGTTGATATTGTCTTAACTGGTCCTGCTGAATATGTGGTAATGCAAGCTAAAACCCAGGCTGTACCCTTTATTGCCATTACCCGTCCTAACTATCGCTCCGTTATTGCTGTCCATAAAAACGGTGGGATTAACTCCTTAGAGGATCTCAAGGGGAAAACTATCGCCATGTCTGATCTCGGTTCCACTAGCGGACAACTAGGCCCTACGAAAATCTTAGTTGATGCTGGACTACAACCCGAAAAAGATATCGAAATTAAGATGCTAGGGGATGCAGACTTACAAGCGTTTCAAAACGAAGATGTAGAAGCTTGGGGAGGGGCAGCATTAGACTACGATCGCTTTATGGAAGCCAAAAACCTCAAATCAGAAGATTATCCCATTGTCAAAAAAGGGGATCTCTTACCCAGTGATGTGTTTATTGCCAGTAACAAATTAAAGCCCGAATATGTAGAAGAAATTAAAAAGGGCATGGTGGAAAATCAAGAGCAATTAATTGGGGCTATTGTCTCAGTTGATGCCAACGAAAAATATCAAGGTTCAACTTTAGTTGAAGCTAAAGACTCGGATTATGATCCCATTCGTCAAACCTATCAAGCCATTGGTATTGATGATTTTACTGAATTTGTTGGGGATTGATATGGGTTCGGAGTTCGGAGTTCGGAGTTCGGAGTTCGGGGTTCAGGGTTCGGAGTTCGGAGTTCGGAGTTCGGAGTTCGGAAACGTTTATTTTTGTCTAGGTACTTAATTGAAACAATGTTATCGCTGAAAATTAGCGACCTTACCAAAGTTTATCCTAACGGAACAGTTGCCTTAGATCAGGTTAGTTTCTCGGCACAACCAGGAGAAGGAATTGTCTTGTTAGGGGCAAATGGTTCGGGAAAATCCACCTTATTACGTTGTATCTTGGGCTTAGAAACTGCTACTTCTGGGGATATTTCCATCGGCAATTGGCAATTATCTAAGCTTAATGCTCAACAATTACGGCAAATGCGATCGCAAGTTGGTATGGTGTTCCAAAAATTCCATTTAGTGGGCAGTTTATCGGCTTTCCATAACGTTTTACAGGGTGCGTTAGGACGTAGCACTAGCCCTCGTTATTGGTTTCCGGCCACTGCTCCAGAAACAGAGAGAAAACGCGCTATGGAATGTTTAGATCGGGTTAATTTAAGCCATATCGCCCAACAAAGAGCCGATACCCTATCCGGTGGACAACAGCAAAGAGTGGCGATCGCCCGAACTTTGATGCAACACCCCAAATTGATCTTAGTGGATGAACCTGTTGCCAGTCTTGATCCGCAAGCTGGTAGAGAGGTGATGGATTTATTATGGTCTATTATCCGAGAACAAGGACTAACCGTTATTTGTACCCTGCATCAATTGGAATTAGCCAAAGAATACGGCAATCGTATTATTGGTTTACAGAATGGCAAAATTCAGATGGATACCACCGTTAAATCCCTTGAGGATCAAGATTTAACCCTTCTCTATAAAGGCGATCGTAACTTACCATAATCTGAGTTCGGGGTTAGGGGTTCGGAGTTCGGAGTTAAAACAGTAATAAAATGAAATTAAATACTTCTCAAAATCAGTCAAAAAATTCACCTCCTCCCCGTTTTCGTAAACCCTCTTTTACCGTTTGGTTAGGGATAGGTATTTTGTTAGCTTTTTTCCTACATGGTTTATATATTAGTGATCTAACACCTGAGAGAATTTATAAAGGTTTTTTTCGCTTGGGAACATTTCTAGCAGAGGCATTTCCTCCTAAACCAGATCGATTAATTAATATTATTAAAGCCACCATTGAAACCTTTGAAATGGCTTTAGTAGGAACAGTTTTCGGAGCTATATTCAGTTTACCTTTATCTTTTCTTGCTGCTAAAAATACCAGTCCTAATCGGTTTATCTATAGCTTAAGTCGCGGTTTTATTACCCTGTTACGAGTTATTCCTGATCTCGTTTGGGGTTTATTATTTATTGTTGTAGTTGGATTGGGTGCAGGTGCCGGAATTTTAGCCATTATGGTTGATGTCATGGGTTTTTGTGGTAAGTTTTTTGCTGAACGAATCGAAGAAATTGATCCTAAACCAGTAGAAGCGTTACGAGCTTTAGGTGCATCTCAATGGGGTATTATTGTTGGGGCTATTCTTCCTGTAACTATGCCTTCTTTTGTGGCTTCTACTTTGTATTCTTTAGAAGCATCCGTGCGTTCTGCGGTGGTTTTGGGTTTAGTGGGTGCAGGAGGTATTGGGGTAGAATTGGCTACTTCCATGCAATTATTACGTTACGACGAAGCATTAATGACCATTATTGTTATTTTTGTGGTGGTTTTATTAGTAGAACAAATATCAACAGTGATTCGCAAAAGTTTGATTTAGTATAATTTCGATGTTAGCTTCTTGCCGAAGAAGCTAAATTAAATAATTTAACTTCTTTTAAGATAATAAACTGACAGTTACTATTTTTAGTATTCTTGAAAGAGTAGGGTAATTAAAGGATTAGATTCCAATGGAGGAACAACCAAAGTGGAAGTGGGTACAAGATTTAGTGAAATGGTCTCCTACTGGTGGGATGATAGGATTTACAGCTTATTGTTGGCTTCAAGACCAAGGAATAACATCTCAAACCATTCTCTCGTCCACCGGAACTGCCGTCTTGGCCATCTGGACGGCATTTAGCGGAGGTTTTATGGAGGAATTTAAGAAGGAAGTCAATCAGCGAGGAAAAACGTATGCTCAGGCTTTAGCTAATATTATATTTGAGCGTTTCCCTAAAACTGTACGCTGGAAGTTGTCTAGATTTGAACAGCAGTATAAGAAAAGTTTATTTGATTACTACCGCGACTTTAAAACCGAAGGCTTTAAGATTGGGTTACCTGTGCTAGATTTAGAGGATGTTTTTGTTCCCCTAAAATTAGCAGTAGAAATTCCCAGGAATGTTGCTAATAACAGCTTAATTCCAAAAACGAAAGACTCTTCGGAGCAAGAAATTTGGACTTATTTAGCTAATAGTTCTCAAATTCGTGCATATCAACACATTGCTATTCTGGCACCACCAGGGTATGGTAAAACCACATTGTTGCAGAAAGTAACCCTAACCTATGCAAAAAAAGCCCATCGAAAGTATAAAGCTCCTGACTTAGTTCCCATTCTTCTCTATTTACGGAATCAGCACAAAGAAATTACCGGCAATTCCCCTCCTACATTGCCGGAACTGATTAATGCACAAGTTAAAAATCAGCCAGCATTCAAGAAACTTACACCACCCCCTCATTGGTTCTCCCAACGGCTAAAAAAAGGTAAATGTTTGGTTATGTTAGATGGACTTGATGAAGTTGCCAATGCTGCCGACAGAGAGAAAGTTAGTAAGTGGGTTAATGAGCAAATACAGCAATACAGCCAGTGTCTTTTTCTGCTTACTTCTCGTCCTCATGGCTATGACAGTAATTTATTTGAAGCAATAGGGATTGTATTAGAAGTTAAGTCTTTTAACATACAACAGATTAAACAGTTTATTCATCGTTGGTATTTACAAACAGAGTGTCGCATGAGGCAAGGTCGTTTAGATCCCGCAGTTGAAGCTGTTGCTAAGGATAATGCAGATAATTTAATTGATCGAATCATTAAAAATCCATCGATCTGTCAGATGGCCAGTAATCCTCTCTTGGTGACAATGATTGCTACAGTTCATTATTGTGGTGATGCTTTGCCTGGACGTAGAGTAGAACTCTATAAAAAAATCTGTGATGTCTTACTAGGTGCAAGACAAAGTGCAAAAAAAATTGAGACTCCATTGACAGGAGAACAAAACAAATCAGTGTTGCAGGTGTTAGCACTAGAATTAATGCAGAGAGAAACTCGCAAATTTACACTGACTCAAGGAACAGAAATAATCAAGGAAAAACTATCAGGTGTTAATGAAACCGTAATTCCAGAGGATTTCTTGAAGCAAATTAAGGAAGTTAATGGCCTGCTAGTGGAGAAAGAATTAGGATATTATGAATTTGCTCATCTCAGTTTTCAAGAGTATCTAGCGGCAGCCGAAGTCAAAGAATCACAGGGAGAATCTCTTTTGCTTGAAAAGTTTGAAAATCCTTGGTGTGCTGAAATGATTCGTCTCTATGCGGCTCAAAGTGATGCAACAAATTTAATTCAATTTGCTTTAGATAATCCCACCTCTGTTAAGGCACTCAAACTAGCATTAGACTGTGATGAGGAAGCATTAAGAGTTGAGGCTAAAATCCGTCAACAACTCAAGACCAGACTAGATGAGTCTTTAGAATCTCTTGACCCCGAACTTTTTAAAGTAGCCTCAGAAGCCATCTTGGCTAGAAACCTAAGCGATTCCAACTTTTTACAAATTGATGAGAATTTAGTTATTGCTCAGAGTTATATTACCAATGCTGAGTATCAAGTTTTTCTAGATGATGAAGTAAACAAAATAAAATTTGAGACCAGATTTGAATCAGGAGATAGTAAGAAAAACGTTAGTTTAAATGACTGGGAGTCCAGAGATCAATTCTGTGATTGGCTCACAAGAAAAGCTCATTATTTTATCCGAAAGCGGTCGGATAGCACAAAATCTACCCTCGAAACCTGTTATAGATTGATATCAAAAGAAGAATTAAAACATTCTTCTATATCAGATGATTCGGAATTTTCTGAAAATGGTATTCGCTTAGTTCGATTGCTAATTCCTGATGTTAAGTATCGTCAACTTGCTGCTTATCTAGCAGCAGGAAAATGGGCAGAAGCTGACCAAGAAACTGCTAACGTTATGCTTCAAGTTTCCAACCGAGAGTCTGAAGGATACTTAAGGGAGTCTGATATCAATAACTTCCCCTGTGACGACTTACGTACCATTGATCAACTGTGGGTACACTACAGCAAGGGAAAATTTGGCTTCAGCGTCCAGAAAAAAATCTATATGGATGAACTTGGTGGAACAAGACAGTATAATAAAAAAATCTGGGAGGAGTTTTGCGATCGCGTCGGTTGGAGAAAAGTCGGAGACACTGGTTACTCAAACCTCACTTGGGAATTACAAGACACTACACCAGTGGGACACCTACCAGCACCACGACACCTACCAGCAAATCCGCCGCGTGGTCCGGTATTCTTCTCTCGTGCGGTGATTCTTCTCTCGCGCAAAGACTTGTAACCTGTAAGGTATAACACTTTCAGGCGTTTGTCAAGACATAATTTTTCGTTCTTTTTTTACGAAGTCACGCGCTTCGCAAAGGCAAAAATCAAAAGGCAAAAGGCGAAAATTAATTCTTTAAATTTTTCTTTTTAGTAACAATTGAAGTAGCAATTATTTTAATTAACTGTTCGCATTCCCAATCGAATACTAGAAACTTTTTCTTCAGGCATTAATACTAAATCCGCTTCTCATACCCCCCTTATCTTATAGCATTTCCCATAGCTGTGAGGTACACCTTGAGTGACCCTATTTTTCTTTTATTAAACCTTCCAAAATATTAAAAGCAAAAACTCTGTACCTCATGAGTCTGGGAAATGCTATATATCATCATAATTCCCATAGAGAGCGGATTTGGTTCAATTTTTATAGAGGGGGTGTGGCAACAGGATTTGGTATAATTCAGCTTTGATTAGAATTTTAAGCCAATCGCCAGTATAAAATTCTAATTCTTTTCTCATCAATTTCTCAGACAACTTAACTAACTATTATTCTCAACTCAGAATCAATTCATAATGCTTGAATCTTAATCTTTCATAATAATAATGCCCATTTTTTCTCCACAATTTATATATGATGATTTGGATTATTGGACATTTCTTAGCGATATGTATTGGATTGAGTTTGGGGTTGATTGGTGGAGGAGGTTCTATCTTAGCTGTACCTATCTTAGTTTATGTTATGGGATTAGGAGCGAAAACAGCGATCGCCATGAGTTTAGTGATTGTCGGTACGGTTAGTTTTATTGGTGCGATTCCCCACTGGTTGGAAGGAAATGTTAATGGCCGAGTGGCGGCTATTTTTGCTCCTACTGCTATGTTAGGGACTTATCTCGGTGCGCAGATGGCGGGATTTCCCTTTATTACCGAAACCATTCAACTGATTTGCTTTGCCATTGTTATGGTATTGGCTAGTTTGATGATGATTGGGCAAGGAAGACAAAAAATCAAAGAAAAACAAGGTTTTAAGCATAAGAATCAACATAATTGGTCTTTTATCTTTCTAGAAGGATTAGGAGTCGGTGTCTTGACTGGTTTTGTTGGGGTGGGAGGCGGTTTTGCCATCATTCCAGTTTTAGTCCTCTTAGGGGGTCTTCCTATGAAGGAAGCCATTGGCACTTCTCTAATTATTATTACTTTTAAATCAATAACGGGGTTTTTGGGTTATCTTTCCCAAGTGAATCTAGATTGGATTTTAATGATTTCTTTTACCATTGCCGCCAGTTTAGGAACCATTTCAGGAGCTTATTTCACTCGCTTTATTGAGACTAAAAAATTACAGAAAGCTTTTGGTTATTTTGTTTTCGCTGTAGGCATTTTTATTTTAGTTCAACATTAATTTTCTCAGCTATTTATTGGATGAAAACTGTTATGGATTCGGACAGTTGATTTTTGTATTATTTTATGCTACAAGTAATATAAAGTAATACAACATAATACAAGGAGGTCGATCACCATGCCTGTTATTGTTATGGAAACCATTGCAGCAGAACCTCATCCTAACGCTGATGCGCTGAGAATCTATCAGATGAAAGCACCTGGAAAATCAGAAATTCAAATCATAGCTAACTTAGATAATATGTATCAAGTTGGTGAAATTGTGGCTGTCGCATTAGTTGATTCAGTGTTGAAAGACGGGACAAAAATCAAGCCGAGTAAGCTACGGGGTGTTTATTCTTATGGAATGGCCTTAGGTAAAGTAGATGCGGAAGTTGGTACAGATATTTCAGAGATTTACTGTCAGAAAACTATTACTAATGACCGACAAGAGATTACGTTTCTTAAATGGACAAGCATTGAATTATTACACAATGTTCGGCGTACTTTAGAGGTTCTCGAGAAAAAATTGCAAGTTACCTATCGCGCCAAAATTAAATTACATGGAACAAATGCAGGGGTACAAATTACACCTGATGGAAAAGTTGCAGCCCAAAAAAGAAGCCAAATTATTACCCCTAAATCTGACAATGCGGGGTTTGCTGCTTGGGTAGATCAAAATATAGAATACTTTGCAGCTTTAAAAAGTCAAAATCATGTCACTCTCTATGGAGAATGGTGCGGTTCTAGCATTCAAAAAGGAGTCGCATTAAATCAAATTGATCGAAAATTTTTTGCTATCTTTGCCATGCAATATGGAGGGGTTAATGGAGAGATTGCTAAGTTAGAAATACGACCGGAAAAAATTAGAGAATTCTTACCAGAACATGAAGACATTTTTGTTCTTCCTTTCTATGGTGAGTCTATTACCCTCAACTTTGCTGATGAGAAACAATTAAAAATAGCATCAGATACTATCAATAAGATGGTTGAATTAGTGGAAAAAGTTGATCCTTGGGTAAAAGATACGTTTGATATCGAAGGGGTTGGGGAAGGATTGGTTATGTATCCCGTTGTTAACCATGTTGTTGAAAGAGAAAACTACACAGAATTGATGTTTAAAGCTAAAGGAATTAAGCATCACGTTATTCAACAAAAACAATCCGTTCAAATTAAGGCTGAAGTTGCTAGTAATATTCAAGAATTTGTTGATTTATTTGTCACTGAAGCTAGGTTACAACAAGGGGTAACGGAAGCTTGTAATGGTGAATACGATATCAAGAAAATGGGACAGTTTTTGAAATGGATTTCTATGGATATCAACAAAGAAAGTGTAGCGGAATTAGAGGCATCAAAATTAACTTGGAATGAAGTTAATAAACCTCTAATGAATAAAGGGAGAGACTGGTACCAAAAGAAATGTTTATAACTCATTTTTGTGCTAGTAAATCTTTCAAATAATGAACATTCTTTTATATTAGAATCAAATTATTTTGGAGATTCTAATGATTTTAGAGCTATTCTAACATGATAGGAAATCACTGTTTTTCTATTGAGGTTCAAATATTTGGCAGAACACGCACCAAGATAAGCTATTAAGCATCTAAATTACTATACTAGACAGACGGGGAGACGGGGGGAAAGGGAGACGGGGAGAGGGTTTGCTAATTTGTTGCTTAACCTCATGATGTGCGGTTTAAATGCACAACAGCTTAAAGCATCTATAGTGAGCATAGAGAGAAGTTGCTGGATATTTTGTTATTTTCAGCTTACTACTTCTCTCTTTCCTTATCCCGAACTAAGGTTAATTAATAACGTGCTACTTCTTTTCCTTTGATATAAACAGACTTAATACTATTGAGATGAATATTATTGCTTTGAATTAAGAGAAAATCGGCATCAAAACCTTTAGCAATTTTTCCTTTACTCTCTCCTATTCCTGATGCTTCTGCTGGATAAGTAGAAACTAATTTCCAAGCTTCCTCAAAGGACATAATTCCCATTTCAGTTAATTTAAAAGGGGCAGAAAATAGAGAAGGATAATGATAGTCAGAACACAAACAATCTACAACACCCTTCTTAGCTGCCATTTCAACACTCATCCAACCCACATGAGAACCCCCTCGGATGAGATTAGGCGCACCCATTAAAACTGAAGCCCCATAATCTCTCGATTTAGCAGCAATATCCACGTTAGCAGGGAATTCAGCGATAGAAACGCCCCATTTAGCACTTAATTGTACTTTAGCTTCTGTATCATCATCGTGAGATGCAAGGGGAATATGATGATCATGGGCTAAACTAACTAATTCTTCCACCTGTTGTAACCCTTTTTCTTGATTATTTAAAGCTGTTTTTATTAGCTTCTGTAATTCCTCATCACTCATTTTATGTCTGCGTCGTAAAGAGTTAAGATGGCGGTTCAATTTATAGTCATCTCCAACAGGAGGAAGATGATCATTGAGTGACAATAAATCAATTTTTCTCTGTTTCAACCAATCACATAATTCCTCATATTCATCTGTATTCGCTTGTTCATGACGGATATGAATTCTACTATCAGTTTTTAAACTATTTTTGCCTTCTCCTAAAACAAAATCAATAATTTCTCTTGCTGTTTCCCGACTGCGTAAACCCGGTTCATAAGAATCAGTAATAGAATAAAAAAAAGTTGTGATTCCTGAAGCAATTAAATGGCGATCGTTTTCTAATATTCCCATCTTTAAAGGAAAATGTGATCCAGGCCGTGGGGCGATCGCTCTTTCAAACGCATCTCCATGTATATCTACGATTCCAGGGAGCATTAATAACCCTTTTGCGTCAATTGTAGGCAATTTCTTAGTAATAGTTTCATCTATAGCCAAGAATTTCCCGTTTTCAATGATAACTGTGCCATTTTTGACCCAACCATCAGGGGTAAGAATATCTGTTCCTTCAATCGCAAATTTATCCATTATGGTTTATTTTCAAAACTTGTAGTAGTTTAAGATGTAGAGATTAAAAATAAGTTTAACATTAAGTTATATTCTAGTTAAAATCTTATAAATTAATCTACTATAGCCTTTCTCGGACTCATGAGGTACACCTAATACCTAACTCCGAACTCCGAACTCCGAACTCCGAACTCCTAAAACTAGAAAACTCTGTACCTCACAAGTATGAGAAGTGCTATATTGTTTTGTCTCTAATGACTAATTAATGTTTATCGTTGGAAAAATTTATCAATGGGTTATGTAGCTATACAAGGGGGAGAAGAGGCGATCGCAGAAGCAATTAATCTCTTAGATGTATTGCGTACGAATGATCAAAAAAACGATCCTTTATCTGCTCAAACTATCGAAAATCAACTACATTTCTTACATAGTAGAGTGTTATCAGAAGGGGGTTTATATCATCCCGAATTAGCCTCTTTAGCCATTAAACAAAGCGCAGGAGACATCCTCGAAGCAGCTTTTTATCTCCGGGCCTATCGTTCCACCAAACCCCGTTTAGGAGAAACCCCTGTCCATCATGGGGAAAACTTAAGATTAATTCGTCGTATTTCCGCCGCATTTAAGGAAATTCCAGGGGGACAAATGTTAGGCCCCACTTCTGATTATTTACAGCGATTATTCCGTTTTAACTTATTGAATGAATCCCCCGATGAATTTCGTAATATTGCCCAATCTTGGCTGAAAAATATCCCCGATGAAGCTTTACCAACCTCTTTCCCCAAAGTATTAGCTAGTTTGAGGGCAGAAGGGTTATTGCCTCCTATTATCAATAAACCCACATTACCCTTTGATATTACCCGTGAACCCCTAATTTTTCCCGTCTCTCGCTCAGCAGCATTAGCAACCATGGCCAGAGCAGAAACCGGATCAATTTTAGCGATCGCCTATTCTAATATGAGGGGTTATGGTGATGTACACCCCACCGTAGCAGAGTTGAGGGTAGGTTATTTACCGGTTATGTTACCCCATCCCATCACAGGAGACTTACAAGAAGTTGGAGAGGTATTGATGACTGAATGCGAAATTGTTGCTATGTATAACAGTAAAGATAAAGATAGTGTACCAACCTTTGGGTTAGGGTATGGTGCCTGTTTTGGTCATAATGAGGTAAAAGCGATCGCAATGGCTATTTTAGATCGCGCCTTACAAAAAGGACAAACCCAAGGTATCGAAAACCCCTCCGAAGATCCCGAATTTGTCTTATTACACATCGATGGTGTTCAATCTATGGGTTTTGCTTCTCACTACAAAATGCCCCATTATGTCACCTTTCAATCCGATCTTGATCGCCTTCGCACTACGCAACAGAAAAGTGGCTCAAAGTTGTAATGAAGTTGAGTGTGGGGAGACGGGGAGACGGGGAGACGGGGAGACGGATATTAACCTAAACTCCGAACTCCGAACTCCCGACTGTAATGTTTATTTTTGTCCAGATACTTATGTCAACAGAAACCTTAAACAGCACAAAAAACTATGGCTATCAATTTGGGTTTATTGACGAATATGCTAAAAAAGAAATTCGTCGTAGTCTTCTCAAAGCGGTTGCTATTCCTGGTTATCAAGTTCCTTATGCTTCCAGGGAAATGCCCATGGCCAGAGGGTTTGGCACAGGGGGACTGCAAATAACTCTGTCTTTGGTGGGTGTAGGAGATACCCTCAAAGTGATTGATCAAGGTAGCGATGAATCGGTTAATGCTGTCAATATTCGTAAATTTGTCGCTCAAACTTGTCCAGGGGTCAATCTTACCAAAAAAACTGTTGAAGCAGATATTATTCAAACCCGTCATCGTATCCCTGAAATACCGATGAAAAAAGGACAAATTTTAGTGTTACAAGTCCCTTACCCCGATCCTTTAATTGTGGTTGAGGCCAACGAGGAAAAACGAAAAATCATGCACGGGGAAAAAGATTATGCTCGTTTATGGGTCAAACTTTACGAAGATATGGTTAAATTCAAGGAAATTACTATTTCTCATCGTTATCCTACCTGCGTTAACCATCATTATGTCATTGATCCTTCCCCCATTCCCCGTTTTGATGTTCCTAAATTAAACAATTCTCCCGTTTTACATCTGTTTGGAGCAGGTAGAGAAAAGAAAATTTATGCCATTCCTCCCTATACTCAAACTACACCTTTAACCTTCCAAGATATTGGTTTTCGAGTTGAAGATTTTACCGATGAAAACGGAGAAAGACGTGCTTGTAGTCGTTGTGGTTCAACAGACAGTTATTTAGATGAATTACAACACAAAAGTGGTGAAAAAATCTATCAATGTTCAGATAGTGATTATTGTAACTCTCAACTAATGTGAGTTCGGAGTTCGGAGTTCGGAGTTCGGAGTTATTATTTTTTCAACGAGATAATAGGGGTTTAAGACTTCAAACTTTTTCCTAGTTATCTATAAATTCTTTTTCGTCGAACTCATGTCTAATTAAACTAATTATAAAAACTAATTGAAACTTATGGAAAAAATACTAGAAGTTAGGGAATTAACTAAAATTTATGGTGACGGTTGCTCTCAATGTCTGACATCCACGGGAGCAGAATATAACAGAAATATTTGTCCCCATTGTGGCAGTATTGTCGCCACTGATAACCTCAATTTTGATCTGTATCCAGGGGAAATTTTAGGCATTATGGGAGAGTCTGGGAGTGGTAAATCAACTCTGGTTAAAATGCTCTATTTTGATGAAAAACCCACCTCTGGAAAAGGGATTTTTTGGGATCAAGGGGAAGCTTATGACCTCTTTCAACTCAATGCTGCTCAAGGAAGATGGTTACGCCATCATAAACTGGGAATGGTTTATCAAAATCCCCATTTAGGTTTGAATTTTAAGGTTTCTGCTGGTGGGAATATTGCTGAAAGATTATTGATGAATGATTGTTTTGAATACGCTAAAATTCGTCAAAAAGCCAGAGAATTATTGGATCGGACAGAGTTTCCGATACCAAGAATGGATCAATTACCGGGTCAATTTTCTGGGGGAATGCAGCAACGGGTACAAATTGCTTGTGCTTTAGCAACCGAACCCCCATTACTGCTTTTAGATGAGGTAACAACGGGATTAGATTTATCTGTACAAGCGCGTATTCTTGATTTAATTCTACAATTACAACAACAATTAAATGTTTCAATGATTGTCGTTTCTCACGATTTAGGGGTGATTAAATTGTTAGCTCATCGTACTTTAATTATGAAACAGGGTCGAATTGTTGAATCAGGTTTAACGGATCAAGTATTAGAAGATCCTCAACATCAATATACCCAACAATTAGTTTCATCTGCTTTATATTAAGTAACAATAAAGTGTTATTGTAAGGCTTAATATAAACAGTAAACTATAGTTGGAAAATTTATCACCGTGTAAGGTTGGGAGTGCAAGCATCTTGCTTGCTATTTTTCCAGTTAGTGAGTAAGATTCTCACATTCCTATTACATCATTTTAGCTGAAACAGTCCACTACAATAATGTCCGAATGACAATTAAGAAATCGTATAACTCCAACCTCGAAACCCCCAACTCAGATTACTTATAAAAAAATGATTCTCCGTTCCATCAAACAGATAATTTATGCCGTAATAGTAACCATAACCTTTGATAGTTTTTGGCCTATTAACGCTCAAATAGTAGTACGAATTCCTGATAAACCATTAGATGTTCATAGGATATACGAAGATAAACAGGGGCAACTTTGGCTAATAACATATCAAAGAGAATTTTATCGCCTCGACTCAGAGAATAATCAAGCTATTCTCATCGACTCAACACAAGGATTATATGTTCATAGGATATACGAAGATAAACAGGGGCAATTTTGGCTAGGTACAAATCAAGGATTTTATCGCCTCGACTCAGAAAATAATCAAGCTATTCTCATCGACTCAACACAAGGATTATATGTTCATAGGATATACGAAGATAAACAGGGGCAATTTTGGCTAATAACAAATCAAGGAGTTTATCGCCTCGACTCAGAAAATAATCAAGCTATTCTCATCGACTCAACACAAGGATTATCTTTTCCTACGATATACGAAGATAAACAAGGGCAACTTTGGCTAATAACAAATCAAGGAGTTTATCGCCTCGACTCAGAGAATAATCAAGCTATTCTCATCGACTCAACACAAGGATTATCTTTTCCTACGATATACGAAGATAAACAAGGGCAACTTTGGCTAGGAACAGATCAAGGATTTTATCGCCTCGACTCAGAGAATAATCAAGCTATTCTCATCAACTCAACACAAGGATTAGATGTTTATGAGATATACGAAGATAAACAGGGGCAACTTTGGCTAAGAACAGATCAAGGATTCTATCGCTATGATGAAGATGTCAAAATTGATGTTGCTATAGAAAGTGGTGGAAACGCAGGAATATTTGTTAATTTGCTTAAAAATATATTGCCTAATATTGGTTATATTAGTCCCCTTACACTGAAACCTTGTTATACCTATACAGATTCTAATTGTAATGATAATAATGCTCCTTACCCTAAATCATTTCCTCGTGAATTTGAGGTTATTTTTGAATATGATAAAGAATCATATTTTAATGATCAGTTAAAAGAAGAAAGATATCAAGCACTAGACAATGACATTAAAGAAGAATCAATTGGTAATGGACAACGTAAACTTTATATTAGCGTAAGAGATAAATGGGGTAATATTTATGAAGTCAAAGCCCAAACTATTTTTGTTGGTGGTTGGGAAATTTTTACAGGTATTGGTGCAATTATTATTGTCATTGCTAGTTGGGTGGGCAGTGGGTTTGCTCTAATTATTGCCCCTTATAATCAATTTTTCCATGACTTATTAATGAATCCTTTTCTGCGTAAATATGCTTCTTTAGGCTTCATTCCTATTGCTCTTTCTTTCATTCCTCCTTTACGTAATTATGTTTTACGACGCTATCTGAAACAACTACGTCAAGATGAACAGTTTAGTCAATGGAGAGATAAATTTATTGTGCCATCGGTCGATTTTATTCCTAATAATTTTGGCGAGAAAATTCAACAAAAACGCACTATCTTTTTACAAGGTCGTTCGGGTATTGGTAAAACATCTTATTTTCAATATTTAACGGATTATTATAGCGATAAAACATATCATTTACTCCCTAAGAATATTATTCCTGTTTTTATTCCTCTCTCTCGTTATCAAGGCAATGAACCAGAAAAAATGTTTCAAAGTCAATTAGAAAAATACGGTAGATTATTCGATAAAAATTTAACTGCATGGTTTTTAAAACAAGGAAATTTTTTAATATTTTTGGATGGATTAAATGAATTAAGCGAAGCAGATAGAAGAAAAATTAATACTTTTGTTGATCAAAATTGCCAAGCAAACTATTTTTGTTTAAGTTCTCAAGAAACTTATGCTAATTTTAATTTACCCGTTGTTCAGTTATCCTCATTAGGAAAAATAGAAATTAAACATTTACTACAAAAAAAATTAGGAGAAGCAAAAACCCAAGATGTCTTAAAACAATTTAATGAATCGAGCTATGAACTCTATAAAATTCCTCAAAACTTAGAATTTGCAATTGAACTAATTAAAAATAATCAACCCTTACCCCAATCTCAACAAGCTTTATATCAAGCCATTTTAAAACCTATTTTTGATGAATGGGAAAATAACGGAAAATCAGATTTTGATGATATTTTATGCAAAAAATCTTATAATATGCTTATCAATCACAATCAATTTTTCAATCAGTCAGAACCAAAAGTTACCGATGAATTAAGAAATGAATTAGTAAAGCAAAAATTCTTAGTTCAACGGACAGATAACTATCAGTTTCAGCATGATTTAATTCGTGCTTATTTAGCTTCTCTCTATTTTACTCCTCGGTGGCAAAACTTGATTAAAGATGATAGTTTAACCATTGATGAAAATTGGCGTTCTTTATTAGAATTTAGTTTGAATAACTTTACTGAACCAGAAGAAGCCAAAAAACTAATGTTTATTATTGTAGCAAAAAATCCTTCTTTAGCAGGAAAAGTTTTTACTTATTTACAAAAAATAAGACTAGATTTATGTGAAACTTGGTCAGATCAATTCTTTAGTGAATTAGGTAAACAATTAAACAGAGAAAGGGAGGAGTCTTAACGAAGTCAGAAGTTCCTCACTCCGCTCCGGCGCTATCGCACAGAAGTCAGAAGTTAGAAGTTGTTTTTATAAAGAGAATTTATACCTCGCTCTAAAAATTAGGCTATTACAGAGATTGTTCGTTTCTTCGGAATGATAATTAAAGATAAGAAAATGTCTTAACTAATTCTTATACTGCTATAGGTATAATTAAATACGAAACATTTGTAGGCTGATACACTCCCCACCTTACTTCAGTTTAAACAAAATCATCATGTCAAATCATCTTATTTTAAAAATTGAGAACTTAAGTAAACGCTTTTTTCTCCATGAACAACAAAAATCTATTCCCTCGGCTCAAAATGTTTCTATGGAGGCTTTTTCTGGAAAAATCACGGCGATAACAGGAGATTCTGGTGTCGGAAAATCAAGTATTTTAAAATGTGTTTATGGGACTTATTTAGCAAGCCAAGGTTCTATTTTTTATTATACAAAAGACGGAGAATATCTAGATTTAGCAAAGGTAACGGAACAAGAAATGATTCGTTTACGCAAGACTGATATTAGTTTTGTTACTCAATTTTTGCACTGTTTACCCAGACAATCTACCATAGATGTAGTAGCTAAACCTCTCTTTGATTTAGGTATGAATCAAAAAGAAGCTAGGGAAAAAACCAAACATCTCTTAGCAGAAATAAAACTCCCTGAAAGATTATGGAATTTGTCACCAAGTACGTTTTCAGGGGGAGAAAAACAACGAGTAAATATTGCTAGAGGGATGATTTTTTCACCTCGTCTTTTACTTTTGGATGAACCTACAGCTAGTTTAGATAAAGCTTCCGTGGAAAGAGTTGTTAAAGTTATTGAACGGATTAAAACATCTGGAACAGCAATTTTAATTATTCTCCATGATCCTGATTTAGTATCACGTCTAGCTGATTTTGAGGTTTATTTATCTCCTGAAGATATTAAGATAAAAGAGCGAAGTTTTGAGTCAGTAAAAACTAATTAATTATTGGAGTTCAAAAACCATGAAAACTTACTTTACAAATGCTCAAATTATTCTCAAAGATCAAGTATTAGAATCTGCTTCTCTTCTAATTGAAGATGGAATAATCACTGCAATTAATCCTGATATACCTACTAATGTAGAAGAAATTAATTTACAGGGACAATATTTAATGCCGGGGATGATTGATGCTCATTGTGATGCCATAGAAAAAGAAATTGAACCCAGGGCTAATACATTTTTTCCTATGGATTTTGCCATAGCTCAAATTGATAGAAAAAATGCGATCGCTGGTATTACAACACCGTTTCATAGTATTTCTTTTGCTCATGAAGAATTAGGAGTAAGAAACAATGAAATGGCAGCAGAAATTGTTAGAAAAATTCATCAATATCAACCATTTGCCTTAGTAGATAATCGGGTTCATTGTCGTTATGAAATTACCGATACTACCAGTTTACCCATTCTCTTAGACTTATTAGGAGAAGATAGTGTGCATTTATTCTCTTTAATGGATCATACACCAGGACAAGGACAATTTAAAGACTTACAAGCGTATCGAGATTATTTGAGAAATACCTATAAAAAAACTGAGTCTGAAACTGATGTAATGGTAGCCAAAAAATTAGAGAATGCACAAGGGGCCCAAGAAAGAATTAAAACCCTTGTAACTAAAGCTCATTTGCATAATGTAGCTATTGCTTCCCATGATGATGATACACAAGAAAGAATAGAAACAATGACAAATCTAGGGATTACAATTAGCGAATTTCCTATCAATTTAGAAACTGCACAAAAAGCAATTGAAATGGGTTTAAATACTATTTTTGGCGCACCCAATATTTTACGGGGTAAAAGTCAAAGTGGTTCAATGAAAGCTATTACAGCTATTACCCATAATGTTGCTAGTTGTTTATGCTCTGACTACTCTCCAGCTACTTTATTAACCGCAGCTTTTCGTCTGCCAACCCTAGCCCATTTAACCTTACCAGAAGCCATTTCTCTTGTCACTGCTAATCCGGCCAAAGCACTTTTATTAGGCGATCGTGGTAACATTACTGTGGGGAAAAGAGCCGATTTAATTGTAGTACAAATAGTTAATAACTTACCCCAAGTAACTCAAACATGGGTAAATGGTATTAATATTTATGGTTGTTTTTATGAGAATTGAGATAATTTATCTAACTTATAAAGCAAAACAAAAAAAAATTTTTGTTTCAAAAAAGTTCATTTGTTTCATTTAAAATTGAGTAATCCCTCGCTTATTTACTTGCTCTTAAATTGCTTATTTTTCCTCAATAATTAAAGGTATTTCATTATTTTCATGAGTGGAGGATAACTGTTTAATAGTTAAGTAAAGAAAACCACTAAGTACCGCAGCAAAAAAGCACCAAACTGAGACAAAAGTAACTTCAAACAACATTTGACTAATGATAAATGATATAATAATCAGACTCCCAAACAGTTTTAATATGGTCGATTCCGTTATCAGAAAAGGAATGGCAATGATTGATAAATATAAATATTTATTTGGTTCATAAAAAGGAATAAACTTCAGATCATAGAAGATATTTCCTGAAAATACTTGAGGATCAATTCCATTATAAATTATCCATGTTAACAAATAAGTTCCTAACAAAAAGCCAAGGACAGTCAATGCTAATAAAACTCTCTTTTTTGGTTGGTCTTGCTCTAAAAAATAGATAGAAAGAGGACTCAATATTAACCAAAGAAATGTAGCAAACAGTAAAAATCCATAAGTTCCTACCATCGTCAATTGACTTAAGGACTCATTATCAATTCCAGTCCAAACTAACCCTTCTAAACTTTGCTGTAAAGCGAATAAACAGGGAAATGAACCTAACAAAAGATACCGCTTTGAACAGGTTTGTTTAATTGTTCCTATCCCTAACAATGATAAACCTACTGCTGCTGTAAAGCTTGCTGTTGCAGAAAAACACATAATGTCTACTCTAAATTGTTATAAACGACCCCAGGTTGCTATGCTGAACCTGGGGTTTTGAATCGTCCTAATAAACTTTAAAATTATTGAGGTTCCAATTTCAACACTGCCATAAAAGCTTCTTGAGGAACATCAACCGTACCGATCGCTTTCATACGTTTTTTCCCTTTAGCTTGCTTTTGCAGTAGTTTTTTCTTACGAGAAATATCCCCCCCGTAACACTTAGCTAAAACATCCTTACGCAAAGCAGGGATATGTTCACTAGCAATAACTTTAGCACCGATTGCAGCTTGAATAGGAACCTTAAACTGATGACGAGGAATCAACTCTTTTAACTTCTCTGTCAAAGCGCGACCAACATAATAAGCTTTATCACGGTGAACGATCATGGCCAAAGCATCCACACCATCCCCATTCACCAGAAGATCCAGTTTAACCAAAGGATTTGCCCGATAACCAATCAATTGATACTCCATACTAGCGTAACCCCTGGATCTCGACTTTAATTGGTCAAAAAAGTCCGTTACCACCTCAGCTAAAGGCAACTCATAGATCAAAGCAGTTCTCGATAGAGTAAAGTAACGCATATCCTTAAACACACCGCGACGACTTTGACACAACTCCATCAAAGTCCCCACATAAGTTTCAGGGGTGATCATTTCCACCTCAATATAGGGTTCTTCTATTTTTTCCCGTTCTTGGGGTGGGGGAAGTAAACTAGGATTATCGATTTCCATTACTTCCCCATCAAGGTTGGTGACACGATAAATTACAGAAGGGGCCGTGGTAATTAAATCTAAATCATATTCCCGTTCTAAACGTTCTTGAACAATTTCCATGTGCAGTAAACCCAAGAAACCACACCGGAAACCAAACCCCATCGCGCTAGAGGTTTCTGGTTCGTAAGAAAGGGCTGCATCGTTGAGTTTAAGGCGGTTTAAAGCTTCTCTTAAATCTTCGTATTGATCGGAGTCAGTGGGAAATAAACCACAAAATACCATGGGTTTAGCTTCCGTATAACCAGGTAAAGGTTCTTCGGCCTTTTCTTCTGCGAGAGTAATAGTGTCCCCAACCCGCGCATCTTCTACAGTTTTGATCGCTGCGGCCAGATAACCTACCTCTCCTGCATGAAGGGAATCTACCTGTATTTGCTCGGGAGATAATACCCCTAACTCGTCAATTTCGTATTCCTTTCCAGAGGCCATTAAACGAATGCGATCGCCTGTGTTTAGAGTTCCATCCATGATGCGAAAATAAACGATCACACCCCGATAGGGATCGTAATAACTATCAAAAATCAAGGCCCGTAAAGGTTTTTCCACCGTATCATCAGGAGGGGGAACCAAATGGACAATAGATTCTAAAATTTCGTCAACCCCTATCCCTGCTTTGGCCGAAGCTTTAATGATATCACTGCAATCTAACCCTACCACTTCTTCTATTTCGCTGGCCACCCGTTCCGGTTCAGATCCGGGTAAATCGATTTTATTTAAAATAGGGATAATTTCTAGGTTATTTTCCAAGGCCAGATAAACATTAGCCAGGGTTTGCGCTTCTACACCTTGGGAGGAATCTACCACTAATAACGCCCCTTCGCAAGCGGCTAAGGAACGGGACACTTCGTAGGAAAAGTCCACGTGGCCAGGAGTATCAATGAGGTTGAGAACGTAATCTTCCCCATCTTTTGAGCGATAATTCATCCTAGCTGCTTGTAATTTGATGGTAATTCCTCTTTCCCGTTCCAAATCCATGTTATCGAGGAATTGCTCTTTCATTTGCCGTTGCGCAACGGTTTCGGTCATTTGTAACATGCGATCGGCAAGGGTTGACTTACCATGATCAATATGAGCAATGATACAAAAGTTACGAATGCGAGAAACAGGAACGTCGGTCATAGAATCTGTTGGTGAGGTAGGTTTGCAAAAATTGGCCTTATGTTACTTAGTCTAAGATTTTTCAGTTTTTTTGACTACCAAAAAAGGAGGGCGTAAGCTCTCCTTTTTCTCTTGTGAGTTTAAATTATGTCTACGGTAAACTCCGATTAGTTCCTTAAAAGGAGGCAGGAGGTCGATATATATGGGGATTTTAACCCACATCTAACCCAGGTGCGCTTGCTTTAGTTTTACTCAAAATCTTCCTTCTTCCTTCTTCCCTCCTGCTCCCCTCCTGGGAAGGGTTAGGGATTAAACATCCAGAAAACACACCCCAGTCTGCTGTTGAGCAGCCAGTGGACATCAAGTTGTATGACAATTTCAAAATAATGTTAAACAATCAATTAAACTATATTTACTTACATGGATTTGCCTCTAGTTCCCAATCTCTTAAAGCACAAAAATTTAAAAAGCTTTTTGCTAGTAAAAATATCTCTTTAATAATTCCTGATTTGAATCAAAATGATTTTTATAATTTAACTTTAACTCGACAAATTGAACAAATATCAAGCTATATCGAAAATACTCCTAATTCTGTTGTTTTAGTCGGCTCAAGTTTGGGCGCATTAGTTTCAGCTTTCGCAGCAGAAAAGCAGGAAAAAGTCAAGGGAATAATTTTGTTAGCACCTGCTTTTTATTTTTTTAGTCATTGGTTAGAAAGCTTAGATAAAGCTACTCTAAATACTTGGAAAAGTCAAGGAGAATTATCTATTTATCATTATGGATACAAACAAGAATCACTCTTAAGTTACCAATTTATTATTGATGGAAAGAACTATGATGAAACCGTTTTAAAGCGTCCCGTACCTACTTTGATTTTTCATGGTAAAAATGATGAAGTTATTCCCATTAAATCAAGTTATAATTATGCTCAAAACAGAAAATGGGTTAAATTAATAGAACTCGATAGTGATCATTCATTAAATGATATAATTCCTGACATTTGGAGAGATATTCAAGACTATGGAGAACTTAGAGTTTAGAATATTAAAACCTGGTAACTGGTAACTGGTAACTAATAACTGATAACTGATTGACTGAGAAACTATGAAATATGATTGCAAAAAAATTATATCCTTTAGGGTCATTTTTTCGGACTTTAGTGTTTAATAGAGATTAGGAACATTTAGCATATTGAGAGGAGTTAATCAAAAATAGTGTTTGTCCTCAATGGTTATGAATATGTATTGGGTTTTCTACTCGCCTGTAGTTTAATCCCTATTCTCGCCCTAACTGCATCAAAAATCTTACGGCCCAGTGGTGGTGGCCCCGAAAGACGCACCACCTACGAGTCAGGAATGGAACCCATCGGGGGAGCTTGGATTCAATTCAATATCCGTTATTATATGTTTGCCCTGGTATTTGTGGTATTTGACGTAGAAACCGTCTTTCTTTATCCCTGGGCCGTTGCCTTTAATCGTTTAGGTTTACTGGCCTTTGTCGAAGCTTTGATCTTTATCGCTATTCTAGTAGTTGCCCTTGTTTATGCCTGGCGTAAGGGTGCGTTAGAATGGTCATAAAACTTAGCAATTATTTTAAACCCCGTCGTTAACAACGGGATCTTAATCGACAATTGTAGTTTATCGATCCATTATTAATCATTTATGAGTCCGAACCCAACCTCCGATCTATCCGTCTTCGAGCAGTTGCAAAAAGAAAAAATTCTTAACCCTGCTGCTCGTAGTCAAGTTACTCAAGATTTGTCAGAAAATATTATCTTAACCACTGTAGATGATCTCCACAACTGGGCGAGATTATCTAGTTTATGGCCGTTATTATATGGAACCGCTTGTTGTTTCATAGAATTTGCCGCTCTGATCGGTTCTCGTTTCGATTTTGATCGTTTTGGTCTAGTTCCTCGTTCTAGCCCCCGACAAGCCGATTTAATCATCACTGCGGGGACGATTACTATGAAGATGGCTCCTGCTTTAGTCCGTCTTTATGAAGAAATGCCCGATCCTAAGTACGTCATCGCTATGGGTGCTTGTACCATTACCGGGGGAATGTTTAGCAGCGACTCCACAACAGCAGTGCGTGGAGTGGATAAATTAATTCCTGTAGATGTCTATATCCCCGGTTGTCCTCCCCGTCCCGAAGCCATTTTTGACGCTATTATCAAGCTGCGCAAAAAAGTCTCTAACGAAACTATCCAGGAACGGGCTACAGTAATGGAACAAACTCATCGTTACTATAGCACCCCCCATAAAATGAAAGCGGTTTCTCCCATCTTGACCGGAAAATATTTAGCTACACCTACCCGTCAAGCTCCTCCCAAAGAATTGACCGAGGCAATCGGGATGGAAGTTCCCCCTGCTTTATTATCGCAAAAACAGAAGGAGAAAGCTTAATATGGTTGATGAAAATACCCCAGAAACCCCAACTGAGGAAGCGGCCATTGTCGAAGCAGGCCCAGTTTCTAGTTGGTTAACGGAAAATGGTTTTGCTCACGATCTCCTCGAACCGGATCATTTAGGGATCGAGTTAATTAAGGTTTCTCCTGACTTTTTGATCCCTCTTTCTACTGCATTGTACGCCTACGGGTTTAATTATTTACAATGTCAAGGTGCTTATGATCTAGGACCCGGGAAAGAGTTGGTTAGCTTCTATCATTTAGTCAAAGTTAGCGATAACTGCGACAAACCCGAAGAAGTGCGTCTCAAGGTGTTTGTACCCAGAGATAACCCCCATGTTCCTTCTGTTTATTGGATCTGGAAAGCAGCAGATTGGCAAGAGAGGGAAAGTTATGATATGTATGGCATTATCTACGATGGCCACCCCGATCTTAAACGCATTTTGATGCCGGAAGATTGGGTGGGTTGGCCTTTACGGAAGGATTATGTTTCCCCTGATTTTTACGAGTTACAAGACGCTTATTAAGGTTACTGTCTTGTTATCCTTTTTCCCCTCAACTTTGGTTAGGTTGGGGGGGATTTTTATAGTTAGTTCAAAGAAATTTACTTTCTCTCAAATATCATTTTCATTTAATCCTGCATCTTTAAGAATACCTTTTAGTGTTCCTATGGATAAATCTCGATTTCCATGTATTGGTATAACAACAATTGAATATGAAGCTTTTTTACAGCAAATTTTACAAAAAGGAGAAGGAAAAACTAAGGGGGAACAAGTCGCACTAATTGCGGAACCAGGTGCAGGAAAAACAACACTATTACAAGCGATCGCTGACTGGAATTAGATGAAAATTTAGGCATCCCTATTTGGATTTCTCCAGATAATATCAACAATCTCAAGAATTATATAACATCAAAATGGTTAGATAAAATTGGAATTGCAGAAGAATCATACAAAAAAGAAGATGTTTCCAAACTTTAACCTATCCTGAATTTTATCAAGCTTGGCACTCTTGAAAAATAGCTTAAAGTGAGACTTATCACATCTGACAAGTGACTTTTATTATTGCGTCATTGAGTCAAATAAATGAAAATTAAGTTAAGAGCAAAGGCAATAAAGCATTTTTTCTAGGGTTTCTTGGATAAACATAAACTCAGAAGAATTATTAAGAGCCAAAACTCATCATAAAGTCCTACTGAATATAGAATCATGTTAAAGAAAGTAAAAGCGACTTATAGTAACGGTGCATTTATCCCTAACAGTCCGTGCGACTTACCTGAGAATACAGAAGTAGAATTAATGGTTAATCTTCCTTTTGAGTATAATCAAGATGTGTTAGATCCGGAAACTCGTAAAGCTATTGTGCATGAGTTGTTAACCCGAATGCGCCAAACCTCTTTAATGACTCATATTCATCATGCTACCGTTTCAGAATAACCCATGATGCTTAAGCTGATAACTCAAGGATTGATTTTTCCTAAAAACCGTACAAATTAGGTGATATTGACTCCTTTCCCCTAAATATTCCTCAAAATCAAGTTTTTCCGTCTCTAACATCTCTGCTCATGATCACAAAATTAGATCATTGAGCAGCTTTTTTTTCGGGAATACTCCCAATAATTCGTTAAAATCAAAATCAGAGTGATTATTGCTCAACATCCATCTAGCCAAAACAACCGACCAATGGAGATAAAAGCTGTTCAAGCTGGTTATTACGGAGATACTAATTTTCGTACTCCCCCACCAGATTTAGAGTCCTTATTACTAAAAGAGCGTATTATCTATTTAGGATTACCTCTGTTTTCTTCGGATGAACTAAAACAACAAGTTGGCATTGACGTTACTCAACTGATTATCGCTCAATTGCTGTATTTACAGTTCGATAACCCTGAAAAACCTATTTTCTTTTACATCAACTCTACAGGGACATCTTGGTACACAGGAGATGCGATTGGTTTTGAAACGGAAGCTTTTGCCATCTGTGATACCATGAATTACGTTAAGCCTCCCATTCATACCATTTGTATTGGTCAAGCTATGGGAACGGCAGCCATGATCTTATCTGCCGGTACAAAAGGCTGTCGTGCTAGTCTTCCCCATGCTACCATCGTCCTCAATCAAAACCGTTCCGGCGCGCAAGGTCAAGCAACGGATATTCAAATTCGCGCCAAAGAGGTTCTGCAAAATAAGCAGACTATGTTAACAATATTGTCCCAAAATACCGGACAAACCGCCGAAAAAATTGCCAAAGATATCGATCGCACTTTCTATTTAACCCCAGAAAAAGCGAAAGAATATGGGTTAATCGATCGCGTCTTAGAAAGTACAAAAGAACTTCCTAAAGCCTTAAGTCCTGTTGGTTAATCACTTTTTATCCCGAGTTCGCAGTAAGTTGGGAGTGAGATAAAGTAGTTGGTGATAAAGATTATATTCTCGTAAAAAACCATTTAACTCCGAACTCCGAACCCCTAACTCCGAACTCACTTTGTTTACTGTTACTTTGAGTTAAGCTTATGCCTATTGGTGTTCCTAGTGTTCCTTATCGTCTTCCTGGTAGTCAATACGAACGATGGATTGATATCTATACTCGTTTAGGCCAAGAAAGAATTATTTTCCTCGGTCAAGAAGTAAGCGATGGTATCGCTAACCGTATTGTTGCTTTACTGTTATATCTTGATTCGGAAGATCCTAACAAACCCATTTATCTCTACATCAACTCCCCTGGAGGTTCGGTGACTGCTGGTATGGCTATTTATGATACCATGCAGTACATTAAGTCTGAGGTCATTACCATCTGTGTTGGTTTAGCCGCTTCTATGGGGTCATTTTTATTGGCCGCAGGAACCCCTGGAAAGCGTTTGGCTTTACCCCACGCTAGAATTATGATTCACCAACCTATGGGAGGAACCGGAAGAAGACAAGCGACGGATATTGAAATCGAAGCTAATGAAATTCTGCGTATTCGCGCCCAATTGAATCAAATTTTAGCAGATAAATGCGGACAATCTCTCGAAAAAATTGAAAAAGATACAGACAGAGATTATTTTCTGTCTGCTGAAGAAGCTAAAGAATATGGCCTGATTGATAAGGTAATTGACGAAAAAAGTCTTTAGTTAGTCAACCCCTTGGTAATGGTTGTATTGATACTTTCCCCCATGATCTTAAATTGATTATGGGGGGAGCATCCCAAAGTTGCAAATTGTCCTTGATTGATAATAGTTGATCTGATTAATTTCCCCCCGTCTCCCCATCTCCCCCTCTCCCTGTCAAACTCCAAGAATAAGTTTTTGGCAAAAATGGGATGCTCCCATTATGGGGGTACTTTTAGTGAGGTAATTATTCATTATTTAACCTAATATTTTTGTTGATAATACTTATCTATTTTACTAACGGCTGTTAATAAAGGAGACTCTAAAGATTCTACCCAGTCAGAAACTTGACGAGATAATCCTAAAGTTGCACCTTTTTGAGATGTAGATAAATTATCGTTAATAACTTGGTTTTTTATGATTGTTAATTTGTTTAGTAAATTATCTAACATTTCTTGATTTGTTATTTCTTGTAACTGCATTTCATTAGCAATTTCTAGAGCATTATCAATAAGTTTTATAAATTCAAGTTGATTATTTTTCATTTTATTGTTGATTCATCTAAACTTTTAAGAAAATAGAGATGCACCATAATTAAACATCTCTATTGGATTTTCATTGCGCCATTATTCACTCAGTACATTTTAAGGATGTTTCACATTTAGAATATGTTTCCTCAATTTTTTCCCCTTGCGACCACATAATATCGGTATCTCTAGAGTCAACAATAAAGGTTTGTTGTCCCCCTCCAGGATAACATTCGGGAGGGTTTTGGGATCCAGTAATTCCTTGATAAACTGTTGTTCCTTCTGGTAACGTTACAGTTTCAATGAGATTAGCTTTATTTCCCCAGCATTGATCTAATGCTAATTTAATAATAACCTCTCCATTATTATCAAATTTATCTGTGGTTAAATATCTGCCAAATTTATATTTCTCTGTTCCATCATCATTTAATGTATAGTAGCGATAGAAAGTCTCTGGTTCTTCTAAGGTCTTTTCTCTACATTCACCTTCTAAAAAAGTGATAGCAATCTCTTCAGGAAGATTACAATCATAACTCATTTCTTCTGCTTGAGCAAATAATGATAAACTATCCCAGTTTCCCCCAAAGAAAGTGATTAAAAGACACAAAGAAATCCCGACCAATATTTTGCTTATTTTTAGCATATCTTTAACTAAAATTAAAACTTAATCTAGATAATTGTAATCATATTAATACTTATTTGTCAATCAAAAAAATGTTAATTTTTGTCAATCTCTTTTGTCCATATTCATTCTTCAATTTTAGACCATAGGGTGAGCAAATCTATAAGTTATATCAAACAAGAATAAATCCTAAATTATTGCCCACCAAATATTTTTAGTTTGCCATTTTTGTCTTCATTTCCTTGATCTTTCATCTGACTTATACAGTTTTACTTTCACTTGATTCTTCATCTTTTGTCTGACTCATGAGAAACAATCGTAATTTTAATAAGCTGAAAGTTTGACCTAAATTAAGAGGCAATAAAGAAATTCCTTCTAAACGAGATTGTACCCAACCGTCACCCCATAACCATTCATGATAACCATCGATTCCCTGTTTTAAAATCATCCTTAAACAATTATCATCAGCAATCTCAACATAATGTTCAATAGTAACTAATCCGAGAGAACTGGTAAACTTTGAACCTGTGGTTAATGTATCGGGAATATCAGCAGATAAAGTTTGAGGGATTAACCATTTTTTTAAGTGATTACTGTTTAATAAACTATCCCGAATCAGATCATGATTTCCAGGAACTGCAATCCGTAATTGACTTTGTTGAAAGTTGCCTAACATTTGCTTATTTAAACTTATTTAGTAAAGTTAACTATGCCATTCTAGTCTAGCATAAACCTTAAGTATAGTAATCAGTAATGATATGTGAGAAGTAAGAATATGTCAGGACATAATAGCATTATGTCCCGACAAATGCGCCCTTGTAGGGGTTTAATAGTGTTAAACCCAGAAAGCTTATTTTCTCACAACTGAAAAACTATTGCTATACTTTTAATAGAATCAGAAATTTTCTCATCTAAAATGGTGAGTTACGACTATTTTTTATAGTCGTCTAACCCACCTTAAGATAATGTACTAAAAAAAGGTTTCTAATCGTTCTAATGCTATCCAAAACCCTTCTCCTTCGTTCTTATGTCCTTGCCAAATTTCAGGAATAAAAGAAGCATTTGGTGCAGTTTTCTTGAGGTCTTCTGCTAAGGCCGGAAAGTCAACATCTCCGTCTTCTATTTGTAATCCTTCACCGTCTAATCCTTGTGCATCTGCTATGTGTAAATGTGCTGTATAAGGACCTACTTGTTCGATGAATTCTTTAAAGGATAAATGATGATGATTACAAGCTAATTTTGAGTGAGATGTATCTAAACAAACTCGATAATTATGCTGAGAACAAAACTCAGCAATATCTTGAGGATCGACAAATAGATTATGATATCTTTGCCCTCCAAAATGCCAGGGAAAGGGTGGCATAGTTTGGGGTATAATTTCAACGCCTTCTTGGTCTAGTTTTGATAAACTATCTAATAGTAAATCATAATATTTTTGCCGTTGGGTAATGGGTAATGGTTCATCTAAGGTAAACCCTCCAATATTAGTTACAATTAAAGGGAGCGAGGCTTTTTTAAAGTAAGGTTTTAGTTGCAGTGTGATATCAATAACTCTTTGTAATTCTTGGATGGAATGCTGACGATATTCCTCGTCTAACGAACATAAATCTAAAACATGATCTCCTGCAAATAATTCGGGACTATGTACTACATAATCGAGATCATAAGGGTTAGCAAAATATTGCTCAATATCCTGTTCTAAATCTTTATAACTGAGATGAAACTCTAATAAATTTGGGTTAGATTTTATAAATAGTTTAGTAAAATCATGATAACGAACCGGTAAACCCCAAGGGCGACCAAATTGATATTTTTTGGCGGTTATTTGGACTTCTTCTAAGTCACTAGCGAAGAAAAAATCACCCACTTTAAAAGGTCGTTTAGCAGTCTTACCAATTAATTCTTTTTTACGATTAGGTTGTAAACCTTTTCCTGGACTTTTAACCTCGATCATTGCTTCGGTTATCACTTGTCCTGGTTCTAAATCGCAGTTAATAATTAAACTCTTGGCCAGGGTTTCTCTATTCATTAATTCCCCTTGACTTAGCTGCCTCTCTGATGAGGTTCCCAGGGCTTCTTCTACTTGTCTTATCCCCTCAACCATATCCTTAAATTCCTGGGGTAAGAGGCTTACTTTATGGTCGTTCCCTTCCATTGATTTGTCTAAAGTAAAGTGTTTTTCTATTACTTTTGCACCCTGAGAAACGGCTGCGATCGCAACATTAATCCCTCTTTCATGACCAGAATATCCTACAGGACAATCCCCTAATTCTTTTAAGCGGCTAATATAGTTTAAGTTGACATCTTTAAAAGGGGCAGGATAGGTTGAGTTACAATGTAATAAGACATACATTGCCCCAAGTTTTTGTAATAATTGAGAAGATTCACTAATTTCTGCTTCAGTGGACATTCCTGTAGAACAAATTAAGGGTTTTCCTGTCTTTGCTAAGGCTTTTAATAATTCGTGATTAGTCAAGTCAGCAGAGGCAACTTTATAACCAACCATGCCATAATTTTCGAGTATATTTAAACTATTTAAGTCCCAAGGAGTACATAATGGTAAAATACCTTTCTGTTTACAATAATCAAAAGCTTCTAACATTTCTTCGTCAGAAAGTTGGAAACGGGACAATAAATCTAAGGTATATTGTGACCCTAAATCTTCACTAGCATCGTCAGCATTGCCGGCATTATGATAAAGTGATTTTAAGCTTCTAAGTTGAAATTTAGCACAATTTGCACCAGCAGCGATCGCCTCATCAATTAACTTTTTAGCTAAGTCTAAACTACCGTTATGATTGTTACCAATTTCTGCAATAATAAAAGTAGGAGACTCGTTATTAATAATGAAGTCACCGATCTTAATTTCATCGGGACGTTTACGGGCAATGGCAACTAAGCGATCGTTATCATCTAAAAGGGGAATAAATTCAATTTGTTCAGAAAAATAACTATTAATTTTTTCGGGATCTTCTTCAAAAGAAGCATATTTAAACTGCTTATTACTAACCTGAAAAACTGCTTGATTAAGATCGATGGTATTTTGTTCGACTAACCATCGTCGCAAGTCACCATCTGTTAATACACCTTCTAAAACTCCTGATTCGGTGACAGAGAAGATGATGCGACTTTTATTATCACTAATCTTTTTTAAAGCGTTAAGAATACTATCTTCAGAGAAGACGATATATTTAGAGAGATTTCTATCGATCAACATAGGTTATAGAGGGTTATATTGTGATGTTAGTATTAAGCCTAATATAACATTGAGTTTAAAATTTTGATAACTTCTTTCAAATTTAAACCCCATCTTTAACCACGGGATATATAATATTTTAGCAATAAGATAAAGCTTTGAGTAATCCTTGGAATTTTAACTGAATTTCTGCTAACTCTTTTTCGGGTTCGGAGCCTTCCACAATTCCCGCTCCTGCATATAGTCTAGCATGATTTCCCGAGATTAAAGCAGAACGAATCCCGACAATAAACTCACTATTCCCATTATAATCGATCCAACCCAAAGGGGCAGCATAAAACCCTCTTTCAAAACTTTCGTAGCGTTTAATTTCTTGACAAGTGATGTCTGTGGGAAAACCGGAAACAGCAGGGGTGGGATGTAATTTAGCCACCACTTCCAAGGGATGAATATTAGGACTTAATTTCGTATAAATGGGAGTCCAAAGGTGTTGTATATTAGATAATTTTAAAACTTTTAATGGTGAAATTTGTGGGCTTAATCCTAAATTAATTAAACGTTGTACAATAAATTCAATAACGACCTGATGCTCTCGTCTTTCTTTACTACTTTTCAAGAGTTTTTGAGCTAAATAATAATCTTCTTTTTTGGTGTTTCCTCTAGCAGTAGAACCAGCTAAAGCATCGGTTAATAGTTGATTATTTTTTAAGCTTATTAAACGTTCAGGACTCGCACCAACGAAGCAATTATTTTTACCATTATTAATAGCAAAAATATAACAATCGGGATGATAGACTCTTAATCTTTTTAAACAATCAATAATCGAGAACTTTTGAGAACTGCTTAAATCTAAAGCATTAGCTAATACTAATTTCTGAAAATGCTTAGCTTTAATTGATTCTAAAACCGAGGCAACCGATGATTGAAAACCCTGAGCAATTTCATCATTAGTCGTCAAATTAATATGTTTTTTGAGGGGTTTATCAATATTCTGATAATCTTTAATTTGGGTGATTGACTTTAGATTAACTATTGTTTGATTCGCTAATATTTTTATATCAGTTTGAGAATTTATTAAAAGATTGAAGATTAATAAATGTTTTCTTTTTTGCTTTATAATTTCCAGTTTTGGTAAAAAAGCAAAAGCCGAGGGGAAGGGAAATTCTATTATATTTGTTTCAGGAAAAAAGGTAAATCCACAAAAAATATGAGGAAACGAATTAGATAAATTATCTTGATTAATTGTAGTTATTTTTTGAAAACAATCTTTGACAAATTGTTGTGATTGTGTAAATCTATTATTAATATTTGATTGAGAAGACTCAGTTACACCATAGCCTAAAATTGCTTCAGTTTTGCTTTGATTTTCCCAATAAAAATAAATTTCATCTTGAGAGAAATTATTTATTTTTTCAGAAGTTAAAAATGCTAAAATAGATAAGGGATCAACATCAGGAATTATCTGGCATAAACTGACAATAATTGATTTATTTTCTCCATATAAAGTTGCTTGATGGGATAAAAGTAATTTTTCAAGATAATTTTGATCATACCTGATATTCGTAGTCTCAGGAATGATTGGTGTAGCAACAGACATCGTAAAGTTATTTATAATTTGTTTCACTTTAGCCCGATATTGATGGTATGTCTTTAATATTGTCCATACCTTTGATTGCACCTCTTTTGAGGATCATATCATAGAGATTATTCCTATATAGATATTTTATGACCACAACCTCAAGTTTGCCCCCATCAAAAGGAAAATTGTGGCTTGCTGCCATCAAACCCCCCATGTATAGCGTTGCTATTATACCAATTACTGTAGGAACTGCAACGGCCTTTGCACAAACTACAATATTTGACCCCAAAATTTTTGGTACTTTCCTAACCTCAGCTATTTTGATTATTGCTTGGTTAAATATTAGCAATGATGTCTTTGATGCTGATACAGGAATTGATAAAAATAAAGCCCATTCTATTGTTAACTTAACAGGAAATAAGCCCTTAATGTTTTGGTTAGCCAATGGGTTTTTAAGCTTAGGAATTTTAGGTATTCTTTTAATCGCTTGGTGGCAACAAGATATAACAGTTTTAGCTATTATACTACTTTGTTGTCTTTTAGGCTACAGTTATCAAGGGCCTCCTTTTCGTTTAGGTTATCAAGGGTTAGGGGAAATTATTTGTTTTTTCACCTTTGGGCCAATGGCAATCGCTGCTGCTTATTATTCTCAAACGCAGGATTTTTCTTGGTCAATTTTAGCCACTGGAACCCTGATCGGAATTAGTACCTCTATTATCCTCTTTTGTTCTCATTTTCATCAAGTTAAAGATGATTTAGCAGCAGGAAAACGGTCTCCTATTGTTCGTTTAGGAACGAAACTAGGATCTCAAGTGTTAATGGTAACAACTATTTTATTCTTTGTTTTGATCCCTATATTTTCTTTATCGGGTATCTTTTCTTTCTGGACGTTTCTCACATTTTTGAGTGTTCCTCTTGCTTATCAATTAGTCAGTCATGTTAACAAAAATCATGACCAACCTGATCGAGTTAGTAATTGTAAATTTATTGCAGTTAGACTTCACTTTGTTAGTGGAATTTTATTAGCTTTAGGATTAATTATCCCACAACTCTAATAAGATTCATTTCTGATTTATAAATAAGGTGGGTATTTTTCCCATCTTATACCAACTTCAAAAAGTAGGTGTTAACGGCCGTTAACCCCTAAAATATAAAGTGATAAGTTTCTTAGAAGAGGGATATATAACGTTCATTAGTTCTCTTCCTACCATATATCCTCAGGATCTTTGCGAGATACACCTGGGGTAGAAGTATTCGGGGAACTGCCACTCGTTTGTGAATCATTAACCGTAGCATAATGGGGTAGTAATAACCTATTCCATTGGTCTGTTTTCTGAAGAAAGGCATTTCGACATAGGCGAGCTCTACGAAGTATTGTTTCATCTTTAGGTCTAACTCCATTATTCAAAACAATTAATCTTCTCTCAAATATTTCCGCATATCTTTCTGGATTACTACCAAATACAAAACAAGTTAAATGAAATAATCTTCTATCCCCTGGACTATGTTCTCCCCAAGCAGGAGATGTACTAAAGGCAAAATAATCAGATGCAGATAAAATTATATCTGCCGCTTTATTAGGAGAATATTTCCTATACATCATTACAGAGGCAAATTCGTCAACAGTGTCTTCTTCTTGCCCCACCGCATTTAAAGGTAAAATGTCAATCAAACCATGACCCAACTCATGGTAAAAGACAAAAATGGAGAAGTTAATTGTGTTTTTTAATGATTCATCATCCGAGTAACCCAATTCCTTAAAACGGTTAAATGACTTGGTGATGAATTCATAACAAAGACCGATCTCTTTACGTGCACTAGACCAATAAGCACCTTGATTACAATTTCCGAGAAAGACATTAATATTTTCTCTTATAACTAAACCTGAACTGTTTAAGTAGCTAATAATATTTTGTATGTTCTGGATAACGTCTTTTATTTTAGGATCGGAGGAAGGCTGAGACTTAAGAATCAATTTACCTACTTTATTACTTTTTTCTTGTTGCTTAGTTTGCTCCTTTATGTTTTGGGCATTGGCAACCCAAGTTATTGGTAATAAAGAAAGTTGTGGAGTTATTATTGACAAAAGAGTTAAAATGAGTATTTTAAACATATCTATTTTTTCATAAAAGGTTGATTAGAATTTCAATTTTTAGAATTAATTAAATTCACTAATATTCGTATTTTTTTCACTTATAAATTCAGGAGCAAAATTTAAAAATGTTTGGATAGGAATTGCCCAACTAGATTTGCTCATTTCTTCTTTTTTCTCAACAGAAGCAACAGTACCATCTTCAAAAATATAGGGATTGCCCCAAAGAGGATACTTATGTCTGCCGTTAAGACCAATTACTTGCATTTCTTCGTTGAGTAAAGCACCTCCACTCATCCCTTTTTCTACATCATTGCTATAACCAATGCGATATCCCCCCCGAAAAGATAAATCGCTAATCATATCGACTTTCCCTGTGGTAAAAACAAAACCATCATCAACTGATGAATCAGCTTCATAGGGAAAACCCACCGCATAAACTTTTTCTCCAATCTCAGGGATTTTTATCGATGATAATGAAGCTATTTTATAATCTTCCTCACTCACAAACTGTAAAACCCCCAAATCATACCTGCCAAAATTTAATTTAACTACTTCAGCTGGATAAACTTTACCGTTAGGAGTTTTTATTTTGTAGGATTGATTTTGTCTGCCAAAAATTAAAACATGGTCATTGGTGACCACTTGATAAACATTATTTTCTCTTTTAATTAAAACTCCTGAACCTGAATTATCACCAGAAAAAACTTTAACTGTTATGCTTCTAGCATAGGCTTTAATTTTCTCGTCTTGAGAATTTTTATTAATGGTTTGTTCTTGCTGAGGAAAATTACCTGAGTCCGATGGAAGACTGTCTTCAGGTATAGTAGTTTCTTCACAGTCAATATTCAATTCGTTACTAAACACAGGCAAAAGCCATTGAGTAACAGCACCTGCCATAAAACAACTCAAACCAAATATCAAGGTTGTGGAAAGTTTTTTCATAAAAATTAAACTGTTAGTTTTGCATTTAATCAAATAGGGGGAGTGTATTTGCTCCCGAAATAATTTAATTAATGACTACCATACCGTACCACTATCAGAAGTAGGAGGTTTAGGAGGACTTGTTGTACTAGGAGGAATAGTTAATTGTTCAGTTGAACTATTATTATTACTGTTGTTTTCAGAACTATTACCTAATCTTAGAGGAACTCCTGGTGCTGACTGAATATGACCAGTTAAATTTAGAGCAACTGAACCATTGCTAGTTGTGACTAAATTACTTCTTTTTATTTTTTGCCCGTTGCCACCACCAAGTTGGTTTGATGGACCACCTGCACCATCTCTTGTATTATCTATTTCTGCTAATGTTTGAGCTGGATTTTGATTTGGTTTTAAAGTTAATAATATATTTGAACCAGAGGGGTCACAACTTTCTCCTGCACAAATCACATTATAGTTTCTAACTCGCCCTGCTACTAGGACTTGAGGTTGAAACTGATTCAGACGTTGAGCAACCTCTTGACATCTTTGAACAGGGGTATAGGGAGGCTCAAAATACTTACTAGTCCATCGAAAAATTTGAACAGTTTTTCCTTTTGCTTGTGCATAGGTTACGGGAGTACCTTCAGAATCGACAGCACATTCAAATTGCACAGATTGAGCTTGAGTAGGATTTATTAATACTAATGATGAAGTAACAAATGTGGTAGCAATAATAATCAGATTTTGTGTTTGTTTCTGCATTTTTTTTTGATTATATTAGTTGACAGTGTTCAAGTATTGTTGATTATTTGATTTAACTTAGGCCCAAACCAAAAATAATTTCTCCGTATTTTTAAGATTGAATTTATAGTTAAGTGGTTGGACAAATTTAAAGTCATCTGTGAAAAAAGGTAACAGGCAACAGGTAACAGGCAACAGGTAAAGGTTATAGCCTTTTTAACATAAGTTAATACAGTACTGCTTACTTATGTCCAACTACTTATTAGATAAATCAACTTACAAATTTGGTATCTTATTTTTTTCTAGTGTCTTTAGCAACCAACAATCCTACACAAATCATCTTCGGTTGTCCCAGTAATGGGAAATACTTTTAATCCAGAATAACTAAGATTGTCGGGTAACTGTTCAGTAAACACCTCATAATTTAAAAGAGAATTATTCTTTTGATTGAGAAGTTTTTCTCCTTCCGTTTTGAGAGTTTGAGGGGGATATTGAGCTTTTAACTCTTGAATCTTTTCTATTCGTTTTTCTGGTGTAGGATGAGTCTTACTAGGTGTTTGAGCACCTGGCATTCTTCCTAACACTTTCAATACATTAATGCAGCCATCGGATTCAAATCCCGCCTTAACACTATAGAGATAACCTTTTTTGTCAGCTTCAAACTCATGTTGGTGGCTTATCTCTATTACTCTTTTTTTGAATCTTTCTTCTGCTTCTGCATCAATTCTCCTCTTGATTTCTTCTATTTCTGCTTGACTTGTTTGAGCAGTACCCCCAAATATTGCTGCTCCTATTTGTATTAGCTGACCTGCAGTCCCTCCGACTTCTCCACCAATAGCAGTTCCTGTTCCTGCTGCCAATTGTGCTAACTTATTTTGAATTTCAGCATCTTGTTCGGCAATTAATTTTTCTTGTTCTGCCTTTTTTAATTCGTTTAGTGCTGCTTCGTTTTGTAGTGCTGGTCCGTAACCGAGATGTTGTTCCACATGGTGTCCCATTTCATGACCAATTACACAGGCAAGGGCTGAAGAATCTCCTTCTATGTGTTTTAACAAACCTTTGTTAAAAGTGAGAACATTAATATCAGAAGCATAAGCATTTACTTCATTACTGGGAGAAATTACAATTCGCCAAGGTTTATCATCTAAACTGTTAGCTCGAGCAATTCTATCTACAATTACGTAAACAGCAAAATAATCATCAGGCAATTCAGCTTTGGGTTTTTCATATAATTGATTAGGACTATTTTGTTTTGCTGAACTTGGGTTGGCAAAGCTAGGTGCTTGATTGATAATTAAAGTGAGGGATACTAATCCTGTGAATATTTGTGCTGATAATTTTTTGATCATTGTTTTTATAACATAAACAAACATCAACTTTAAAAAAATATAGAAGAAAAAGAGATATTACTTAAAATCTTCTATAAGGTTAAAGAAGAAAAGATTATTTACCCACTAAGTGTAAGAAAAAAATCCTTAAAAGTCAATGATTTTAAAAATTAGCTTGAATAGAATAATCAAGGGAAAACAAAAAAATGAAAGCATGGGTGAATAAAAAAACTGAAATATCTTTATTTTGGAGATAAATGGTTAAATACGAGACTTGGAAAAATCGTCTCAGAATTATCCGAATATCCCTATGAAACCTCACCACAAGCGATGGAGAAACCATTTTTGATACTTCAAAACAGGAATTTATGGGATATAAAAAGGGAGCATCCCATTTTTGTAGTTAGGAAGTTCAAGAGAAAATAGTTTAGTTACCAGAATTAAACATAGGAATAGGTAAAGATTTATGAATCTGTCAAGGGATTGAAAGAGAATGGTTATACTGATATGATTCCCAAGAAAAAAGATATGAAATCCCGAAGAAAAAATCAAAAATTTAGACAAAAAACTAGAAGTAGAACGTAAATAAAAGGAAAAATTATCTGAATTATTGGAACAGTATCAGGCAAAATTTGGTACAATAAAATAAGTTGAAATTTTTAACAGCAGCAGCTCATTTTTTAAGCGATGGTAACAATAAAAACCAAAATCATAAATGATGCTTGGATTAATTTAACTTGGGATGAATTTTCACAATTATGGGATGATTCAACCTACGAAAAAGCCAAGTTTTATTATTACAATCAACAAGCAAGAATTGAAATGTCACCATTAGGAAACGATCATGCAAGTGATCACGCTATCATTACCCATGCTATCTATTTATATGCGAGTTTATGCAATATTCCTTTAAATGCAAAAGATTGTTGCAGTTACCGTAAAATAGGAGTCAAAGAAGCACAACCCGACTTGTCTTTTTATGTAGGAAATAATGTGGATGTTATTCCCTATGGGACTGGTGTTATTGACTTAAATATCTATCCATCTCCTAATTTAGTCATCGAAGTTGCTAATACTTCTCTTGCGGATGATAAAGGAGAAAAACGTCTTTTATACGAAGATTTTGGGGTAGAAGAATACTGGATAGTTGATGTTAAAAACGTGAATATTATTGCTTTTAAAATAGAAGATAAAGGAAGTAAAAGAATTACCCAGTCTCAAGTTTTACCTGATTTAGATATTAATATTTTAGTAGAAGCTTTGCACAAAAGTAGACAAAGCAACCACTCAGAAGTTAGTCGCTGGTTATTACAAAAATTTCAGAATTTATGAACCTTTTAATCTAACTTTAGTTAACCATTGAATTACCTCTTGACCTAAATTTTTGCCATCCAGAAGATCAATTTCTCTTATTCCTGTAGGACTGGTAACATTAACCTCTGTTAAATAACCACCAATAACATCAATACCCACAAAATATAAGCCATTTTCACTCAATTGTGGGCCAACAACTTCACAAATATTCTCTTCTCTAGGGGTCAATTCTGCTTTTTCAACCCGTCCTCCAACAGCCATATTACCACGAAATTCTTGACCAGTAGGAACTCTATTAACTGCCCCAATAGGTTTCCCATCTAAGAGAATAATTCGTTTATCTCCGTTTTTTGCTTCCGGTAAAAATCGTTGAATCATCACCGGTTCTTGACCTTGATGAGTACTCACTTCAATAATAGAATTAAAATTGTGATCGTTAGGTTCTAAAAATAAAATTCCTTCCCCTGCTTTCCCTCCCAAAGGTTTAAGAACTGCCTGTTTTTTCTCCTCAACAAACTTACGAATAATATTCTTATCTTGACTAACAACAGTTTCCGGCATCACCGAGTAGAATTGTAACGTATACATCTTCTCGTTAGCTTCTCGTAGTCCTTGAGGAGAATTAATAACCAGGGTTTTTTCTGGATTAATTAACTCTAAAATATAAGTAGCATACAGATAACGAATAGTAACCGGCGGGTCTTTTCTCATAAATACAGCGTCCATATCTTCTAGACACCTTAATTCCGGAGAAGATAACTCATACCATTCAGGAACACTAAGCCATTTTCCCTCTTTTAAAGTAACAGGAATCAACTGAACTTGAGAGAGAATAGCCCAAGCTTTCCCTTCAATTACACTGAGTTGATGAAGTTCTGTGATCCAAACTTCATGGCCCAAAACCTGTGCTGCTTCCATCATGGCCACAGTGCTATCGTGGCCAGGATCAAGTTTAGAGATGGGATCGATAATAAAAGCTAGTTTCATTACGCTACTGACTGCTCCAATAAGCCATCAAGTTCCCCCGATAATTCTAGGTCATATAATTCATTACAACCCCCAACATGGCGATCGTTGATGAAAATTTCCGGTAAACTGCGTTTTCCGTTGGCCCGTTCAGCCATTTTATCCCTAGCGTCTTCATCCCCATCGATACAATATTCAATATAATCTACGCCTTTTTTGTCTAATAAAGCTTTCGCTCGAATGCAAAAGGGACAGGTACTCCAAGTGTAAATTTCAACGTTAGCTGCCATCGGTATCTCAAATGTTAATTGTTATTTCGATTGTACTATTTTCTGACAGCAGTTTTCAGTTGCATAGATTAAACATTAAAATTTCAACACTCCCCAGTCTCCCAGTCTCCCAGTCTCCCAGTCTCCCAGTCTCCCAGTCTCCCAGTCTCCCAGTCTCCCAGTCTCCCAGTCTCCCAGTCTCCCAGTCTCCCAGTCTCCCAG
>NZ_JASJEB010000087.1 GCF_030064895.1 Crocosphaera sp. | reverse complement strand
TTGACTTATGGTTACAACAACCTAATGGGAATTGGAGCAATCTTTCTGCCATTGAAACCTTTGAAGAAAATGGAGATTTTACACAAGAATTTAGTTTAGAAAATTATCAGTTAGGAGACTATGGAATTTATGGAAGAGCGCAAGATAGACAAGGGGTGTTTAGTGATTGGTTTGGCGACATTTTTTCTGTTGAAAATCAAACCACTACTTTGTAGTATAGGAAGAGTTTGACTGATTTCTAGTAGTAAGGTGGGTATTGCCCACCCTACGGTTTTAACTCATTGCTTCTTTAATGGCTATTTCTAATAACTCATCTAGAGAAATACCTTTTGCTTGTGCCATCATTGGGATTACACTTTTAGGAGAAAAAGAACAGTATAAACCGGCTTCTAAAAACCAGGGTTGTCCCTGGGAATCAATACGAAAATCAAATAAACTATAATGACGACAACCTAACGCTTGATGACACTGTTTAGCTATTTCTTGCACTCGTCTAGTTGCTGGATCATTTATATCAACTATCCAAGCTTTTTTCTTATCTTTTGCAGCATAGGTTAACTCTCCTGTATTATCTCTTTTCAGTTTATCCTCATAATTACGAATAGGATTATTTTCTTTGTTAACTGCATATTCTTCTAAAGGTAAACTAATCAATTCACCATCTTTAACAATGGTGCCACATCTCACCTCTCTTCCCAGTTCAATATATTCCTCAACTAACACTTCATCTGCATACTGAAAAGCTTTTTTTAACCCTGCCTCATACTCATCCATTGTTCTAACCAATGTTACCCCTAAAGAGTTATCAGAGTTTGCAGGTTTAATAATCACTGGTGGGCGCAAGTTTGGGGTGTCACTGTTGCGCAATAGTTCCCCATAAGGGGTTTTAACTCCCGTTAAAGCAACGATCGCCTTAGCTTTGGCCTTATGTGCAGTTAAAGCCATCAACTCGGCTTTATTGCCCAAATAAGGGATGTTGAGAAGGTCAAATAATGCCCGATATTCAGTCATTCCAGCTAGACAAAACATCTGAGGCAACACTAAGTCTATATGTTGTTCTGTGATCCACTGTATCGCTTGAGATAAGGATAAAGGTTTGGCTGCGTTAATATCTTCTCTGCTTAGGGATGTGGGAAAACGCCATAAGCGATCGGGAGTCACATAAGCAATAGAAAAACGATAACGGGAAGTGTTAGCGGTTGCTTCAACACATTCTTTGCCATAAAGACGAGATAAGTCGCAATAAAACTCATTTTCAGCCGAACCTACTAAATGAAGAATATGAAGAACTGACATGGTTAAATCTCCTGATTAATAATGGACAATGGATAATGGATAATTAATTAAAAATCAACTAATGTGTGGAAAATAGAGCGATACTATTGCCTGTTGCCTATTCCCTGTTCCCCTAAAAACAATCTATAAACCCCATAGACAGCTATTCCTGCAACCATACCGGGTAACACTTCATAGATGACACCGGATAGGTTAAGAACTAACTTCCAAGTCAAAGCGGTTGTCATCCCGACGATCATCATAGCGATCGCACCTACAGTATTTATAGGCTGTTGCCAGACTTTCACCAGTAATAATGGACCCAAACCAGAGGCTAAGATAGACCAAGAAAAGGTAACTAAGGCGAAGACATTATTATCTCCAGCGAGGGCAATGACTAAAACAATCCCAGTAACACTCAAAGTTCCTATTTTGGCAAAATTATAGGACTTAGACATCTGGGGAAAAATATCCTGTGTCAAAGCTGCTGAACAAGATAATATTTGAGAGTCTGCGGTGGACATGGTTGCAGAAAATAATCCGGCTAAGATCAAACCGACTAAGAAGACTGGTAACAATTCCAAGGAAAGATAGGGTAAAGCTAACTCGGGATCACCAGATGAACCCAAGTCTGGGAGTAATACCCTTGCGGTTAACCCGATACCCAACGCAGAGAAGGAGTTGATCAACCCTAAACTGGTTTTCAAGTTGCGGGCAAAACCAAGATTTTTGGCCGAGTCGATGGCCATGGCCCGAACCATAATATGGGGTTGGCCAATAACTCCAAACCCGGCAACCATCCAACCGATAAGGAAAGGTATAAAGCCTAAAGGTAGAGATTGAGGACTAAAATTGACTAAATTTGGGTCAATATTGTTTAAAGATTGCCATAAGTTAGGAAAACCACCACATTTAACCACTGCTACCACTAATAACAGTAATAGGGAACCTAACATTAATATTCCTTGTAGGGCATCTGTCCAGATTGAAGCACGAATGCCCCCAGAAAAGCAATAAATAACGACAATAATAGCACCGATAATAATGCCTAAGTTATAATTCCAACCAAACACTGTATTTAAGGCTTTGCTACCGGCTACCAGTTGGGCTGCGGCGTAGGAACCAAGAAATGCTAGGGTAATAAGGGCAGAAATTAGGGAAATAAGGCGATATCCTTTGATATTTTGGGCGAGAAATGCTGAAACTGTTTCTGATGAGGTTTCTTCAGAAAGCTGTCTCAGGGGTTGAAAAACTAACCACCAGGCGAGATAATCACCGATTGCCCAACCTATGGTTAGCCAGATAGTGGAAATGCCAATTTTATAGGCAAAACCCACTTGTCCGATGAATAATAAACCACTTTGCCCTGTTGCCATAGCTGAAAGGGCGGTTAACCAAGGGTTAACGCTACGACTGGCTAATAAATAGTCAGTGGTGGTGGCTTTTTTCTGAGTTGCTGAATAGGTTCCTACCCCTGTAAACAACAGCAGAAAAAAGATGAATGTAATGATAATTCCCAGTTGCTCGACCATTATTATTTTAGGGTTAAATTTAGTCTTTTCTAGGGGCTTAATATTATTAAAACCCTACAAATTTTTTTATCAACCTGAGTTCGATATAAGGAAATTTATAGACAACTTGTCAAAATAAAAAGTCTCAAATAGTGAGTCTTTACTTAACAAAGTTCTAAGTCCGAACTCCGAACTCCTAACTCCGAACTCCGAACTCCGATTAGTCCCCACCTATTTCCACTAATTTACCAATATTAAAGTCAATTTTTACCCAATCTTTTAATGGGCGCAAATTTTGCATTAATAATAAACTAATTTGCCAATGAGGATTCATTAAAAATGGTAAGGGATCATTAAGTTGAAAAATAGCGTCTGTTCCTGTGGTAATTTTCTTGATCCAAGCTTGAAAATCTGATATAGAACGAATCCCTGTTAACCGCCAAATCTCGTGATATAGCCAATAAGTGGGCTTACTATTAGTTAATGGAGTAATGGCTTTTTCTTCGTTTTCAGCATCTTTTAGATAGGCATCAGCAACACCTGGATGATTGTAAAACATGGTGATAGCTGAGTGAGTTCTAGGGTTACATTCGATGGGGTAAACTGTACCATCTTCTGCTTGAATAAAATCAAAAGAAATTTGTCCACTTAGGTTTAATTCTTTAACAAATTTTTCTACCCAATTGTAAATTTCTGGTTTATCAATATGTTCGTAATTTATTTGAAAAGGAGAAGATTCTGAACAACAATGTAGCCTAATTTTTCCTTTCCTAACTGTACTGTGAGTACAATATTCTTTCCCTGTAATAAATTCTTGCATTGCCCAAGGTTTATCTTTACTAATGGGCAAATTTTTAATATACTTTTCCATCCCTTCAAAGGGAAGTTTTGTCATATCTAAGCGAGAAACAGAGTCGTACTTAATACTTTTTAAAAGATACTTTCTTCCTTGATTATTTTTGAAGTCAAAATCAAGAATTTGTTGAGGATCTGTTATTAGAAAAGCTTGGGGTGCAGATAAACCGAATAGGTGTGCTTGTTCACATAATTCAAACTTATCATCTAACATCTTAGTAATGTTAGGTTGAAAGTGCATAATTTCGCAATGTTCGGCTAATAAGTTACCTGCAACGGAATCATAATAACTAGCAACAGGACTAGAGACAGGAATAAAAATATCAATGTTTTCTTGTTGAACAATATTTAATAATCCTTGACAGTATCCTTCTTGATCTTTTTCTGGTGCAGGAACGGTATAAAAACCCTTAACTGCTCTAGAAAAGCGGTGTCCAGACAACCAATACTTATCCGTTTCTACTAAAATAACCTCATGTCCAGCATTATAAAAACAACGGGCAAGTTGTAAAGATTTTGTCATTTTGCCCCCCGTTAATAATACTTTCTTAGGATTTTTGATTACCTTTCTTTTAGAAAAAGGTGCCATCAAAAAACTAATAATCAGGGATAGAAAAACAACCAAAAGATTAATTGGGAAAACAACCAAAAGTAATCCCAAGGTAGCGATAGTCTTCAATAAAGCAATCATCACTGATGAAAAAAAAAGAGTGTGAGGAGTGTGTTAGATGTGATTCATGAGTCAATTGTTAAACCCCGTTGTTAATAACGGGGTTTCATCCAACTACTTGCGTCGGATCAGAGTTAAACCATCTCTCAACGGTAATAATACCTGTTCCACACGGTCATCATCCGCCACAAAACGGTTAAAACGAGCGATCGCTTCTCCGTTGAGTGTGCGTTGTTGCGCTGGTAAATAGGGTTGTCCCTGCAACAAGGTGTTATCCACGCAGATAATGCCCCCAGGAGCTAATAAATTGCTCTCTAACAGCAGTTTGAAGTAGTCAATGTAGCCTGCCTTATCAGCATCAATAAACACTAAATCAAAGCATTCTTGAGTCTCTGCTAAGACTTGCATAGTTTCCAAGGCAGGAGCGACCTTGATGTCTATTTTGCTGCCATGAGGGGACTGATCAAAACAAGTGCGAGCAAAGTCAGCCACATATTGATCAACCTCACAAGCGAGCAAATAACCGTCCTCCGGTAACGCTTCGGCCATCGCTAAAGCAGAATAACCACTGAACATTCCCACTTCCAAGATACGTTTTGCACCCATCATGGAAATGAAGAATTTTAGGGTTTGTCCTTCAATATGACCGGACAACATTTCCTGTTCTAACTGACGTACTGTTTCCCCGTCAGAAAAACGCTTGCTCCAGTCTTCTTCTGCCGTTTTCTTGGCTAAGTTGGCTAAAGCTGCTGATTCTTCTGTGGTACAGTCGTCTAGGTACGGATCTAGACCCGATGCTAAGGCTTCTACCTCTTGTAAGGCAGTTAATAAAAAGGGTGAAACAGCCTCAGTTTCCGCTAATTTAAGGGTACTTTCTAGTTTTTCCACTAGAATACCCAAGGGGGTGACCGGTCTTGCTGCTGGAGGAGTAGTTAATAATTGACTCATAATTAATTTTTCTTACGCTAAACCGAGATCGCTGAGATACATTTCCTCGCCTTTTCCGCCCGATGGCAAAGAAGTACAGTATGCTTTATGGTGTTCCACAGCTTTTTGTAACAACCCAGAAGAAACGTCTTGGGCGTAGTCGCATTGGCCAATGGTAGTTGGTAAGGGGGCCCAAAGTCCACCTTCTCCGCGCTTACGACGCATATTTTTCTGTCCTTCTAACATGATGTCCATGTCTTCGAGGATGGGATGATAAACAGATAAACCCATAGAGGTGCAAAGGCCAATAATGCGATCGCGATCTGCTATTGATAACCAACCCATTTCTGCTGCTAAACTGGCACCGAAAGCCATACCAATGGATACTGCATGACCGTGCATTAATTTAACTGCGGGTTCAAAGCGAGGACTCCAGGTGTGTCCGTAAGCATGGGGACGATCCTGATAGGTCTCAAACATATTTGTCCCTTCGTGCTTCATATAGGAGAATAAAGCGCGATAAATTACTTCATCGGCAATTTCAGAAAGTTCTGCATCGTCTACTAAAGTAGCAAAATGGGTCTCTACTAAACGGGCCCCGTATTTTTCCATTAATTCAAACAAAACGGGATCATCGGTAACCGCCATTTTGATAATTTCAGACATCCCGTGACGGACATGACCGGTTTCTAGGGTACGGAAGAAGGTACGATCCACCAAAGTTAAAACTGGGGGATGATACACACCCATACTATTCTTGAACTGACTGCCGTTGGTACAAGTACGAGGAGAAGGTCCTGCATCGATGGCAGCAATAACCGTTGTTCCGATCATGACATAAGGGGTACGTCTGTGTTGCAGCGCACAAGCTAAACCGGCTACATCACTTAAAACACCACCACCCATGACTAATACGGGTTCGTTACGGGAAACATCGGAACCATCTTTGCCTAAATAAGAAAGGATTTTATTGACGGTTTCGGGGGTTTTATCGGACTCCCAAGCACGACAAGGGTATAATTCTAAAGAAATTTCGTGATACTCAAAATATTTACGGATTGCTTCGCCGTATAGTTCATCAATGGTGAGATCAACAATGGCAACACAACGGCCGAGACTACTATAAATTTCGGCTAAAGTTGGATTTTCTGGGTTTAATACGTCGTTAACCAACTTAACAGTGGCTTTTAGGTTATAACTGGCTGATACTTCAAAGGAACGATTATCTCCACTAGCAACAATTTCACCGTGTCCGGTGTACCACTCGGACGTGCGGTATTTTACAGGGTGATTAAACTGAATAATCTGATTGGATTCAGAAGCAGTTTTATCATTTAACGGTTTTGCTTGAACCATAGTTATCCTTGCGTATGCGCGTATAGTTTATATGAAATTGATAGAAAGTTGTGTTTCTTATGATCAGAAACAACAAACCTGTAGTTAAGGTCGTCACATACACACAGTAACAAAATGTTAAAAGAAAGTAAAGTTTTTTGACGAAATTTGAAAAATGTATTTCTCCGCTCAACAATCTAGATTATTTTAGGGATAAATACTTAATAACTGGAAGCATTGTAAATAAAAAAACGTAAAAATCAGGATTTTTACTTAAAAAAACTTTATTATTCGTCATTTTATCTCTTGCTTTGAAAGGAAAAATATTGTATGCAGCAAGAAACAGTCCAGGTATATAGCGTTTCTCGGACTCATGAGGTACACCTGTCTCCTGCCTTAAAGCGATTACCTGTGTACCTTACAAGTATGGGAACTGCTATATATTTCCTTCCTTTACTATAATTACTATCTAATTAAGTTAGAAAGTGATAAGAAAGATCGATAATGGTGGGCAAGAATAGAGTATATATTGATTAAGCAAGCTATCAATTATTACCATTTTAATTCTTGTCATCTTGGGGAATATAATCAATGGTTAAAACTTCTATTTTAGAAAAGGGACAAATTTCAGGAAACGTCTTGATAGATAAACCTGTTTCTGCTTCAGCATATTTTCTGGCGTTTTTATAACATTTATCAAAAATTTGCTCGTAATATGGTTTATAACTGGGACTGTCTTGTAATTCGTCTAATATCCTATTTCGATGTTCAATAATAGAACGTTTCCAACTACCTGACCGTTTATTTTGTTGATATTTCCATTTTAAAAGGTGCAGTAATAATATTTCTAGATTACTACGAAATCCTTTCTTTTCACTTCTTCCTATTGCTTCTATTTCTTCGATTAAATTTTCAATATCCAATTGCTCAAAATTGTTTTCTTTTAACAATCTAGCAGTTTCTTCTAACCAAAGGTTAAAGTCTGTCTCATAAAGATTTTTTACTGTTTCCATAATTATTTTTCCTGGGATTGTTACAATCAATAAAATTTAGGTGGGCAATATTTAGAAGGTTTTGTTAATACGGCAATCAAGTTTAGATTGTGGGAAAATTACGAAGAGGGTTTAACACTGTTAAACCCCTACAAGAACTTATTTGTAATGACATAATATTATTATGTCCTAATATAGCCTTTCTCGGACTCATGAGGTACACCTAATATCTAACTCCGAACTCCGAACTCCGAACTCCTAAAACTAGAAAACTCTGTACCTCACAAGTATGAGAAGTGCTATAGTATTGCCCACCAGAAACTGAACTAAATCTCTTGAGGATTAACAGGGAAATAGAACTCAATTCCTTTATCAATTAAGTGTTGATTATTAGCTAAAATTTCTTTTTTGAAGTTCCAAGCTAACACATAATAAATATCAGGAAGTTCTGTTAGTTCTTTTTCAATGACAATGGGAATGTGCATTCCAGGAGAATATAGTCCCCGTCTTAGTTCATTTTTTTCCACTAAATAATCTAGGTGATTTGTTCCTACACCAAAGTAATTTAACATGGTATTACCCTTAACTGGTGCGCCAAAACCCCAGACGCTTTTCCCCTCTTGTTTAGCTTTATCTAAATAGGCTAAATTATCAATTTTCATCTGTTCAATGCGCTTAGCAAAGTCTAAATAAGTAGAGAATTCATTGCTTTTTTCTTCTACTTCTGCTTGACGCATTTTTTGTAAGCGATCGCTTGGTGCTTTCTGTCCTTGATGAGTAACAAAGCCAATAATTGATCCTCCATGAATAGGAGATAAATAAGCATCAAACATGGATAAACCATGACGATTTAATAACACTTCAATAGTGTTAAGATTATAATATAAAAGATGTTCATGATAGATTTGATCGAAGGCCAAATTATCAACAATTCGCTTCATATAAAGGAATTGCACCACAAAAACACCGTCATCTGTTAATGCTTCTCTTATTCCTTCAGTGACGGAATGGAGTTCTTCTAAATGAAAAAATACACCGGCTGCGTTAATAGCATGAAATTTCCTATCAAGACGTTTTACTACATCTAAATTAAAGAAATCATTAACAGTAGGAACCCCTGCGTCTTGGGCTATTTTTGAGGTAGTTTTTGATGACTCTACCCCCAAAACGTCATAACCTAATGCTTGAAAATGTTTCAGTTGTGTTCCATCATTAGAACCGATATCTAAAACCGACTTATTAGGAGTATCTTTAAAGAAGCGATCATCGATTTCATGAGCAACATTTTTAAAGTGTTCGCTTAAAGATTTTGTCACCCCAGAAAGATAGGTATGATCTCCAAACATGATCTCTTTTTTCACCGTATAATCTAACTGTACGGTTCCACAATCATGACAGTATAAAACTCGCAAGGGATAAAAAGGTTCTTTACCAACTTCTTCTGGTTTCAAGAAATTATTACACCAGGGTTGATGTCCTAAATCAATCGCTAATTCTAAATTAGTTGAATCGCAAACACGACAGATAGTATCCAAGGTTAATTTTCGCTCCTAGTTAATTAAATATGTCTTCAATTATTAAACCACTTCTTTGTATTTTTCCCCATTGTATCTTGTCATGATTTTTCAGGAGGAATACCATAAAGCGTATGTTCTTCCATTGTTAAAGTATAGCCAAGAGATTGCAAGAAGGGTTTAACGTTAAGTAAGGCAGATTTTCCTGTTTTAACATCAGCATGAATATCAATACACAGATAAGGTAAATATTTATTCAAGGTTTGTTTAGCTCCTTGTAAGGCATAAAATTCAAAGCCTTCAATATCCATTTTTATCGCTGATGGTTCCAAAGAATTTTCCTCGACATATTCATCTAAAGTAATCACAGATACTTCATAAGTCATAAAATTTTTATGTTCTTTAATATTATCATCTGAGGCTAAAGTAGAAGTATCTGAAGCCCAAGATGAGTCATTATCTTTACTATATTCAATAAATTCGGCTACTCCAGATTTATCTGAAATAGCTTGAGGTACTAAAGTAATGTTAGAAAAGTGATTTAAGTTTAAGATTTTTTGTAAAACATCTTGGGTATTTTTAGCCGGTTCAAAGGCATAAATATGACCTTTTTTACCCACTGCTTTAGCTAAAGGAAAACTAATCACCCCAAAAGCAGCACCAATATCTAGAATAGTATCTCCATAGTTAATACGAGAACTTAACCATTGTGCGCAATGATTTTCAACCGAGAAATTAAGTTTTTCTTCAGCAGTTGGAAAAACACAATGCTGATAAACTTGTAACGGTTCAATAGGTGCTAAAAGTTCCACACCATTTATACAACATTCCACAATACTTCCTGGTTTAATTTTATTGAGAAGTTCTTTAATTAACTCCCGCCTCTGATCTTTTAAAACTTGATCAAGTGCCGCTAAAATATCAATAATTCCTAAGATTCTACGTAGTTTATTAATTAGATAATCCTTAATTGCCATAGTTTCTAATGGTTGCCTATTTGGACAGGTTCAGCCAAGGTCTCAAATATATGACTCTTATTTCTATGTTCTAGGTTCCTTATATCTTCTATTGATTTGAGTAACTCACAGGAACACCCACTCCTACCCTGTATCAGCAGTCTGCTTGTGTTAGTTTTTTTGACAAATGGATCAACTTATGATATAAGTAATCTCTAACATTCTAGATGCAGTAATTTTTGGTGATGAGGATTTTATGGCGTTGAAGTATTTTACTATTAAACAATTTCCTCGACAATTATTATTTATATTGTTAATAATCATTTATTATATAATTGGTTTTTACCTAATAACTGAAACTTCTATTACTTCAGATGAATCTGCATATATTGGTGCTGCTTATGCTTATACCCAAGGGTTAGGATTGAATCAAGAACATCCTCTTTTTTTTAAGTTAATTAATTCTCTCATTCTTAATATATTTTATTCTGACTATAATCTAGAAGTTCCTAGCATTAATATTATCAGTGGTGAAGAAAGTATCGAGGCTCGTTTAGCTGCTTTTAATTTAGGATATAATCTCTTGATGGATAAGTATAGTAATTTTCATCAACTCTTATTTACTCTACGGCTACCTCATTTATTTTTTAATAGTTTTATTTTTGTCTGGTTATATTTATATACTTTTATTTTTAAGAAAATACCTGAGAGAATTTCTGTTATATTTGCTATTTTATATGTTTTTGCACCAATTTTTTATAGTCATAACTTTCTGATAGCTTTCGATGTCAGTGTCGGTGTATATGGGTTATTATCTATCCTTACTCTGATGATTATTTATCAGACATTAATAAAAGAAAATGAGCAATTTTTAGAAATACATTTTTTTATTTTTACCCTCTGTTTATTTATTGCTATTAGTGCAAAATTTAGTAATTTAATTCTAATACCTATTACTATATTTACTTATATTTGGGTAGGCATTGTCCTATTTAAACAAAATAAAAATAGAAGATTAATCTATCTTTTATTCCTGGCATTTATGAGTTCAATTATACAATTTATTTTGATATTATTGATGTATAGATGGGCATTTAGAAATTTAACAAAGCAATCTATCATTGAGAATTTATGGGTTTATGTTGACGGAATTAAAATGAATTTAAGTACAGCAGGAGGCATTAGAGAGCCTTTTTGGAACGGAGAATTTGTCCCTATAACCTCCTTAGAATACTTGGCTAAAATTTTTTGGTTTAAAGAAAATCCAGCACTGTTTATTATCGCATTATTTTTGATATTAGTTTTAATTTACCAACTAATTTTTCAGAAGATAAACCTTAAAGATTATGTTAATAAAAAAAACCTACCTTTAATAATTTTAGCTAGTGCTTATCCTCTGATTTATTTTTGGTTGACAAAAGATAGTCGCTTTATTATTGGTTATCGATATTTTTATCCTATTCTCTTATTTGTTTACCTATTAATTGCAAGTTTAACAGTCCTATTGAAACATAAATGGCAAAAATACGTCTTATTAGGGGGGTTAACAATTTACGTCTACTTAGGGATCATAGGAATTCCTCAATCTTTGAGTTATGTCAACCCAATTTGGAACCAAGAAAAATGGAAATTAGCCGATGATTCAACGATTAACTGGGGACAAGAAACCCAACCGGGAGTAGAATATTTGCTAACCCATAACTTATTACCAAAGGATAACGACAATGTCATTACCTATCAACTTTTTGGTGTTAACATTAGTTTTGTCCAATATCTTGATTTACTAAGTAAGATAGAAGAATATCCTATCAATATCGAATCCTATTATGCTCAATCTAGATTTAATCCAGAAACAGAAACTATCACTCAACTTCCTCATCAGTATCTTCTCATTGATAGTACCGTAAAACAACAAATTTATGTACAAAAAGAAACTAATCCTATTGCTGCTGAAAATTGGAAATTTCTAATCAATAATCAACCCATTTATTCCCGTAACGACATTATTTTTATTTATAAAATAAGTTAAATTTTTTAAAATATATGACTCCAAAAGACATTATAAAATCTATCCATCAATGGCTATATAAGCATCGAATTGCACTAGGAATCCTAGTCTTATATGGCGTTGTTTCCTTGTCATTAATGGCACCAATGGCCTCATCAAACATCATTTTTTCTATTAATGATACCCCATCCCATGTTGGTTATATTGCCCAAGCAAGAACTGCTATTTTAGAAGGACAATTTCCTTTAAGAGTTGCTCCTCTTGAAGACAATGGTTGGCGTTACCCAGGCTTTCAATTTTATAGTCAACTTCCATATTTTATCGGAGGTCTTTTTTATACATTAGTCACACCCGATAATCCCTACGAAGCCTATAAATTAGTAATCATACTAGCTTTAATTCTCGGTGCATTTTATATTTATCGCTTAGGTTTTCAACTAACACAATCCCGTATTGCTGCAATTTTGGGCGGAATTGCTTATATGTCTGCCCCTTATTTTTTGAATAATATTCATGCAAGAGGAGCCTTTACAGAAGCCATTGCTCAAGGAATTTTCCCAATGGCCTTATATTATGTTATTCAATCTTACCTAACCGGAAAAAAACGTTATCTAATACTCAGTGCCATTAGTTGGTTTTGTTTAGCGGTAACTCATATTATTACCTTTGTTTACGGCAGCTTATTCATAGGTATTTTAGCCTTAATTGTTGTTATTCAAACCAGAAAAAAAGATTTCACTTTTTCCCGTTTATTACCTCCTCTTCAAGGCTATGGTTTAGGGTGGTTACTGGGCTTTTATTTCTTAGCGCCAGTTGTCTTTATTTCTCCTTACCTTTCCATTCGTAAACAAATCAACGTTATCAACCCTTTTAGTACTAACTTTTATACACCCCTTGCCAACTTACTATCTCCCACTTCCCTACCCGCTGAACCCTCACCAAGCGGTTTAGCCACCACTTATGGCTTACATCCGGCGGTAGGATGGATTTTACTGGCAGGTTGGGGCGTATCTATGTACTATTATTATTTTTCTCCCTCCTTACCCCCCAAATTACAGAAAACTCGTCCCTATATGTTAGGTTTACTATGGGTATTTGGAGTTGCCTTATTTTTAACCTGGAGTCCGATCAACATTTGGAATATTTTACCCCGTAAACTGTGGGTAACTCAGTTTACCTTCCGTTTCCTCACCCATGTAATGTGGGCTGGAGCCTTATTAACCGCCTACGCAACGGTGTTAATCTTTCGCCGAAGACTCGATCGCCGTCATTTAATTATTGGTATCCTAGCTATTGTCTTAGCCAGTAGTCCTTGGCTTCCGGCACCCAAAGGAAACTTAACAGTTGATAAATTAAAACAAGAACCATTATTCCGCTATTCTGGGGCCTTAGACTATCTTTATCGTACCCCTATCAGAACCCTCTACGGTAAAGCACCATTACCCCTTTTACATCCTGACTGGATTCCTGGGTACAGCACTTGGAATACCTTTGTCAATCATCCCTTAATCCTAGAAGCGGAATTATATTATCCGGCATGGGAAAAAGAAGAAAAACCAGTCCTTTTCATCGAGGGAGAGGTTCCCTTAGACAATATTGCCGATACCGCTACCTTAGAAGTGCAAATTGATGGTAAGGTTGTGGGTTCATTTCCCCTGGTTTCCCGTGAATTGAAAGGTGAGGTTCCCTTCCCACCCCTTCCAGACTCTAAGAATGATTTTGGCCTAAAATTTGTGGTCAAAGGAGCAACCCGTGACGGACAACCCTTAAATATTCGCGTCAAACAACTGTTCTTTGACGGGATGTTACCCAAAAATACCCTCATTCCCGTCACCGAAACCGAGGAGAAATGTCAGCAACAAGGAGTAAGTACGGTTTGTGAAATTACTGTTTCAGAAGACGCTAAAATTGTCCAGTTACCAGTGTTGTATTATCCCGATATGTTAAAAGTTTGGGTGGATGGACAACCTTCTGAGAGGCCTTTTGCCGTTCATCATCACGACTATAATTTAACCGGGTTATACCTCGAACCGGGAACTTATACTATTCGGACAACCTTTCATGGTTTAGCCTGGGCTAACTGGATTAGTAGCTTAGCTTGGTTAGGGTTAATTGCTCTGATTATTTTCCCTAAGTTTCCCCGTTTTAAGGATAAAGGAGGCAGCAACCAGGAGGCAGTAGACAGGAAGCAGGAGGCAGTAGTGAGAAGGTAATATACCTAGAAAACTTTCCACTCAATACTAGTGCAGCGTGGTGGAAATAACCCACCAGTCGCAAAAGCCTCAAACCCTTACCAATCGATACTTTTGCCTTTTGCCTTTTGCCTTTTGACTTTCGCGTAGCGGCACTAGGTAGGTTTTGGAAATTATCTGTTGAGATAGAGATAGGGAAGAAGCTGAAGGATAAGAAGAGAAAACATTATGTATTGCCTCATTCTCCCCACACTTCCCACACTCCCCCCTCTCCCCGTCACCCAGTCTCCCCCCTCTCCCCCACAAAAAAGTCATGCCTAAAACCTTTCCCGTTCTCGGTTTACCGGTTCATTTATCCCATAACTATACCAATTGGTTACTAGAACCTCGCCCAAAAGATCAAGGGGTTCATGTCGTCACTATTAACGCCGAAATGGCCATGTTAGCCAAAAAAGATCCTCTGGTGGCCCAAATTATTCAAGAAGCAGATTTAGTTATCCCTGATGGGGCCGGTGTGGTTATCTATTTAAAGATGAGGGGACAACAACAGCAACGTTGTCCGGGTATAGAACTGGCCCAGTCTTTAATTGAAGCGTTGGCCAACAATGGTCAAAGTAATCTAATTGCTTTTTATGGTGGTAAACCTGGGGTCACAGAAGCGGCCGCTACTCAGTGGCGCGTTAAACTACCTAAAGTTAATATTATTACTGCTCATGGTTATTTGTCATCGGAAGAACAAGAAACCTGGAAAAATACCCTCAAAGCGCAACAACCTCGGTTAATTTTGGTGGGTTTAGGGGTTCCTCGTCAAGAAGTATGGATTCGTGAAAACAGAAATCTGTGTCCCCAGGCCATTTGGGTGGGGGTTGGAGGTAGTTTCGATATTTGGTCGGGAACAAAAAGCCGCGCCCCGGGTTGGTTACGGAACAATAACTTAGAATGGCTATACCGACTCTATCAAGAACCTTGGCGTTGGCGTAGAATGTTGGTTTTACCGCAATTTTTTATCACATCTCTGTTTTATCGTCGCTAACGGTTTAAACTTAGGCGTTGTGTTCCTAATAAGGGTTGTTGGCCGATGCTGGGGTCCAGTTTAACCGATTGTAATAACTGTCCGAGTTGTTTAGATATGCGAGAATTTTGGGGCTGCGATCGCTTCATTGTCGCTAAAGTCTCTAACTCTTCGTGCCAGAGATCGTGAGTTTGATAGAGTTTAATTTTTTCTTCAAGGGTAGCTGTTGCCAGTTGTTTTTCCAGATTAGTTTCCAGGGGAACTGGTTGTAGTAATCCTTCCACAACAATATCATAAGCTCGATCGCCAGGATTACAAATAACCGATAAATACCAATGGTAGCTACTATTGCTATTAGTGGAGGAAATAGGAGAAACTGCGGGCAATTCTAAGCCCATAATTCCTGCTTTTCCTTTACCTGAGAAAGTTTGTTTTTGGACTAATTTATCTTGATGATCCCGTAGAACAAATTCAATTTCAATGTTGGCTGTAATCGCTGGCACAGAAAAGTATAAAGTGGGGGAGGTAGCTGTGGTTTTTCCCGGTATATTATTTTGGGGAATCAAGGCAGTTAACTCTTGAGGCTTAAAGTTACACTGATTATTATTGCGATGGGCTGCTGGTTTCCGTCTTTCGGGGACTTGAAGGATTTCTTGATTATAATTATCTTCGTCTTGACTATTTTCCACAGTTATGATGCCCCGACGCGCCCCACCCCTACGGCGATCGGGGACACTATCAGCGATGGACTCTTCGGGTTCATTGTTATTACTCCCACTGGTTTCGGTTCGAGCCACCCCCATACTGGAAAAAGACAGTAGAATCAGGGAGGATAAAGTTATTATTCCTGTTGTTAGTTTAATTGGTTTCTGGTTAAACATGGTTTCAATGTTGTTGTCAATTACTATAATGATGTAAATTTTCTGAAGTAATTGGGGTTAAATATTGAGTATCTAAAACTAGAAGCAATAATCCAGATAATAGACTCAACATACTCGTACTCCTAAGCTATTCTACTCTCGAATCTTGTTCTGTGTCCACTTTTTTATCCTATTTGTGATCATGATCACACCAACTTTTTCTATTAAGCTTATTATCTCATCATAACAGGAAAGTCTTGTTAAGCAGCCCTGTCTGATTTTTTTGTTTAGTTATTCATCCAAACTATAGTGTTAACTAATTTATATCAAGTAATTCGTTCTTTTCTCGTTAGTCATAATAACGAGTCATATTCTCAAGAAACTAAGAAAACTACTATTAATTTTAGTAATAATCCTTCTAGAAAATGGCAAAAACTTTGGTTATTGTCTTTACCTTCTATTATTCTTTCTAGTCTGGTGGTGACTGGAGGAATTGTTTCCCTTAGACAAAACGGTAATTTACAATTTCTTGAGTTAGTTGCTTATGATCATAAAGTAAGACTTAATTCTTCTCAAAATGCCGACCCAAGTTTGTTAATTGTTGGTGTGGATGAAGCTGATATTAAACAACAAAAACAATGGCCTTTGTCTGATGAAGTAATGGCTCAAGTTTTAAATAAATTACAAGATTATAATCCTAGAGTAATTGGCCTTGATATATATAGAGATATTCCTCGTTATCCTGGGACTGAAAAGTTAAAAAAAGCTCTCTCAAAAGATAATATTATTGTTGTTGAAGAACTACCTTCAAAAGATAGTCCTGGGGTTCCTCCTCCCAATAACCTCCCTAAAGATAGAGTAGGTTTTAGTGATTTACCTATCGATCATGATAATGTGGTGCGTCGCAGTTTTTTGTATGTTGAGTCTCCTTCGGGAAAACTGAAAAAATATTCTTTTGCCTTAAAAACTATCTTAAAATATTTGCAAAAAGAACAAGATACAGATTTTCAAGTAACCCCTGATGCCCTGGAAATAAATTCTCAAAAAATACCTCGTTTGCAACAAAATTCTGGGGGATATATGTTACGAGGCTCAGAAGCATTCGGTTGGCAAATATTAATTAACTATCGTTCCCAAAAAATCGCTAAAATTATTTCTTTAACCGACGTTCTTAATGGTAATTTCACTCGAGATTTAGTAGAAGATAAAATAGTTTTAATTGGGGTAACAACTCCCACTGAAAAAGATGTCTTTCCCACCCCTTATAGTGCCACAGCAACCACAAACTTTGAAATGTCAGGGGTAGAAATTCATGGACAAATTATCAGTCAAGTTTTAGGAACAATTTTGCAAACAGAAAAACCTTTTTGGTTTTGGTCCGAGTCCGTAGAATGGATGTGGATTGGATTATGGTCTATATTGGGAGGAGTGGTGGTCTGGCGATCGCAACGTCTCTGGATATTAGGGTGTAATGTAATTCTTTCGGTGGCCGGATTATGGTTCTTATGTTTCTTTCTATTCACCCAGTTCGGTTGGATTCCTTTTGTCCCACCTTTACTAAGTTTTTTGATCTCGGGAACCTATGTTTTAGCCTATAAAACGGTTTATCAATCCTATCATGATCCCCTGACAGGGTTAGCCAATAGAAGGAACTTAGAGAAAAAATTACAACAACTTAATCAGAAAAACAATTCAGACTCATCGGAGTTAGTAGCGGTTTTATTTATTGATCTCAATCGCTTTAAAACCATTAACGATGGTTTAGGCCATCAAGCAGGAGATTATTTACTGATTGCCACCTCCCAACGTCTTCAAGAACAGCTTAATTCTGACAATCATTTAGGACGGGTTGGAGGAGATGAGTTTGCCATCTCGTTAAAACCAGTCACGGATAAGCAAGAAGTAGTCCACTTTGCCGAAAAATTACAACAGGTGTTAAGTCAACCCCTATTTTGGCAAGGACAAGAAATTTATCTCACTGTAACCATAGGTATCTCTTTTGAAAAGACAGGTAGCAATTTTCATGGCCCCGAATTACTGCGTTACGCTGATATTTCCATGCACAAGGCCAAAGAAATTAATTCTAGTCGTCCCCAAATCTTTGAACCTGGGATGGATACCCAAGCGGTACAACGTTGGCATTTAGAAAAGGATTTACGGGTGGGATTAGAAGAACAAGAATTTCAGTTATATTATCAACCAATATTTTCTTTAAAAACGGGGAAAATTTCTGGTTTTGAGGCGTTGGTACGTTGGAATTCTCAAACTCGAGGGTTTGTCTCTCCAGGGGATTTTATTCCAGTGGCCGAGGAAACCGGGTTAATTGTTCCTTTGGGAGAATGGATCTTGACAGAAGCGTGTCGTCAAGTTCGCCATTGGCAGGAACGCTTTCCTCGCTATCCTGCTCTAATTATGAGTGTTAATTTATCCGGTCGTCAATTTTCTGAACCCAACCTGGTCAAACAAATTAAACGCATTCTCGATGCAGCAGGGGTTGAAGGCGATCACTTAAAATTAGAAATCACCGAAAGTATGATAATGAATAATGTGGAAGAGGCAATTTATATGCTTAATCGTTTAAAAGAGTTGGGTTTAAGGTTAAGTATTGACGATTTTGGTACAGGTTACTCCTCTTTGAATTATTTACATCGTTTTCCTGTGGATACCCTCAAAGTCGATAAATCTTTTGTTGCAGGTATGGAAGAGGGAGAAGACAGTCAGAAATACATTTCAATTGTGCGGACTATTATTTCTTTAGGTCATAATTTGGATCTGGATGTCATTGCTGAAGGTATTGAAACAGAAGGGCAAATGAGCATTTTAGAGTCTCTCAGTTGTGAATATGGCCAAGGTTATTTATTTTCTCGTCCCCTTTCTATTGACAAAGCAGAAGCTTTATTGGCAGCAGAAAATCCCCTTAGAGAAAACAATTTATCTTAACTTGTAAATTTATTCCCCTGTTGTGTTACTGTCATGATAAGTAAGAGTTATCGTAAAGCAGTAAACCATAACTAAAAAACGGATCAGTGGTAACTAATGAACGATAACCGATAAAATCCCTAATGACAAACTTATGTCAGATATTCCTTTCACTTTAGACCAATTGCGCATCCTCAAAGCGATCGCTACTGAGGGAAGTTTTAAACGGGCCGCAGATACATTATATGTGTCTCAACCTGCTGTTAGTCTGCAAGTTCAAAATTTAGAAAAACAGTTAAATGTACCTTTATTCGATCGCGGTGGACGTAAAGCACAGTTAACGGAAGCGGGTCATTTATTATTATCCTACGGGGAAAAAATTATTACCCTCTGTCAAGAAACCTGTCGTGCGATCGAAGATTTACAAAATCTTCAAGGGGGAACATTAATTGTTGGTGCGTCCCAAACAACGGGAACCTATTTGTTGCCTCGCATGATTGGTTTATTTCGCCAAAAATATCCGGATGTAGCGGTACAGTTACAGGTTCATTCTACCCGACGCACTTCTTGGGGAGTTGCCAATGGACAGGTTGATCTGGCTATTATTGGGGGAGAAGTTCCTGGGGAGTTACAAGATACTTTAAAAATTATTCCCTATGCTGAGGATGAACTGGCTTTAATTTTACCAATTGATCATCCTTTGGCTCAAGAGGAAAAGGTGCAAAAAGATGATTTATATCGTCTTAATTTTATTAGTTTGGATGCTCAATCAACCATTCGTAAGGTAATTGATAAGGTTTTAACTCGGTGTAATATTGATACCAAACGCTTAACTATTGAAATGGAATTAAATTCTATTGAAGCGATTAAAAATGCTGTACAAGCTGGTTTGGGTGCTGCATTTGTCTCTATTACTGCTATTGAAAAAGAGGTGAAAATGGGAGAAATTTATGTTGCTTCTCTTGAAGAAGTTAAGGTAAAAAGAACTTTGTCGGTTATTATTAATCCTAACCGTTATCGTTCTAAGGCAGCAGAAGCGTTTATTCAAGAAGTATTACCAGAGTTTTCTACTTATCCAGAACAATTAACTTTAGAACATTTTGCCCCATCTCCTAATGTTCTTAAAGAGACGGTTAACAATGTTAATCAAGCTTAAATAAAATTTTTGGAAATATTTTTCTTGTGGAATATTTAACCAAAATTTTAGAGAATATTAATGTCTAGTAAGTAGATGTGGGACACTATTATAAGTCAATATTATTCAATGGTAATAATCCTTCATCTACATCAGAAAAATATTCTTCAATATCTTCATTTGATTTTATAGATAGTTTTCATAATACTAATAATTGTTCCATGTCCATGATTATTATCCGTTAATGTGCGCTTTCTTCTATTCTATTAAACTCTAAGGAAAAAAAGTCTTTAATTTGTGCTTTAAATGATTCAGGTAAAAGGGGAATAAGGAGAGATAAATTTTCCAAGTTGATGGTTTTTACACCTAATAACTCAATTCCTATTATCTTATTATCTTCATTATAATCAATAATAATCCCATCAGCAATTTCTTGAGAATCTAAAACCGTCTGATTCTCAAGACGAAAATAAGCTGCATCTACTTCTTGATCATAATTAATCTGAAAATTCATCTTTTATACCCTCTATCAAAAAAAATGTAGTGTTTTTAGGTATTAGATTATTGAATAAGTTGGATTTTTTAAATAGTTTTTATAATACTAATAATTGTCTTATATCTATAATCATTATTAGTTAATCTATGTCTTTTCCTCTTATATTAAATTGAATTGAACATAAGGATACTTTAAAATCTGAATTTATTAAAGAAATACGTCTTTTTATTTTTTCTTGATCGTTCAATTAATAACATTACATAAGAGGTTTAAAAACTGATTCTAAATGATTTCTCAAGTTGTCAATATTACCCCACTCATTCATCAAGTTAGTAGCTGACAATGATTTAGCTTTTGTGTTGTACCAACTCCAATTTACTTTCATTACCTCTTGATCAATAGGGATAGAACTAATATTATTAAAATTAGCTATCCAATGAACTTTAACCCATCTAAAAATATTCCAATCTTCTTCCTTCTTATCCCATTGTGGTTCATCTTCATATCCCTGATTAACCAGTTCTACTATATGCATTAAATAGCGATTTTCTTGTTTTTCGATTTTTTTATTCTGAGAAAGAATAATCAAAGAACCTTTTTCTAAGTTCTTAGTATGATTTTCTATCCCTTGATTTTCCTTATCTTTAATTGCATGAAAGTTTAAGCGAAAGTAAGAATTTTTAGTTAACGGAAAATCAGAATTATTCCAATACTTATAGGCCCATTTCCCATCCCAAGACGTAACATTTTTGATATATTTTAGATAAGTAAAATCCATACACTTCTCCAAATATTGTAACAAATAACTTTAAGAAAGTTTCGGTGTAATTATCTTAACTGTCAATTTTCTGATCCCATACTGGTCTTTCAAAAAACTTAACTTTTCTTGAAAAGAAAACCAACTAAACTTAAGATTACTCCTGTTTGATTCAATCACCTTATATCCTTAATAAAATTTTTGCTCGATTCAAACTCAGTTAATAATAGGTTCTTGTCCTTTTTCTATCCAAACAATAGTTTTAATTCCATTTGCTTGAGCATATTTTTTAATTTCTTCATCGTTCCTTTTTTCTAAATCAATAGTAACTCTCAATAAGTTATCATCCTCTCTTAATTTTTGGGCATATTTTAAAGCTTCTAATTGAGATTCTGTGTTTTTTGCTACTACTAAATAGTCGATTAAATTAGGCTTTTGGGGTAAAACATCTGTTGATAACAAACAACGATGTAAAGCACCTACATTGAGGGAAAAACCGATTCCTGGTGCTGATTTTTGTTGAGGATGATAGACTGCTAATAATTGATCGTAACGTCCTCCCTGTCCTAAAGTTTGTAGTTGATTATTAGTTTTTTGGATAACTTTAAAAGTAATGCCTGTATAATAATCAAATGTTTGAATTAAACTTAAATCTAAAGTTAAAGGTAATGTTTGAGAAGCACTATTATTAACTAACTCTATTAACGACTTTAAATTATTGAGACAACTTTTTCCTGTTTCATCTAAACTTAAATCTAATACTTTTGATACAACTTCTTCGGGTTTACCTCGTAAATTAAATAGTAGTTTTGCTCGTTGTTTTAGTTTCTCATTAGGATAGTCTAAACCTTCAAGTTTAATATAATCTAACGTAGATAAACAATTACGTACTTCCTGCCGTAACCCTTCGGGAAACGGTGATAATAATGATCTCGTTAGTCCTGCATCTCCTAAAATTAAATACCAGTTAGGAATTTGTAATTTTTGTAAACAATCAGCCACTAAAAGCAGAATTTCTGCATCAGCTAAAGTTCCCCCAGAAAATAATAATTCTACCCCAGCTTGATAAAATTCTAATTGTCGACCGTGATGACTACTGGGAGGGTTACGAAAGACATTGGCACGATAACACAGTCTTTGAGGGTAACTATTCTCTGTCATCCGTGTTACCGCAGCACGAGCAACCGAAGCGGTTAATTCTGGCCTTAAACCTAACTGTCCCGCACTATTATTATGAAGTTGAATTACCGTCTCATCTTCGATCGCACCTCCAGCTTTGAGGGTATCTAATCTTTCGATAGTAGACGTGACAATACGTTGATAACCCCATTGTCCAAACACTTGCTGGAGAGTATCATTAATCCAAGCTTTCTGAACAACTTCTAGGGGAAGTAAGTCTCTTGCGCCGGCTGGTGGTTGATGAATCATAGAATTATTCTTGAATTACCCCAAGTTGTAAATATCTGGTCAACTCAAATTATTTTAAGGTAAAGCTTGCCATACTTGGCGAATTAAATCACTTAACCAACGACGTTGAACCCTATCTAGCAAAGGATCATCTTCTAAAACTTCGGCCGTTAACTCATCTAATGATTGTCCCTGAGAACGGGCAAGATTAACCACTCCAGTAATAGCAAGGGCGATCATTTCTTCGTCAACTGGTCTACTACGCAGGGCAAATATTTCTTCTGGACTCGCTGGAATGGGATAATTCATAAGGCTATCGTCAATTGTCTAAATCGGTCACAACTTGTAAACTTTTTTAAAGGTTCTCTCAGAATACAGTAACGGAAAGTCTAGCTTACTTTCAACCAAATGGAATCTGTACTTTGGCTTATTTTTGCTTTTCTTAACATATCGTAATGAAGGAAATCACTTATTTAGAAATTCCCAACCCCAACACTGATGATGTCTGTCACTGGTTACAAGCCCATTGGACTCCTCCAACGGGCAAAAAAAATCCTACAGCAAATGGGGTTCGTTTACAAGTTATTTCTGGGGTTTCTCCCTCGACACCAGGAGAGACTGAATTATCCATCTTTGTTTGGTCAGTACAACGAACCACTTATCTGAAAATTTTTCGTTGGGGAAAGAAACCTTTTCCCTCAGAAACAAAGGTTTGTCGTCACTTAGAACAAGAGATTAGAAAGGCATTTCCTCAAGAATATCCTCAGTTACCTGAGTTAGATACTTCTTCTGCTTCAATTTTTGACGCTTTAGAAGCTTATTATCCAAAAACGGTGCATTTTTTTCGTAAAATGCCCCAAGGAGAAACAGATTTGCAACGGGTTTATTGGTGGGAAAAAAGATGGCGAGAAAGTGTTAAAAATCCTCAACAACCCAAACAAGTCATTTTTGAACAAGATCAGCCGTCTCAATCTTCCCAGACCAAATATGACCTAATTTATATTGGCGGTGCTTTAGGGGTCATTCACGCTGCGGTAATGGCACGATTAGGTTATCGGGTACTTTTGGTGGAACGGTTGGTGTTTGGACGCATGAACCGTGAGTGGAATATTTCTCGGTCGGAGTTTCAAAGTTTAATTAACTTGGGTTTATTTACATCGGCTGAGTTTGAATCGATTATTGCTACGGAATATGTGGATGGTTTTAATAAGTTTTTTGATGGGAATAATCCTTCTTATTTAAAAGCTGATATTTTACATACACCAACGGTCTTAAATATTGCTATTGATACCACTAAATTACTTAAATTATGTGGTGAAAAATTACAAGAAGCAGGGGGAGATATTTGGGAAAGAACTGAATTTATTAAAGCTGATATTGATCAAGAAGCAGTAACAGTCAGTTTAGTTGATTTAGAAACAAAAGAAACAAAAGAAACAAAAGAAGTTCGCGGACGTTTATTAGTAGATGCGATGGGAACAGCTTCTCCTATTGCTTGGCAACTAAATGGTAAGCAAACATTTAATAGTGTTTGTCCTACAGTTGGTGCAGTTATTGAAGGGATGGATACTGAAGTTTGGGATAGTCAATATGGAGATGTTTTAAACTCTCATGGGGATATTTCTCGTGGTAGACAATTAATCTGGGAGTTGTTTCCAGGAGAAGGAGATGAGTTAACTTTCTATCTCTTTCATTACCATCAAGTACATCCTGAAAATCCTGGATCTTTATTGGAAATGTATGAAGATTTCTTCAATATTTTGCCAGAATATCGTCGTTGTGATCCAGAAAAATTGACATGGAAAAAGCCAACTTTTGGTTATATCCCTGGCCATTTTAGTGTGGGTAAAGGCGATCGCAAAATCGCTTTTGATAGACTGGTAGCTATTGGAGACGCAGCATCTTTACAATCTCCCTTAATTTTCACTGGTTTTGGTTCTTTAGTCCGTAATTTAGACAAATTAACCTATTTATTAGACTTTTGTTTAAAACACGATTTACTCAAAGCAGCAGATTTAAACAGAATTCGGGCTTATCAGAGTAATGTAGCCGTAACTTGGTTGTTTTCTAAAGGAATGATGGTTCCTACAGGAAAAACCTTACCCCCACAGCGTATTAATTCCATGTTAAACACCTTTTTTGGTTTATTAGCTGACTCTCCCCCAGAAGTCGCTGATACCTTCATCAAAGATAGGACAACCTGGTTAATGTTTACTCGACTCGCTTTAAAAGCTGCCAGAAAAAATCCCGCTTTATTGCTTTGGATATGGGAAATGGCGGGAAATAAAGACTTAATTCGTTGGTTAGGGTCTTATTTTGAGTTTACTGGTGATAGCTTGAAAAATTTGCTGTTTGCTTCTTGGTTTAACCAACTATTAAAACAACTCCCTGACAAGTTACAAAAGCAATATCCTTCTTTCTGGTTGCGGTTGTTGAGTTTCCAAAGAAGTTTGACTCCTTCTCGTTAAGTTAAACTTATCTAACTGTCATAGAAAGCAACAAAATACCAATCAGTTACATCTCTTTACATAACTTTAGGTGTGAGAATTATTATCAATAGTGGACGAGGCTACTGGGTTGTGGTATGATTATCAAGAATAAAAATCTGTAGCCATTATTTCTACAATTAAAAGAGGGCTAAGTATTCCTATTGTGTCGTTGTTGCTTGTTCTGCGACCGCTTAAAAACAGTTCATGGATACTCAATTTTCGCCTAGTAATTTGAGCTAATGTACTAAATCAAAGCTGAAATGTAACAGTGACCTTGACAAAATATTGATTATATGATTCAACCTCTAGTCGACAGTATGTTATGTGCTATGATCAACAACTATAATGCTTGTTTATTCCAAGATTCATGTCTGCTAGAGATATTTTTCATGATGCAGTAAGGAGAGGATTAGAAAAAGAGGGTTGGCTAATTACAGATGACCCTTTAAGGATTGAAGTGGGTGATGTTGAAATGTATGTTGATCTGGGTGCAGAACAAGTTTTAGCAGCAGAAAAAGAAGCGGAAAAAATAGCAGTGGAAATTAAAAGTTTTATTGGGAAATCAAGCATTTCAGAATTTCATACAGCTATTGGACAATTTTCAAATTATCGTATTGCTTTAGAAGAAAAACAACCGAAAAGACAGTTATATTTAGCGGTTCCTTTGGGTATTTATTCTAGCTTTTTTGAGTTGCGGTTTATTCAAACAGTAATTCAAAGATTGCAAATTTATCTAATCATTTACGATCCTATTCAGGAGGTTATTCTGCAATGGAAAAATTAGAACAATATCGTCAGTATATTAAACAAGTTATTACCGAATACTCTCAGTTAGGTTCATCAAAAGATCCTATTGAACAACAATTAATTTTTGATACGGTTGGGGATCATTATCAATTAATGTATGTCGGTTGGGAAAATAGAAAAAGATATCATGGTTGTGTTTTACATTTAGATATAAAAAATAGCAAAATTTGGATACAACATGATGGTACTGAAGTTGGAATAGCTAATGAATTAGTTGATTTAGGGGTTCCCAAAGAAGATATTGTTTTAGCATTTCATGAACCTTTAGTTAGAGAATATACAGGGTTTGCAGTGGGTTAGTTGTATTAGAGAAGGTTTATAATTAATTAGTAACAATTAAACAATTGTAACGGTTAGTCTAGTAGGGTGGGTTAGACAGCTAAAATTAAGGTTATCACAGGAATATATAATCTGTCGTAACCCACCATCTTAGTGTATTAAAACTTGGTTTTGTTGGGTTTCGTTCCTTAACCCAACCTACACCTAAATTCTCAATTCTTAAACCATTTCCACAAACCCTTAAACCATCCTCTGAAACCTTGCGGAGAAGAAACATCACTCTCTAAAGCATTAATTTCATTGTCGCAACGTTCTACCATGTTATTAATTCCCATATCTTGATACAACTTACGCGCATTAGAAAACGCTTCTATTGCATCATCGTTTCTTTGGACATTGGTGAATGCTACAGCTATATTAAAGCAAGCATTTGCTTCTCCCCGTTTATCTCCTATGTCTCTAGCGATGTCTAAAGATTGTTGATCATAGTTTATCGCTTGTTGGTATTGTCCTAAAGAATTATAAGCAAGTCCTAAATTGCCTAAAGAACCCCCTTCTCCTCGTCTATCCCCTATGTCTCTAGCAATGTCTAAAGATTGTTGATGATAGGTTATAGCTTGTTGGTATTCTCCTAAATCATAATAAGCAACTCCTAAATTACCTAAAGCACTACCTTCTCCCTGTCTATCCCCTATGTCTCTAGCGATATCTAGATTTTGTTGATGATAGGTTATAGCTTGCTGGTATTCTCCTAAATCATGATAAGCAAGTCCTACATTGCCTAAAGAATTCCCTTCTCCTCGTCTATCCCCTATGTCTCTAGCAATGTCTAAAGATTGTTGATGATAGGTTATAGCTTGTTGGTATTCTCCTAAATCATAATAAGCAACTCCTAAATTGCCTAAAGCACCCCCTTCTCCCCGTCTATCCCCTATGTCTCTAGCAATGTCTAAAGATTGTTGATGATAGGTGATAGATTCTTGGTATTCTCCTAAAGACTTATAAGCAACTCCTAAATTACCTAAACAATTCCCTTCTACATTGTGATCTCCTATGTCTCTAGCAATTTCTAAGGATTGTTGATAATAGTTTATGGCTTGTTTATATTCCCCTAAAGAATAATAAGCAACTCCTAAATTGCCTAAAGCATAACCTTCTCCTTGTCTATCTCCCATGTCTCTAGCGATGTCTAAAGATTGTTGATGATAGGTTATAGCTTGTTTGTATTCTCCTAAAGAATAATAAGCAACTCCTAAATTGCCGAAACAATTCCCTTCTCTGTATCTATCTCCTATACTTCTAGCGATGTCCAAAGATTGTTGATAATAGGTGATAGCTTGTTTGTATTGTCCTAAAAAATGGGAAGCATTGCCTAAATCACATAAAGATGCGCTATATTTCCAGTTATTAATCGCTGTCTTTTCCCAAGCTTTCACTAAACGACTGTAACACTCAACCTGATTACTATACAATCCTCGTAACTTTAGTAACTCATTAACTTCTGCAATAACATCAAAAGCAGTTTCATACTCTTCTATTTCGCAATAGTGATAAAAAATTTCTAAATAGGGTTGTACCGTTTCTTTACTGTTGGGATCGTCTTCAGCAATAGATTGATAATAAGCGATCGCCTTTTTATGTGCGTCTGAGAAGTCTCCCCCACAGTACAACGCATATTCTTGTAACACCGGCTGAAATTCAAAGTATCGAGTATCTTCTGTTAACTTTTCTTGCAGTAAAGAACGTTTTACCAGTTTCCTTAACTCTGCTTCTACCAATGTCTCCGAGTCTTCTCTACTGATAAAATTCGCTGCTACTTTATCAAAGGGTTTGCGATAGACACTTAAATTACACCATAATTCCCGTTGCGCTTCAGTTAACCTTTCTACCGTAGCAGACAAAACCGCTACCATTCCCACTGTTTCCCTGCGATGTTGTCCCTTAACCCGTTCATCGGTTAATATTTGTCGTAAATTGCCTAACCCTAACGAGTCTAACCGTCTTAAGTCCGGATCTTGGGGATACTCATCTTTGAGTAAGTCTGCTACTAACCTTAACATCAAAGGATGTCCCCCCACCAAAGCGGAGAAATCTTCTAATTCCCCTGTAATACCTAATTCTTCTAGTAATTTCGCCCCTTCTTCAGCTTGTAACCCTTCAAGATTGATCCATTCTATCCCTTTTAAGAGTGGTTGTTCCCTAGTTGTTACTAAAACAATGCTATTTTTCCCATACTCTACCCAAGTGTTAAAAAACTGTTCATAAAATCTATCTTTCCATTCTCTTTGCGTAGTTAACACACTTTCTAAATTATCTATAACTAATAAATATTGTCCCGACTGTAAACATTTAATCAACCCATCAACTAACAAGGTTTCCTGTTGCGGTACAGTTCCCCCAAATGCTGCGATTGCATCCCTAGCAATATCAGTAAATAACGTCCCATTGGTAACATCTCTCCAATATTTCTGAGCAAATTCTCTTGTTTCTTCGTATAACTTTCCTGCAAGACTAGATTTCCCTATTCCTCCCACTCCGTCAATACCAACAAGAGGAGTTTTTGCATTACTAAAGCAGGTTTTTATACGTTCAATTTCTTCTTTTCTTCCTTGCCAATGACTAATTAATTTCGGTGCATTTCCTCCTGTAATAATAATTGCTGTACTATTTTCTTGTTGTTTTTCTTGAATACGTTTTATTCCTTTAACTTCCTTTAAAATTTTATCAACTTTATCACTTAAGTTATTTAATAACTGTTCAATATTATCAAACCCCGATTGAATTTTGTTCCCTAACTTTATAAATTCTTGATTATTGTTTGCTTTTAAATCTTCTAACTGTTGATTAATGTTAGTAAAATCTTGATTAATATCTCTGTTAGCTTGGTGAATAATGTTTTTCAAATCATCTCTATTATCAAACTTCTGATTATAAATAGCTTCTAACTTTTCTATCAATTCTCTGTTATCACTTGCAATAGTATTGTTTTGTAAATTATTTTCAATTTTTTCTAAACGAACAATTATTTCATCCTTTGATGTTTGAATAGCTTGCTGAATCACGCCAAACATATCAATACTAAATCCAGCATAAGCTTTTCCGCCTTTCCCACAATCCTCTTTTAAAACTCCCCGTAATGCTTGAGGAAACTGTTGGGATAATGCTTCACTTAAAACATCAATAATCTGATTAATTTCTTCTTTTTCTTTTTCTGTTACTTGTAAACTAGATAAAGTATCATTTTTATTAACTAACTTCCTAATAATTTCCTCTCTCCAAATCTTTTTATCTGCTTCTAAATCATTAATATTAAAGACTCTAACCGCATTAAAATTGTCTGGTGACGTTAAGAATAGTTTAGTTAATTGACTATCTTCTAGTAAATTAAATTCAGTTTTTTCTGAAAAATTCAAGTCATTTATACAAAAATTTAGCCAATTATTTTCTGTATATTTTGCCAAGCTTTCAAGATGCGATCGATAAACCCTATCTATTTTAGTTTCATCCTTAGCCGTTTTAGCAATAATAGCAGCGATCGCTACACCAACAGCCTTAGTTAAATCATGATTATGAAGAAGACCATTGTCTTGTAAGCGATGGCCAATTTTATCCCAAATAGAACCAAGATCATTTGCTATAATACCCGATAAAACTCCGACTCCTGTTGCCGTTGCCGATCCCAATATTGCAGGATAGAATGTTCCCGTAGCACACAACAGAGAAGCTATAATAAGTCTAAGTTTTAACATAGATTACAGTGAACCCCAACTGCCAATATACTAACACAAGAGATTATCTAATTAAGAGAATCTTTTAATTTCATTGAACTAAAATTAGTGGGTTATAGCAGTACAAAAATTAGTTAGGACATTTTTCATATCCTTAGCTGTCATTCCGAGGTACGAGGAATCTCCATAACCTCCTAACCATAATGTCTAGTGTTATACAAAGTCATAAATTGTTGTAAAATTAATAATGAATCAATTGTCAACTGTTAATGGGAGATTAAAATAATGACGTTAGTAAAAGTCAAACAACTTTATGAGCAAGATTTTGCTTTATGGATAGAAGAAACGGTTAAGCAACTAAAATCTGGAGATTTATCACAGATAGATTTAGACAATTTAATTGAGGAGGTAGAATCTTTGGGAAGACGAGACAAAAGGGAATTGAAAAGCCGTTTAATTACTTTATTTGAACACGCTTTAAAACGGTATTATGTTCCTCTAAATGACTGTTATAGAGGTTGGGAAGTAACTTTAAAAAGGACTCAGTCTAAGTTAAAAGATATTCTAGAAGATTCTCCTAGTTTACACAATTTTTTGGTTGCTATTTATGATAAATGTTATGAGGAAGCAGTGGAAAATATGCGAATTGAATATGATTCTGATTTTCCTGATGATTGTCCTTTTCCCAGTAACGTAGATGAATTATTAAATACTAAGTTTTGGGAAGATAATCAACATAAATAAATCGGAGTAAACTATAGTAATTAAAAACAAAAAAATGAGTAGAATATCTTAACAATAAAAATATCCTACTCACTCATTCAATTTTGAAAAAAACTAATTAGCGTCCAATACCTACATAATGGAAACCAGCCATTTCTAACTTAGAGCGATCCAAGAAATTACGGCCATCAATAATCACAGGATTAGCCATTACTTGAGCCATTTTACCGTAATTGAGGCTTAAAAATTCCTTCCAATCTGTTACTAAAACCAAAGCATCACAGCTATCAGCTAACATTTCCGCATCGGTTTCAATAATCACATTAGATAAACCATGACTTAAACCAGACTGAGAAACAATGGGGTCATAAGCCTTAATTTTTGCCCCTAAACGGTTTAACTGTTCGATAATAATTAAAGCAGGTGCATCTCTCATATCATCAGTATCAGGTTTAAAAGTTAAACCTAATAAACCGATAGTTTTTCCTTTGAGGATTTTCAGTTCTTGTTGTAACTTTTCAACAGCAATTAATCGTTGACGCTTGTTAACATTAACAGCAGCATTGAGTAACTCTGTCTCGTAATTATAATCAGTAGCAGTATGAATCAAAGCCAAAACATCTTTAGGGAAACAAGATCCACCCCAACCAATACCAGCTTGTAAGAACTTGTTACCGATACGAGAATCTAAACCAATACCAGAGGCCACTTGAGTAACATCAGCACCCACGCGATCGCATATATTAGCCACTTCGTTGATGAAACTAATTTTAGTCGCTAAGAAAGCATTAGCAGCGTATTTAATCATTTCTGCCGAGTTTAAGTCCGTTACTACCACAGGAACAGGAGGCAAACTTTGATCATCACCGAACTTGCGATCTACCAAAGGTTGATAGAGTTGTTGCATCATCGCGATCGCCTTGTCATTGTTGCTACCGAGAACAATGCGATCGGGGTTAAAGGTATCAAAAACAGCCGAACCTTCCCGTAAAAATTCTGGGTTACTAACCACATCGAACTCCACGTTAGCAGGAGCATCTTCACGTTGGGCTAACCCATCCATAACAATCATTCTTACCCAGTCCCCAGAACCGATAGGAACCGTAGACTTATTAACAATGACCTTGTAACCACCGTTTAAATTTTCGCCGATACCTCTAGCTACAGCTTCAACGTAACGGGTGTCGCTTTCTCCAGTAGGTAAAGCAGGAGTTCCCACCGCAATAAAGAGAATTTCTCCGTGATTAACCCCGGCTGCCAAATCAGAAGTAAATTCCAAACGGCCAGCTTCCATACAACCGTGCATTAATTCCGAAAGTCCTGGTTCATAAATAGGAGATTGACCGGACTTCATCAGTTTAACCTTTTCCTCGTTATTATCGATACAAATAACGTGATGGCCAATATGAGATAAACAAACTCCAGTTACTAAACCAACATAACCAGTTCCAATGACACAAACGCGCATAACTTTTATCCTCTAAATTTATATTGTTTAAAACAAGGTATTCTTGGGATGATACAATAACACAACTCTTTGAGTTAGAAGTATTTTAAACTAAAAACTAAGTTGTCAGTCATAGAGTTTAACTATCTTTTGAGACTCGTTCTGCAAAATCCTTAATGGCTAATTCTAACCCATCTTTTAGGGGAATAGTTGGTTCCCAACCTAAATAAGTTTTTGCCTTAGTAATATCAGGTTGTCTTTGTTTAGGATCATCTTGGGGTAAAGGTTTATAAACTAACTCAGCATCAGGATTAATCATTCCTTGAATCATTTGAGCCAGTTCTAAAATAGTATATTCCCCAGGGTTTCCTAAATTAATAGGGCCAATATGTTCCCCATTCATCAGACGCATTAACCCTTCTACTAAGTCAGAAACATAACAGAAACTACGAGTTTGAGAACCATCCCCATAGACAGTTAAAGGTATGCCTTTAAGAGCTTGTACAATGAAATTACTCACTACTCGACCATCATTTTCTAACATTCTCGGCCCATAAGTATTAAAAATACGTGCCACTCGAATATCAGTCTTATGTTCTCGGTGATATTCAAAAGCGAGGGTTTCCGCCACTCGTTTTCCCTCATCGTAACAAGCACGTGGCCCCGTACAACTGACGTTACCCCGATATTCTTCCGGTTGGGGATGAACATCAGGATCACCGTATACTTCTGAGGTAGAAGCTAAGAGGATACGTGCGTTCACCCGTTTAGCTAAACCCAACATATATAGAGTCCCTAACACATTAACTTTAATGGTTTTGACGGGATTATATTGATAATGAATAGGAGAAGCAGGACAAGCTAAATGATAAATTTGATCAACTTCTAAACGGATGGGTTCCGTTATATCGTGGCGGACTAACTCAAAATAAGGATTACCGATCCACTTGACAATATTGCGTTTGTCGCCAGTATAAAAGTTATCTAAGCAGAGGACTTCATGTCCTTGTGCCATTAAGCGGTCAATGAGATGGGACCCAATGAAACCAGCACCACCCGTAACTAAGATTCTCATGCAGCCTACAAGTTCAAAGTTGAAATTAATATTAACTTACCGTTCCTTTCGGTTTTGGCCAACCCCTTGATCTAAAATTCATTATTGCTTTGTGAGTGTGGAGAGTTTGGGGAGACTGGGAGACGGGGAGACGGGGAGATGGGGAGATGGGGAGTGTGGGGAGTGTGGGGAGTGTGGGGAGTGTGGGGAGACTGGGAGACTGGGAGACGGGGAGACGGGGAGATGGGGAGATGGGGAGATGGGGAGATGGGGAGATGGGGAGATGGGGAGTGTGGGCAGATATATTAACTACGAACTCCGAACTCCGAACTCAAGTTATTACAAGAGATCCCTAAGAAAATAACAAATTTTCCGACCTATAGTGACCATTCATGAGACCCTAGAGGAAGAACCTCAAATTAATAATTGCTTCTTCGTTAAATTTACATCTCCATGACATCCTCTTCCATATCCCGTCGCACAAAAATCGTGGCAACCATTGGTCCAGCTACTCAAAATAAAGAAATTTTACGGCAATTGATCTTAGCAGGGGCAACTACGTTACGACTCAATTTTTCCCATAATGATCATGACTATCATCAACATACTATTCGCCTCATTCGTCAAACTGCTTTTGAATTAAACCAACCGGTTGCTATTTTACAGGACTTACAAGGTCCTAAAATTCGTCTGGGTCAATTTGTCAACGGACCAATTACCGTTCAACCAGGGGATATTTTTACCCTGACCAGTCGCGAAGTTGAATGCAATCAAAACATTAGTTATGTCTCTTATGAATATCTGGCCGATGAAGTGCCTGAGAAGGCCAGAATTTTAATGGATGATGGAAAAGTAGAAATGCTAGTGGAGAAAGTAGATAAGGACAAGAAGGATCTTCATTGTCGGGTTGTGGTTGGGGGAGTGTTGTCCGATCGCAAAGGGGTAAATTTTCCGGGGGTTTATTTATCGGTAAAAGCTTTAACGGAGAAAGATAAACGAGATTTAATGTTTGGTTTGGACCAAGGGGTGGACTGGGTAGCCTTGAGTTTTGTGAGAAATCCTCAAGATATTCTCGAAATTAAAGAATTGATTGCCAGTGCCGGCAAAAATGTTCCTGTCATTGCCAAAATTGAAAAACACGAGGCCATTGAGGATATGGAAGAAATTCTCGCCTTGTGTAATGGCGTAATGGTGGCACGAGGAGACTTAGGAGTGGAGTTACCCCCAGAAGATGTTCCTATCCTGCAAAAACGCTTAATTTCTACGGCTAATCGTTTGGGTATTCCTGTAATTACGGCCACGCAAATGTTAGATAGTATGGCCAATAATCCTCGCCCTACCCGTGCAGAAGTTTCCGATGTGGCTAACGCTATTTTAGATGGTACCGATGCGGTGATGTTATCCAATGAAACTGCTGTGGGCAAATATCCCGTGGAAGCAGTAGCTACTATGGCCACCATTGCGGAAAGGATCGAACAAGAACCCACAACCCCTAAAATTCTCTCAGAAGAGAAACAGTCCATCACTAACGCCATTTCCTCAGCAGTTAGTCATATTGCTCAAGAATTGGATGCGGCGGCAATTATGTCTTTGACAAAAACGGGATCAACTGCCCGTAATGTCTCTAAGTTTCGCCCTCAGATCCCTATTATAGCGGTGACTCCCCATGTAGACGTAGCTAGGCAGTTACAGTTAGTTTGGGGGGTTAAACCTTTGCTGGTGCTTGATTTAGCCTCAGCCACGAAAACCTTTCAATCGGCGGTTAATGTGGCCCAAGAAAATAATTGGCTCAAAGATGGGGATTTAGTGGTGATGACTGCCGGAACCCTTGCCGGGGTTGCAGGATCCACTGATTTGATTAAGGTAGAAATGGTCAAAGCGGTTTTGGGCAAAGGTGTGGGTGTTGGTCAGGGTTCAGCCAGTGGAAGGGCGAGAATTGCCCAGAATGCCAGGGAATTAGGCAATTTTGAACCTGGGGACATTTTAGTGGTTCCCGGAACCAATGCAGAATTTGTAGAAATGATGCGTAAAGCGTCGGGTATTATTACCGAAGAAGCGAGTTTAACAAGCCATGCGGCCGTGATTGGCCTACGGTTGGGTGTTCCTGTCATTGTTGATTTTAAGGAGGCAACGGCTAATATTAGAGAAGGGGCAATTATTACGGTTGATGCTGAAAAAGGCCAAGTTTATTCCGGTCTGGTTATGAGTAATCAGAACGGGGATAATTGATTGATGGTTGAACGGGTACAAAAGATTTTATCTCAATGGGGAGTGGCTTCCCGTCGTCGTGCAGAAGATATGATAATGGCAGGACGAGTTAAGTTAAATGGGAAAATAGTCACTTTAGGAGATAAGGCTGATCCGAGTTGCGATCGCCTGGAAGTAGATGGCAAACTCATTCAACCCGATCAACGACCACAATTAATCTATATTTTGCTCAATAAACCGGTGGGGGTTGTTTCTACCTGTGATGACCCCGAAAATAGGTCTATTGTCTTGGATTTATTGCCGAAAAAGTTAACTCAAGGTACTGGTATTCACCCTGTAGGAAGATTAGATTTTAACTCTTCTGGAGCGTTATTATTAACCAATGATGGAGACTTAACCCTAAAATTAACCCACCCTCGTTATCATTTACCAAAAACCTACGAAGTCTCGCTTAAAGGATATCCCCCAGAAAAAACGCTACAACAATGGCGTGAGGGTGTTATGCTCATGGGCAAAAAGACTTTACCGGCTGAAGTAGAAGTAATAAGTCGTTCTGATCAAAAAACTCACCTAAAAGTGATTTTAACTGAAGGCAGAAATCGTCAGATTCGTCGCATCGTTGAACAACTGGGTTTCCGTGTCCTCAGACTCCACCGTACTGCCATTGATAAGCTTACTATCTATCCTGCTAATAAAAACAGTTTACGCAGGGGCCATTATCGTTTACTGACCCCTTCAGAAATTGATTTTCTTAAGCATCGTGCCAATTTGATTATTGAAACGAAAGGAAAACTAAAAATGTGAGTTCGGAGTTCGGAGTTAATATATCTCCCCATCTCCCCCCCCTCCCCATCGCCCCCGCGCCCCCCCGCCCCCGCCGCCCC
>NZ_JASJEB010000086.1 GCF_030064895.1 Crocosphaera sp. | reverse complement strand
AGTCAACTAATTGAGCGGCTTTTCATTAATTTTGATTATAGTTTAAATCATTCTTATGTAGGAAAACTTATTAATTTGCCAGAGAATTCTTGGTCAGAAGTGGCATAAATTTCGGAGTAACTTTTTCAGCAAACCCTAAATAAAGTAGCTTTAGCTTGCAGCAACCGTTATTATTTTGCTAATAATTTAGAAGATTGTCCGATATAAAAGAGCAACAAACCTTCATTAATGGATTTCAAGATAATCAGCAGTATGTCTTAAAATTTCAAAAGTCTCACTCATCAAATATCAAGATATTCCTGCATTTTTTCTTGAAGCTTTTCCAGAGAAGAGGAAACTGGGATAAGAAGGAGATCGCTTTCATATTATCTAGGGAATTAATATTATTAAAACCCTAGATAAATTCTAAACTTCCTTGATCACTGTCTAATCTAACGGTCATTCCTACGGGTAAAATAGCGTTAACCCCATCATGACCAAAAGGTAAATCAGAAACAATAGGAATACCGAGATCCCCTAAGCGATCGCGAAACACTTCTTCTACTGTCCAACTATTCGGAGGTCCGTTACTACCACTAAACCGTCCCAAAGCAATACCTTTAACCCCTGAAAATGCCCCCATTAACCGCCATTGGGTCAACATTCGGTCAACCCTATAAGGGGCTTCTCCTACGTCTTCTAGGGCTAAAATTACGTTGTTTAAGGGGGGTTGTAACGGTGTCCCCAGGATATTAGTGGCAACCGCAAGATTAGCTGGTAATAACCATCCTTCTGCTTGGCCATTTCCCCATCCTTGACCTTGTAATGGGGGTAAGGAATCACCTTTTAGATAGTTAAAAAGGCGTTTTAATGACCAGTCCGGTTCCTGGGCCAAAGTTGTTAATACAGGCCCATGAATGCTAGAAATATTAACTTTTGCTCGTTTCCAAATTAAGCTAGTAATATCAGAAAAACCGATCAACCATTTGGGATAATTTGTAAAGATCGTTTCCCAGTCTTTTTCTTCTAATAATCTAGCTGCACCATAACCTCCTCGAACGGCTATAATGGCTTTATAATTGGGATTTTTAAAGGCTTCTAATAATGCTTCTCGGCGTTGTTCATCGGTTCCCCCTAAGTAACCATATTGAGCGTTCCAATGTTTACCTAGTTCTAAATTATAGCCCTGCGATCGCATAATTTCTTGAGCTTTTTCTACCGCAGTAATGTCTTTGATCGCTCCACTAGGAGAAACACCTACAATTGTATCGCCAGGTTGTAGAGAAGGGGGTTTTTTCCAAGAAGCAAGAGCATTGATCACTTTTTTATTGTTTCCTACTTTCTATGGCAATGATTAAATGTTAACTATATTTTTAAGTCTAAAAATCCCTTACAGAATTGGAAAAACCATTATCTAACCAATCAAAAATTCTTTCTAATTGAGCGATCGTGATTAATCCGTAACGCCATAATAACATAGGAAAAGAACTATAAGGCAGTTCGGGATGACGTTCAACTAAAGCAATAGACTCAGCCGGGATGTTTAATTCCTGCTGTAAAAAGTTTACCAGTTTTTGATTGTAATCTAAGGGACTCATTTCATCCTCTCCTCAACCTTTAAGGAAGTTTACTGATTTTGTGTAGCTACCACTTTAGAATACTTCGTGTTAACTGACTTCATCAAACAGGTTCACCCATTTGGGTGAATTTAAGGAGAGTGTGGGGAGATGGGGTGACGGGGTGACTGGGAGACGGGGTGACGGGGTGACGGGGTGACGGGGGGATGGGGAATGTGAAAAACTGATAACTGAGTTTACTTCATCATTTCCTCAATATCTATAGCTTTATTAGGTAGATTTTTGGTTAAAATTTCTGCTCCTGTTTCTGTTACTAAAACATCGTCTTCAATGCGAATTCCTCTAACATCAGAAAATTGTTTTAATTTGTCCCAGTTAACATCATTATAATATTTTTCTTGAAATTTAGGATTGTTTAAAATTGCTGGTACTTGATAAAAACCAGGTTCGATAGTTACCAGCATACCTACTTTTAAAGGACGATCTAACCTTAAATATCCTAACCCAAAACGATCACTTCTGGTTCTTCCTTCTTGGTATCCTGCTAAGTCTCCTAAGTCTTCCATATCATGAACGTCTAATCCTAATAAATGACCAATTCCATGGGGAAAAAATATAGCATGAGTATCCTTTTCTACTAAACTTTCAGGATGACCTTTTAAAATACCTAAATCAACTAAACCTTCGGCAATTACTTTGGCTCCTAAAAGATGAATATCTCGATATTCTACACCAGGTTTCATTCCTTCAATACAAACGTCATGAGCAGCTAAAACAATATCATAAATATCTCGTTGACTACTGGAAAATTTTCCACTTACTGGCCAAGTTCTGGTAATATCTGAAGCCCATCCTAAAGAGGTTTCTGCACCAACATCAGCTAATAATAAATCTCCTGGTTTTAGTTGGTTATCATAGGTCTCGTTATGTAAAATTTCTCCATTAATAGTAACAATACTATTGTAAGCACAGGTCATATTTTTACTTATTATATAGCTTTCTATCGCTGCTCTTACTTGTGCTTCTGTTGTACTTTTTTTTGTTGATTTTATGCCTATTTTATGAGCTTTAACTGAAACATCAACAGCTTTTTTTATTTCTTCTAAGGCGGTTTTATCATGAGTTAAACGTAAGCTTATTATAGCTTTCATTAATTGCTCATCAATTTTCTTCAAATCCTTATTAATTGATAGAGAACGTTGTAATATTTCTCTTTGTTTTCCATAAGTAAAAATATCTTGAACTGGAATAGTAGCAACTTCATTTATTTGCTCTTTTAATGCGTTCATTGGATAAGCATTATCTGCCCCTATTTGTTGGGCAATATCTTCTCTTGTTGGCATTTCTCCATACCATAAGCTACTATCGGAATGAGAGTTATCTAGAAATAAATCTAAATTACCATTATCTAGTTTTATTGCTGCATTCTCTAGTGTAATTCCTGCAAAATAGAGAAAATGACTACTAGCGCGGAAAGGATAATGATTAGCTCGAAAGTTTCTAGATGGAGATTTTCCTGACCACAATACCGCAGGAATATCTATGAGATTAGCTAGTTTTTTTCTTCTGATTTTTAAGGATTGAATATCTATCATTTTGTTTAATTTACTTGACTAATTTTTCTTTTAACTATAGCTTTAGATTTACAGCCTGGAAGACTATACTACAAACTATGCTACAGTTTTGTTCAATACTATAGATTAACATTTCCTCTGGAGAAAATTTGACTGACAACTTCTTCAATAGGAGGGTCGCTTACACTGAGATCATTAACCTCTAATTGAGCTAAAATTTTAGCTATAGTGTCTGTAAGGTCTTCTTGTTTAACTAATAATCTAACTTCTTGACCTTTCATTGTTTCAACTTTTCCATACTGTGCTAGTTTTTCAGGTGATAAAGAATAGGATAATTCGATGTTTACCTCTTTATAAGGTGTAAACTTTTCTACTAAGTCCTCTAAGTTTCCATCATAAATTAATTGTCCCTCATGAATCAATAAAACTCTTTCACATAATACAGTAATATCGGCCATATAATGACTGGTTAATAAAATCGTTGCTTGGTATCTTTCATTATAATCTTTCAAAAAAGAACGAATAGCAGCTTGAGAATTAACATCTAACCCTAATGTGGGTTCATCTAAAAATAAAACTTGAGGATGATGTAATAAAGCAGCTAATAATTCTGCTTTCATTCTTTGTCCCAAAGATAGTTTACGAACTGGTTGATTTAATTGCTCTTTAATTGATAACATTTCAGCTAATTCCTGAAGTCTTTGCTGAAAAATTTTATCAGGAATTTCATAAACAGCAGCGTTAATTTTCAGGGAATCTACTGCTGGTAAGTCCCATAATAATTGCTGTTTTTGTCCCATAACTAAACTCATCTTTTTTAAAAAAGTAGCATTACGCTTAAAAGGAGTATGATTAACTATCTTAATATTACCAGTTGAGGGATGAATCAATCCAGTTAACATCTTTAGAGTTGTAGTTTTTCCTGCACCATTTGCTCCTAAAAAGCCAACAATTTCCCCCGAATTAATCGTAAAAGATACATCTTTAACTGCTACTATATCCCGATACTTACGCTTGAAAAAGTGGTTAATTGTTCCTTTTAAACCAGGCTTTTTCAAAGAAACTTTATAAAGTTTACTAAGATTTTTGACATCAATTACAGACATAATAATTTATTTTTTTGTTAATTAGGCTCGATTCAAAGTATAGAATAATAATTCATAAAATACTAATTCATAATCCAAATAGTTAATATTTTTTCCTTCTAAGGATAAAATTTTCTTAGTATAAGTATCAGGAGTTTTAGAAATAACAACAGGAGTATTTTGTAATTGTTTTTCAGAAAAACGATAAACTCCTAAAATTTCATCCACAGGAAATACCCAACGATTAGATTGTATTTCAATCACAATCATTCGCTCATAAACTACAGGAACAATAGAAGATGAATCTCTCAAATTATTGTTTTTATCATTCAAATCTGAAGAAGGTAATGCTAAGAGATTTCTCAGTAAAATACACATCAAAATTTCACCACGAATATTAACAATTCCAGCAAAAACATGGTTACTACGGTGGGGTAACGTATGAACAGGATGAATATGAGTAATTTCTTTAACAACCCATGCTGGTAACGCTAACCATTCTTGAGAAACTCTAAAAATAACTAAGGCAACAATTTCATTATCAACTGTTTCTTTTTTGACTAAAGTTGAGCCTTTTTCCTCACCTTTTTCTGCTGCTTGTTGCCAATCTTTTGTTAATATATCTGTCCATTCTTCAACATAACCTTCCGGGGAATTTCTTTGCAATAAAGTTCGACCTGCTCCTCTATAAACAGGACAATTTCGACAATGAATAACGGTTTTCAATTCGGGACAAGAACTATCCCCAGAAACACCAATATCATTCCAACAATAAGCAATAGATTCTTCCATAGTTTCTAATAATTATTAATAGTAATTTACTTATACATAACCATTATTTGTAAACCAATTAATGGCATCTTGCAAAGCATTTTTAATAGGAGAAGAGGGCAACCCTAATTTATTAATAGCTTTAGATGGATCATAATACATCGGCTGTTTAGACATTTTGACCCCATCCATAGGAATTGATGGTTTTTTCCCCAAAGTAGATAATAATGTCTCTTCTACCCATGCTACGCTTAAAGGTAGCCAAAGGGGTAAGGTTTGTTGAGGGGCTTTTAACCCTGTTAGTTGGGATAATTCCTCTAACAAGGCTTTTAAACTGAGGTTTTTATTGCCTAAAATATAGCGTTCCCCTGTCTTCCCTTTTTCTAATGCTAACAGATGACCTTGCGCTACGTCTCGCACATCAATAATATTTAACCCGGTATCGACATAAGCTGGCATTTTACGGCGTAAAAAACGTAAAATAATCTCTCCTGTAGGGGTTGGTTTAATGTCTAATGGTCCGATAGGTGTACTGGGGTTAACAATAACGATATCTTGTCCATTTAGAATTGCTTTTTTTGCTTCTTGTTCGGCCCAATATTTCGATTTTTTGTAATGTCCTACTAATTCATTGACGGGACTTTGATGGGTTTCGTTGACGATTTCTTCGGGGTACCCTACTCCAATAGCTGCAACGGAACTGGTGTAAATAATACGTTCAATATTAGCTTGTTTGGCCGCCTGTAAAATAGAACGAGTTCCTAACACATTGCTGTTGTATAATTTATCTTTATCTGCTTGATATAAGGAGTAATGGGCAGCCACATGAAATAAGACATTACAACCTCTTATTTTCTCCCTTAAGTTAATATCGTTAAGATCACCTTTTATGATTTCAACATCTAAATTGTTGAGGTTTTCTAAACTACTTTGAGGACGAACTAAAGCACGAACTTCATAACCTTCTTTTAATAAAAGTCTCACTAAGTTTGCGCCAATAAATCCGGTTCCTCCTGTGACAAATGCTTTAATGGGCATAATTTATGTTTGTTATCATGGTCGAATATATAATTGATTTTAGCACTATTTGTTTCTAGTTGGTTTTTAACTTCTAGAGATGAAAAATACTATCTGTTTTCATTATCTATTCTAGATTAAGGAGAAAAAGGGGCATATAATAATATATAGCACTTCTCATACTCGTGAGTTACATATAGCAATTAGTCATCAGTTGTGAGAATTAAATGTGAGTATAAGGGAACAGGGAACAGGAAATAAGAAAAAAGATATCTCATGAATCATTACTGACTGCTATAGCAATAAGTAATGATATGTGAAAAGTGATAAGAGATATAGGACATAATAGTATTATGTCCCTACAAGGAGGTATTTGTAGGGGTTTAACACTGTTAAACCCAGAAAGCTGATTTTCTCACAACTGAAACCTGATTGCTATAGTAGATATGGTGCATACAAAGTCTCTACACAAAGGTAGGTCGTGGTTCATCAATCTAAGAAAAGCTATAATACTAAATGTAATTTTCTTGAATTTAACAAAGGTAAAAAGTATCATGTTCAAAACATCATTCAAACTATCAGCTATTATAGGTAGCGCAGTATTTCTTAGCCTATTTCCTGCTGTTTCTCCTCTAGTTAAAACTTCTATTAGTTCTGCTCAATCTCAGAATAATTTTAAAACCCATAGTGTAGATAATAAATTTTCTATTCAAACTCCACAAAACTACACGGTTGAAAAAACACCATCTAATATTCCAATATGGACTTTTTGGAGTAGTAAAAATAGAAATAACAACAATAATTTAATTAAAACTGAAGTTTCTTTTTTCCCACAAAGATTTAATGATGTTGTTCCCCCTTCTAATCAAAGAACGATTGAAGGCCCAATTACTGCAACTATAACTAAGCGTGGTAATTTAACTATAGATAATAAACCGGCAGTTAGACTTTGGGTAGCTGGAGAAGATACAGAATTCCACTTTGGTAATGAAATTCGTAGCTACATTCGCTATTCTAACAATACGACAGTTGTGATTGTTAGTTATTATGGAAATAATCCGAATGCAGTAGATACTATACAACGTATTCATTGGTCTTTTCGTTCCCTTTAATTATCTCTAAAATAAAGTATAAATAAAAGGAGCAATCGCAGATCCTTGAGTGAAAACAATTAAGGCACCTAATAACACCAAAGTAATAATTAATGGGGCTAACCAATACTTTTTACGTTCGTTTAAAAAGCCCCATAAATCTTGTAAAAGCTCAATAAATCCTTCCATTAATAAGGTTTCTCCATACTAAGTTTATTCTTAATTTTACTAGAAACTCGATAAGTTTCTAATCTAAACTCAAATTGTCTTGTCAAAGGATCTCTTTTAATGATTTTCATAATCAAGGCCATTGGTGTCACAATGATAAAGAAAATAATCCCTAAAATAAGACGATTATTGACCCAAGCAAGCACCTGAGCAACTCTCATCCATCCTTGATAAATAGGGGCAAGAGATTGAGGAATAAATAGGGATAAAATAACTAAACTTCCAGCAATAACCCAAGGAATTAAGGGTAAATTATGACCCCATAATAAGGGTAATAATAGACCAAATAATAAGGCAATAAATACCCCTGTCATTAAGCCAAATTCTCGTAAACCTTTTTTATCTATTTTAGGTATTTTCTGAAACATAATTTTAACCTCTTTTGTTAATTAATCTAGTTCAAATTCATCTTGCCAAGACTGATCTTTTTGCCATTGAGGTTGTTTAGATTTGGCCAATAAATAATTATTAATAACTAAATAATCCATCTCGGTACGCATAAAACAACGGTAGGCATCTTCTGGGGTACAAACAATAGGTTCTCCCCTAACATTAAAGGAAGTATTAACTAAAACACCGCACCCTGTCAATGCTTCAAATTGTTTAATTAATTGATGATAACGGGGATTAGTTTCTGGGTGAACAGTTTGCACTCTTGCTGAATAGTCAACATGGGTAATAGCAGGAATTTTTGAGCGAGGTATTTTCAATTTATCGATACCAAATAATTGCTTTTGTTCCTCAGTCATAGGGAGATGTAAGTCTTTTTTTACCTCAGCTACTAATAACATATAAGGACTGGGTTTATCTAACTCGAAATATTGGTTAACTTTATCTGCTAAAACAGAAGGAGCAAAGGGACGAAATGACTCCCGATATTTTATTTTTAGGTTCATTACGGACTGCATTTTCTCATTACGAGGATCTCCAATAATAGAACGATTTCCTAACGCCCTCGGACCAAATTCCATGCGTCCTTGAAACCAACCAACTACATTACCTTCTGCCAATATTTCTGCTACTTTTGTAAATATTTCATTATTTCCTAAATAAACATAATTGGCTTTGACATCATCAAAATATTGCTGCGCTTGTTCATTGCTAAATTGAGGTCCCAAATAAGAACCTTTCATACTATCCAAATGACCGCTATAACGAGGCTTATCTAAGTATTGATGCCAAATAGCTAAAGCTGCGCCAATGGCTCCTCCAGCGTCTCCTGCTGCCGGTTGAATCCAAATATTGTTAAATTTTCCCTCTCTTAAAAGTCTTCCATTAGAAACACAATTTAAGGCAACTCCTCCAGCTAAACATAAATTATCTACACCTAATTCTTTATGAGCAGTATTGGCTAATTTTAAAACAATTTCTTCGGTAACTTTTTGAATAGAAGCTGCAATATTCATCTCCCGTTGTGTAATTTCGCTTTCAGGTTTTCGGGGAGGTTGACCAAACAATTGAGCAAACTTATTATTAGTCATAGTCAACCCAGTTGCATAGTTAAAATAATCCATATTGAGGCGAAAAGTTCCATCCTCTTTAATATCAATTAAATTCTCTAAAATTAAGTCAGTATATTTCGCTTCACCATAAGGAGCCAAACCCATCAATTTATACTCACCAGAATTGACTTTAAATCCTGTATAATAAGTAAAAGCAGAGTATAGTAAACCCAAGGAGTGAGGAAAGTTGATTTCCCACTGAGGAATAATGTTATTATTTTCCCCTAACCATAAGGAAGTTGTTGCCCATTCTCCCACCGCATCCAAACATAAAATAGCTGCCGTTTCAAAAGGACTAGGAAAGAAGGCAGAAGCAGCATGAGATTGATGATGTTCTGTAAATAATAAAGGGGGAAGTTGGGAAGTTTTACAATTAGCTAATTTAGCTAATTCCTTCTTTAAAACTGTCTTTAAATATAACTTTTCTTGTAGCCATGCAGTCATGGCACTGACAAAAGAACGAAACCCTTGTGGTGCATAAGTAATATAGGTTTCTAATAGTCTTTCAAAAGTAATTAAAGGCTTTTCATAAAAAACAATATAATCTAACTTTCCCAGGGAAATATTGGCTTCCTCAAGAACATAACTAATAGCATTTTTAGGAAACTTGGCATCGTGTTTCCTGCGTGTAAACCTCTCTTCTTGTGCTGCCGCTATAATCTGTCCTGATTGCACTAAGGCAGCAGCACTATCATGATAATAGGCAGAAATGCCCAAAATATTCATCTTTAATCCAATCCTCCATCATGTTATGCTGCCAACGTTGTAACCAGGAAAAACCCTTAATTACCATAAATGACCTACAGAATAACATAATAGACGGAAAAAACGAAAATAAGATTCTACTATAGGCCCGTTACAAAATAGCCACTATGGCTAAAGTAATACCAGTCCAAAATAGGGTTTTACTACGGGCAGAACATAAACCAGGTAACATCATCGGTGTTTATCTCCATGAAAAAGAGAGGTTTGCTCTATCTATCTCTACTATACTATCTCTAACCTAAAATGAACTCAGTGTATTCTAGGTTGAGGGGTACTCTTTGGTTAGTCTATCGGCAATTGCTAGAAGTCCCCAGAGAAAGATTAAGATGGTTATAAGGCTCATCATCGGTGTTTCCTCTTTTGTTAAGGTTTGTAAAGAGTGCTGATCTAATCCTAACTTTCTTGTCTGAGAGTGGGAAAGGAGGATAACCGTACCAGCATAAATACTGAAGAAATTAAAGATGACCTTTTCTCTCTTCTTGAACAGCTAAAGCTAACTTGTTAGGTAGCTTGTCTAAATGATTGCCATTTTCTTGTTTAGAAAAGGGAGAAAGAAATGTATAACAAGGATCACAGTCGCCATCATCATAGACTTGAATCACCCATTTATCGGGTAATTCATTAACCGTAACCTCGACAATATACCACCACTTATCATCAATTTTACGGGAATCATTTATGATAAATAAGTTTTTTTCTTTGTCGGATAGTTCCCATTCTTCTGTGATAAATTCGATGGCTTTTTGTTCAGCTTCAGATAAAGAAATCATTGCTAAGATTGTACCTCATTAATTTTTTCTATTTCCCAGTGATCTGCGTCTATTTCTCCTAATAATGCTTCTAGTTTTTGTTGTGCTTCTGTGGATGATTGGGCTTTAATGGAAAAACAACCACTGACAACAATTTCATAAAGCTTATCGGGATTAAATTTTTGAATACTATGTTTCATGGTATCCAAGCTTAAGTTAATAAATCAATTGTAATTTTCTCATTGCTAATTAAGCTGTAAAATAAATATTAAAAAAGGTAGGCATTGCCTACCTTAAACAAGACCCCGTTGTTAACGACGGGGTTTTATTCATGTTACAAAAAATTAATCTTTATTTTTGTTTTTTAAAGTAGAAGATAAACCAAGAAGACCTATTCCTACAATTCCTAAGATAGTGCCAGGTTCGGGAACTGTGCTAACATTAATTTCAAAAATACGTTGACTGGTTTGAACACTCCAGACAGTGCCACCGTCATTAGTACGATAAGCGCGAAGAAAAGTGGCATTAACATCACTTTCATAGGTACTATCAAAATCACCTGCTACAGTAAACTGTGAGAGCCAAGTTAAACCAGAGCCAGGTGTCCCATTGAGACGAAAACCGTAACGGGTATTAGGTTGCAAGATTAAATCTGTTCCAGGTGTAAAAATAGCATTGGTGGGTTGTCCTGCTGTAACTGAAACAGACTGAGTTCCAATGGCAATGGTTGAAGTAACTCCTGTGGGATCTCCACTAGCAGGGAGACTATCATCAAACCAGATCAAAGTAGCATCAAAACTTGCAGTTCCAAAACTATTGCTTAATTGAACAGTGATGTCGTCCACAATACGAGTAATACCGTCGTCAGGAGTTGTAAAAGAAACAAACTCGTTATCAGAACCATTGACTTGGTTTCCCTGGTTAGCTACGGTTCCATTATCAATGTTACCAATCAATAAGGCAGCTTGAGCATTAGAACCGAAAAAGGACAAGCTAATAGTAGCTACAGTGGCAGTAATGGCGGTTTTAGTTAAGGAAAGGTTGAATCTCATAGATTTCTCAAACTCGTATATTTTATGTTGTAAATCAATACCACACAGACAGAATATAGAAATAAAATCAACAGATGTCAACAGTAAATTTCTTCTAATATTTAGTTAAATAACTGGATAGTATTACTGAGATTTTATTCAGCAAAACTTAATAAACTGAGGAGAAATATAAACTTCATCTTAAAAAAAATCTCTCGTTAAATAGAAAACAGTTATCAATCACAAAAATAAGAGATAATGGGGGGTACGTCTCAATTTTGGTCGGTGTGAAGCGTTATAATACACGACCTTAGTACAATAACAAACTAGATAAACTTCAGATGCGAACCCATTATTGTAACCACTTAAGCGCAACGGATATTGAGAAAACTGTCACCCTGTTTGGCTGGGTCGATCGCCGGAGGGATCACGGTGGGGTGATTTTCATCGACTTACGCGATCGCACAGGCATTGTGCAAATTGTTAGCGATCCTCAGCGTACCCCTACATCCTACCCCATCGCTGAGACGTTACGCAACGAATATGTGGTCAAAATCATCGGCAAAGTTAGTAAGCGTCCTCCTGAGTCTTTAAATACCAAAATTACCACAGGAGAAGTGGAAATTTATGCGGAGTCCATTGAGTTATTAAATGGGGTTAATAAACAACTTCCTTTTGTGGTTTCTAGTTTAGAAGCAGAGTTGGTTAAGGAAGAAACTCGTCTCAAATATCGTTATTTAGATTTAAGACGCGACCGCATGGCGAAAAATTTACAATTGCGCCATAGTGTTGTTAAGGCAATGCGTCGTTATCTGGAAGACGAACAGCAGTTTATGGAAATAGAAACTCCTATTTTGACTCGTTCTACTCCTGAAGGGGCAAGGGATTATTTAGTACCTTCTCGAGTTAACCCAGGACAGTGGTATGCTTTACCTCAGTCACCACAATTATTTAAACAATTATTGATGGTTTCAGGCTGCGATCGCTACTATCAAATTGCGCGGTGTTTTCGGGATGAAGACTTACGGGCCGATAGACAGCCCGAATTTACGCAACTGGATATGGAAATGAGTTTCATGTCCGAAAATGAAATATTAGAATTGAATGAAGGGTTAGTTTGCCACATTTTTAAATCGGTTAAAAATATAGATTTATCTCGTCCTTTTCCAAAGTTAACTTATCAAGATGCTATGGAAAAGTATGGTACGGATCGCCCTGATACTCGCTTTGATTTAACTTTAGTTGATGTTTCAGATATTGTTAAGGATAGTGGTTTTAAAGTGTTCTCAGGAGCGGTTAAAAATGGTGGAAAGGTAAAGGTTTTACCTATTCCTGGGGGCAATGATGTTATCTCTAATGTTCAGATTAAACCAGGGGGTGACTTATTCATAGAAGCTACGGAAGCAGGTGCAAAAGGTATCGCTTATATTCGGGTAAAAGACAATAATAAACTGGATACTATTGGGGCGATCAAAGATAATTTAACGGAGGAACAAAAAGCGGAGTTATTAGCAAGAACTGGGGCAAAACCTGGCTCTTTGTTATTATTTGGTGCAGGAGATACGGACACTGTAAATAAGTCTTTATCTCGCCTAAGATTAGTGATTGGTCAACGGATGAATTTAATTGATACTGATAAAATTAATTTACTTTGGATCACAGAATTTCCTATGTTTGAATGGAATGCCGATGAGAAACGCTTAGAGGCTTTACACCATCCATTTACTGCTCCTAATTTAGCAGATATAGACGATTTAGCAACAGCGAGAGCGCAAGCTTATGATTTGGTTTATAATGGCATCGAAATTGGTGGCGGAAGTCTCAGAATCTATCAAAAAGATATTCAAGAAAAGGTCTTTGAAACCATAGGTTTATCTTTAGAAGAAGCTTACAATAAGTTTGGCTTTTTGTTAGAAGCGTTTGAGTATGGAACCCCACCTCATGGGGGTATTGCTTACGGGTTAGATCGTCTGGTTATGTTATTAGCTAAAGAAGACTCTATCCGTGATGTAATAGCTTTTCCCAAGACTCAGCAAGCGAGTTGTTTACTGACAGAAGCACCAGCTTCGGTTGATAGTAAACAGTTGAAAGAGCTACAAGTTAAATCGACTTATAAACCGAAAGTAAAGGAAGATTAAAATTATCAATTAGTTTAAGGTAAGCAATGCTTACCTTACTGTTTCCATATCATTTTGTTGGGTTTCGTTCCTCTACTCAACTTATAGCATCTTGATTATCATTCACTTATGCAATACCGTCAAACCAAAGAAATGGGAAGCAGCTATTTTTTGATCAGATATTTTAATTATTTTGATGATCTTTATAACAAATTAACCCTTTTAAAAATCTTTGGAAAATTTTATGAATTCTGATCTTAATCACCATAATCACTTAGATTTTATTACCAAGGAATTACAAGAAAGAGAGAAAAATAATAACATTCGACAACTGAACACTATTTGTCCTCAAGATGCGGTTACTATTATTAAAAATGCCAGAAGTTTAATTAATTTTAGTTCCAATGATTATCTAGGACTTTCCAAACATCCTAGTCTAATATTAGCCTCACAAAACTATACTCAAAAATATGGGACTGGTGCCACTGCCTCCCGTTTAGTGACAGGAACTTATGATATACACGAAAAATTAGAGCAAAAACTGGCAAAAGTCTGTAATAAAGAGGCTTCATTATTATTTAACACAGGATTTCAAGCGAATACTACTCTTATTCCTAGTTTGGTTGACCAAAAATCCTTGGTATTATGCGATCGCTTGGTTCATAATAGTATTTTACAAGGAATTTTCCTGAGTAAAGCCCGATGGAAACGCTATCAACACAACGATTTAAGCCATTTGGATAAATTACTCAAAAAAGCTGTTTTAGAGGGCTACAATCGCATTTTAATCGTCACTGAGACGGTTTTTAGCATGGAAGGCGATTGCTGTGATGTGGATGGTTTGATTCAACTTTCGCAACAATATAATACACTTCTTTACCTCGATGATGCCCATGCTTTCGGTATCATGGGGGAGAAGGGCATGGGATTAACAGCGAATAAGTCAGGAATTGATATTAGTTTGGGAACTTTTGGCAAAGCAATAGGAAGTTTTGGGGCGTTTATTACTACTTCTAAACTGATGCGTGATTATTTGATTAATTGTTGTCCAGGGTTTATTTATACCACGGCTTTACCTCCTGCTGTTATTGGTTCTATTGATGCTGCTATTGATCTTGTTCCTAGCTTAGATCAAGAGAGAACATATTTAGGTGAACAGATAAATTATGTACAAAATAAGCTAAGAGATTTAGGTTATCAGGTTTGTAATTCAAGTTCTCCGATTATTCCTGTAATTATTGGTGATGAAGAAAAAGCTCTAGATTTATCACAATATTTAGAAAAAAATGGCATTTTAGCAACGGCAATTAGACCCCCAACTGTTCCGAAAAATACTGCTAGAATTCGTTTTGTTTTATCCAGTAAACATCAACCCGAACACATCAATTATCTTATTTATTTACTTAAAAATTATCATGATTCTTAAAGGAGAAATTATTGCTTATCATGGTTGGGGTTTTGATAGAAACTGCTGGAAAGAATGGCAAGAAATATTATCAAATAATTTTCAATTTCAAACTTATGATAGAGGATATTTTCAAGACGAAATTTCGCCAAAGTTTGCAGATAATGAGCTAAATAAAATCATTTTTGCTCATTCTTTTGGCTTACATTTATGTCCGATAGAAACCATAAAACAAGCTAAGTTACTCATTTTATTTAATAGTTTCTCTGAATTTCATCCCCAGAATGAAAAGCCAAGAAAAAGATCAAAATATGCCTTAAAATTGATGATAGATGAGTTTAAAAATAACCCCAAAACTGTTTTAGAATCCTTCTATAAAAAATGTTATTATCCCTCTCCTTATACTGAAATTAACAGTCATAATTTTAATAAGGAAAGATTAGAAGACGATTTAAACCTATTAAATAAAGCAAAGTTAGATATAAATATTCTCAAAAAAATACCCAAAATTCATATAATTCATGGCTCAAAAGACAGAATTTTTCTAGCATCTTATGCTCAAGAATTTCACAAAAAAGTGAGCCAGAATAGTCAATATTATGAAATTGAGGAATCTGGACACACCTTACCTTTTACTGATCTAAAATCTTGCTTATCTATTGTCAATCAAGCATTAGGAGAAATAAAAAATCATGGGACTGATTAAAATTGCCAACTCGTCTAAAAAAGAGCAAATAGCTAACAATTTTAGTAAAGGAGTTACCAAATATCTATCTCATTCGCAAGTTCAAAAAGAAAGTGCCGAGAAGTTATTAAAAATAGCAGAAAACTCTGTTATTTCTCTCCCGAAAGGAACAATTTTAGAAATTGGTTGTGGAACAGGTTTTGTCACCCAAGGACTTATTAAACAGTTTCCTGAACACTTTTTTGATATTATTGATATTTCTGAAGAAATGCTCAATTATTGTGCAAATAATCTACAAATTTCTTCAGCACAAAAAAAGTTAATTCAGTTCAGAAAAATAGATGGAGAAAGCATCAAATCTGAGCAAAATACATACTCTGCTATTATTAGTAGCTTTACCGTGCAGTGGTTTGAAGATATTGTCAACAGTTTAAACCGTCTCATTAATATGTTGCAACCAGGAGGAATCTTATTATTATCTTTCCCCAACGATCGCAGTTTTCCTGAATGGAAAAATATGTGTCAAGAATTAAATTTACCCTTTACTAGAAATCAATTACCGAACAGTGAAAAATTAATCCAAAAACTATCAATTCCACACCATAAAATTTATCTATGGGAAGAAAAAATCACCATGAATTATCAAAATGCAGCCGATTTTTTTAGAAGTATTAAGATTATTGGTGCAGGATGTAATTTGAAGCAAGAAAAACTGTCTATTCCTGAGATGAAACAATTAATTCATTCTTGGAATAATAAGTGTTACCCTCATCAAATAGACGTGAGTTATGATGTTACTTTTTTACTTATTAAATTAGTATGATATAATATAAATAATAACTCTGGAAACCTAATTATTTTTATTTTTACTATGCCTTGGTTTGCTAAAATCGAAAGAGGAATTGTCGACAAGAAGACATTTGATCAATATGTTCCTGATCATAAAAAATATGTCCAAGAATTAATTAATCAAGGACACGAAGCTAAAACAGGATATTGGGGAGAATATGGGGGAGGAATGTTATTATTTAAAGCAACTTCTTTAGAAGATGCAAAAGCCATCGTTAAAAAGGACCCTCTAATTGTTAACAACTGTGTCAAATATGAATTACACGAATGGTGTATTGTTGTTGAATAAAGTCAACTAATTTTGTCTGTTTATGCCTTCTTGATTAGCAATTAATAAACTATCTAAGACCATTTCTGGAGTGACATCAAACGGTAAATTATGAATGGTTTCTTCAGCAACACAAGCTCTTTCTGCCACTGGTATGAGATAATCTTTATCTAGATTTGTTACGCCTATTTGTTCTAAAGTAGTGGGTAAGCCAACTGATTCACAAAAAGTATAAACTTCATCAATTATTGATTGAGAAAGCTTGGTTAAAAATAACATAGCTAATAAACCTATGGTAACTTTTTCTCCGTGCCAAAAATGATGAGTTTCCTCCAACATTGTCAACCCATTATGAATAGAATGAGCAGCAGATAACCCTCCACTTTCAAACCCTAAACCACTCAATAAAACATTAGCTTCCACCACATTTTCTAAAGCAGAATTAACCATATTATTCTCACAAGCGAGTTTAGCTTTTAAGCCATTTTCGAGGATCATATCATAACAAAAACGAGCTAAATGATAAGCTGTTTCTAGTCCTAAATAACCCGTTGTATTGCTTCCATGACTAATTTTACAGTCCTCTGCTTCAAACCAAGTTGCCAAAGCATCTCCCATTCCTGAGACAAGAAAACGGACAGGACTTTCTGCAATAATTTGCGTATCAACTAACACTAAATCAGGATTTTTTGGTAAAAATAAATAACGATTAAATTCTCCTTCTGGGGTATAAATAACCGAAACACTAGCACAAGGTGCATCATTTGAAGCAATAGTAGGAACAATAACTACGGGAGTATTTAATTCTTTAGCAACTGCTTTCGCTGTATCTAAAATTTTACCCCCACCAACTTCCATTACAAGGTTAACATTTTTCTCTTTTCCACAAGTAACTAATCGCTCAATTTCTTCGTCACAACATTCTCTATTAAATTCCTCAATATGTAACTTAACTTTGTCTGTTGTGTCTTCTACTGATGTTTTAATGGAGTCTTTAAAATGTTCTAAACCCGAAGGACTTAGCAAACATAAAACATCACTTCCCAAACTAGATAATTCCTTACCAATTAAATTTAAACTATTTTTACCTTGGACGTAACGAGATGGAAAAATGGCTGCTTTCATGATTATTTTTTTCTTTTGATTGCTATTCTTATTATCAAATATTTATGAAAATTGAAGCAAATTTTAATATAATTTTAATAAGCCATTTATTATAAACAGTAATTGGTTAATCATCAGGATAAGGATAAAGTAGGTTTCTAGTTTCCCTTTTTAATTTTCTAATTTCACTATTTAAACTTTGTTTTACCATATTTTCCGATGCTGGTTCACTATAACCAAAAATTAGTTTTAGGTTTGTATCACAATCCCTTTTTGGGTAAATCTTGGATTGAATTAAGTTAAAGCCAAAGTGTTCAATATTTCTCAAAATTAATTGTTCTAAACACCATACTCTACCTTGAAGAAGTTCGAGAATATCAGTCATTTCTGAATTAGTTAATGCTCTTAAACAGCGTTTGTCTCCTGTTAATAAATAATTATCATTTTCCTGTTGATTAAGAGAGCAGATATAACTAATTAAAATAGCTTCTCCTTGATCAATTTTATTCTTTGGATGCTGACTTATTTGACTATAGTTTATCAATCGAGTATAAATATCTAACTTAGAATCACTAAAATTTCTTTCTGAGATAGTTTGATAATTTTTGGTAATATCTAAAGCTTTTTTTATATCATATTTTTCACTATTATTAGATTTATTTCCTCTTCTACGCTGATTTTTTTGACCAAACTTGTATTTAAAGGTATCAAGAATGTAAATCTGATTTTCTTCAATATCAAGGGATTGAAGGGTATCATTAAAAAGATCATAAGTAGCAATTTTAAGAATAATGTCATTATCCAAACAGTAAAAACCTGGCAATTTTAAACTCCTAAAACTTTCTCTAAATATTCGTATGTTTCATCGCTAAACATATCCCAATCTAACTTATCTGCTAAATAATCATTAATAACTGTTTGTCCATCCGTTGACACTTCTAGTATATTTAAAGCAGCCATAGCTTGACGAAAACAATTTTTATTATGCCATCCATAGTTAAGAATGACTGCATCTGGTTCAATATTGGGAAGTTTAGGAATGACAAAGTTTCTGACGTATCGAGCTAAGTTTTCAGCATTTTTAAATTTGTTATTTCCTAAATAGTTATCATACTTATTTAACAATAATTTAACAGCAAATTGATTGGCTTGTTTTTCTTCATCGTCCTTAGAATCAAATTCAAGACTTTCATCAATTAAAATTCCTTCTTGTAAATGTCCTAATGCTAAATGTCCTAATTCATGAGCTAAATCAAAAGTAAATTTAGTTCTGTGTGTATGTTTGGCACTAAGAATAATCACGGGAAAAGTCTTTTGCCATTGAATTAATCCAGCAAACTTCTTAGTTTTCTTAGGAAAATGATTAAAATATCCCACTGCTATGCCTTTACTCCAACAATAATCTAAAAGGGATTCTAAATTAACTGTCTTATGGTTACTTAAAATTTCTTCTCTGATAGTTTGAGCATCATTCGGTAAGTTCTTATATTCAATATTAATCCCATAGGAAATTAATTCAGCTACCCGACTCGCCAATGATTGAGCAACATGAGGATGTTCTTTATTTTTACTATTATGCTGTTTAAATTTAGTCTGAGGTGAGGGATTAAATTTAACCTCTTCTCCAAGGGTTAATAAGGATTTTAAATCTATGTTGAAATTATCGGCTATGTAACCTGCCCCCTCTAACACAGCAAAAGGTTTCTCATTGAGTTCATCATCCCACCAACTCGGTAAGCCAGATTGGATATATTTTTTATTGAGTCCTAATGTAGCCAGTTTTTTATAAAGGGCTGACATAGTAAGGGTTTGTGTCATTTTTGTACCCTTCTGGTGAACAAATACAATATTTTGTACGTTAGTACATTAGTATAATGTAACTGAAATGATAGCACTTTGTTATGAAACTTAATACTTTTTCCTGATAGTGCTTATTTCATCTTCAACCAGCCAAAAACTTGCGAAACCGTAAGTTCTAAATCTAACTGAGGATAGACTGGGAGGAGTTCATTTTTCTGAGCAAGACTCGGCTGTTGCTGTGGCTGCAAAAACAAAATACTCAGATCATCCGGGTCAATAAACCAACCGAGATGACAACCATGTTCTAAACAATGGATAATATTACCCAAGACTTTATTGGGGCGTTGGTCTGGGGAAAGAATTTCAATTGTCCAATCTGGTGCTAAATCAAAGTTATCTGGTACATCACCTTCCGGGGTGAATGGTATGCGTTCCCATTGAAAAATAGCGATGTCAGGAATAATAGAACGACCACCAAAACTGCATCTTAATTCTGGAAAAGCATAAGCAATTTTAGTCTCTTCTGCAACCTGATTGATGGTGGAACAAAGTTTTCCTTGTAGGCGGCTATGACGACCTTTTGGCATTGGTTTTTGTATAATATTTCCGTTGATATATTCACTAGCAGGTTTGGTTTCTGGTAGTTCCAGAAATTCTGCTAATGTCAACGGTTTAGACCCTGTTTTAACCATTACTATCTCTTAGATGGTGTGTTTTTGATATTCTATCTTAAATATTCCGTAATCCCATCAGCGATCGCCTCAGCCATTTTTTTACGATAACTAGCACTGTTTAAATTACGATTATCAACCCTTCCCGTAACAAAACCAACTTCCACCAAAGCTGCCGGCATAGAGGTTTTTCTTAACACATAAAACCGTGCTTTTTTAACACCCCTATTTCTAGCTATAGTCACCTCGCGCACAATATTACGATGAATACTTAATGCTAAACGATAACCAGAAGAAAAATAAAAAGTTTCCATACCATTCACCTGAGTTTTATTGCCACCCACCGCATTAGCATGGATGCTAACAAAGATATTGGCGTTACTATTTTCCGCTTTTTGTACCCGTCCCCTCAAGGATATAAAAGAGTCCCCAGAACGGGTCATAACCACGTTAAAACCCCGTTGTCTTAAAATTTTGGCAACTTCAGCAGAAATCGACAAAACAACTCGTTTTTCCTGTAATCCCCCTAATCCTATGGCCCCGGGATCTCGCCCTCCGTGGCCGGGGTCAATAACCACAGTATAACGGCCACGACCCCCAGGACTAGGACTAGGACTAGGACTACTCGGTTTAGGTAAAGGAACGATAATAGCAACTGGTGCTTCTTCTGGGGGCAAAGAATAGACGGAATGGGGTTGAAAGTCCGATAACTGCACATACCAACGGTTATTTGCTAAACTTCGCACCTTAACTTCCCAAGGACGCATAGAATATTGTTCTCCTAATTCCACTACAATACGAGTGGTATAAGGATTAAACTGGCCAAGTCGAACCTCTTTGACGTAACCACTGATCTTATCTTGGGAAATGCTAGGTTTTCCTAAGTTAACCCCAGGTAAATCGATAATGAGACGGGTAGGGTTAGCAATCATGGAAGCTTTGGGGCGAACGCCTTCTTCTGTGACGATTTCTACCCGGTTTTGACGAACATCAAAGTCCCAATATTCGAGATCATTGGCATCAACCGCAAGTCCTACTGTTTGAGAAACAAGCAGTCCCCATAAAAAACTTTTTAGTAGTTTCATTCCTCACTCCACTTTGTTTATGTTTGTCACTTTTCAAGATTCTAGCAGGTGAAAATTAGAAATTTCTTCTTGTTCATAGGAAACAGTCAACAGTCAAATGTAAAAAATGGGATCAAATATGATTAAAGATAACAATCTTCAGACTTATTCAACTTCAGATGTGGTTGATTATTATCAATATTTACAACAATTACAACCAGCAGAAGAAACTCTAATTAAGTTGCTTATAAATCAATTACCAAACATGAAAATGCTTGATTTAGGTGTAGGAGGAGGGCGGACAACAAAACATTTTTTTCCTCTGGTTAAAGATTATGTTGGGGTGGATTATTCTGTGGCGATGATTGAAGCTTGCAAAGAAAGATTTAGTTCTTATTATCCTTCCATAAAATTAATGGTAGGAGATGCTAGAAATTTAAGTCAATTTGCCGATAATTCTTTTGATTTAATTTTATTTAGTTTCAACGGCATTGATTATATTTCCCATGAAGATAGATTAAAAGTGTTACAAGAAATTAATCGTGTGGGTAAATCGGGTGGTTATTTATTTTTTTCTAGTCATAATCTTCAAGCTATAGAAAAATCATTTAATTGGCGATCTCATCTGAGTTTGAATCCTTTTAAAACATACATTGATTTGGTTATGTTTGCTTTTTTACGTGGGTTTAATGGTGGTATTAGTTATCAAACTATCAAAGAAAATAATTATGCAATTCTTCGGGATGAATCCCATAATTTTCGTCTGAGAACTTATTATATTCGTGCCTCAGAACAAATTAAACAATTAGAACCAATATTTAATGAGATTAAAGTCTATTCTTGGAAAAACGGCTCAGAACTTACCACAAACCATGATAGAACCTCTTGCAGTGATATGTGGCTTTATTATCTTTGTCGTCTGCAATAACAACTGATAACTGGTCACTGATAACTGGTCACTGACTATTGACAATTATTATAAATATATAAAATTACAGCATCTTCCTAAATTCTCGTGGTAGTAATGGAATTATTCCGTTGAAATTGTATAGGAAGTTACTAAATATGGCTCTTCAACTTGGTGATACCGTACCCGATTTTACCCAAGATACAAGCGAAGGAAGCATTTCTTTTCATAGTTGGGCTGGAGACAGTTGGGTTGTTCTTTTCTCCCATCCTGCCGATTATACACCAGTTTGTACCACAGAATTAGGCACAGTAGCCAGTCTTAAACCTGAATTTGACAAGCGTAACGTTAAAGTTCTAGCCTTGAGTGTGGATAGCGTGGACTCCCATAAAGGTTGGATTAACGACATTAATGAGACCCAAAACACCACCGTTAACTATCCTATTATTGCCGATCCCGATCGCAAAGTAGCGGACTTATACGGGATGATTCATCCCAACTCCCTCAATAATCTAACTATTCGTTCTGTCTTTATTATCGACCCTAACAAGAAATTACGCCTCAGTTTAACCTATCCTGCTAGTACCGGACGTAATTTTGATGAAATTTTACGGGTGATTGATTCTTTACAACTAACCGATTACCATCAAGTAGCGACCCCTGCTAACTGGAAAGATGGGGATGATTGTGTGGTTGTTCCCTCCATTTCCACAGAAGAAGCAAAACAGAAGTTTTCCAAGGGAGTTACAGAAGTTAAACCCTATTTACGCATGACCCCTCAACCAAATAAATAAAAGTATTTGTCTTTTCTTACCTTGTCGGGGTCAACGGTTGTTGACCCCTATCTTATCTAATTTGACAGAAAAATCAGGGGGGCAGCTTCCCCGCCCGTCTTGATGCAGTCGCTCCTTGATGGGAACCACCAAGACCGCGCTGCATCGCTTTAGGGCGCACAGTCCAATTTGTGCTACAATTCACAGGTTAGCTCAGTGCAGGTAGGATTCGTCGGTACTACCCTTGATTACGACGTGAAGCGACACTGATAACAGAGGAGCGAACAACCTCTATAAAAACGTATGCGCTTTAACAAGTTGCGAAATCCAGAAAAGTAAACCAATTCCAGTAAAGTATCCTGGGGCGCAGGATAACTCTAGGTTTTGTATCCTAGTACGCTTGGGAACATAAGCCCTCTGGGGCTATCTAAGTTAGGCTTAATACTTGGTAGGGTTCTACGGGTATTTGGTTTAAGTATTGCCGTAAGGATAGATAGCTTAAAGGTGTGTCGCTGAACCAAGAATCTCCGTCCGTTTACGGCGGAGAGCGTCAAAGAAAACCCTTCCAGAGTTTGCTACGATTAAAGATCGGACTCGGATTGTATCAACTAGGAGGTTAGAAATGTCCCGTAGATGTCAACTCACTGGCAAAAAAGCCAATAATGCTTTTGCTGTCTCCCACTCTCACCGTCGCACCAAAAAATTACAAGAAGTTAACTTACAATGGAAACGGGTATGGTGGTCCGAAGGAAACCGTTGGGTTAAGTTACGTTTATCCACCAAAGCCATTAAAACCCTAGAAAAGAAAGGGTTAAATGCTATGGCCAAAGAAGCTGGTATTAACTTGAATAAGCTCTAATTCTAACGTCTATTCTTTTCATGTTATTGAATCGGGGATCGATGTTTTTATTAATAATTTCCCCCATTCAATTGCTTTTATTGTATACTGCAAAATTATTGTTATCTTGCTTTATATAAAGTTATTAAAATAATGAATAATTCAACAGTTAAACTGCCTAACTTTTTAATTTTCGGTGTTCAAAAAGCAGGAACAACATCAGTTTATAACTATTTAAACCAACATCCTGAAGTTTATTTAAGTCCCGTTAAAGAAACCAATTTTTTGGAAAAAGATTGGCAAGAACTCGCTAACCAAGGTCATCAATTTAACCCCAAAAACATTGTAACATTTGAACAGTATAGTAAGTTGTTTGAAGGCGTAACGAATGAGATAGCTATTGGAGAAATTTCCCCTAATTATCTTTTTCATCATCAAACATCCATAGGACAAATTAAGCGTTATGTTCCTGATGCTAAACTAATTTCTATCTTAAGAAACCCGGTGGATCGAGCAATTTCTGACTATTTAATGCACGTAAGAGAAGCTAAATCTAATACGATATTAAAGGAACAGATACAATACAAAGCAGATAAATCTTTTGTGATTTTGAAAGGTTATTATTATAAGCAAGTGAAGCATTATATAGAAGAATTTAGTCACAATCAGGTCTCTATATTTCTGTATGATGATCTTCGCAAAGATTCTAAACAATTTATCCAAGAAATCTATAAAACTATCGGGGTTAACCCTAATTTTGAAGCAGATACCTCTCAGAAATCTCAAACAGCACAAATACCAAAAAATGAAGGTATTAATAAACTATTAGTCAAAGATAATCCTATTCGTTCCTTATCAGCAACTTTGCTAAAACCCCTTTTATCCAAGGAAAAAAGACAAAAATTTCGCTCTTTTTTGATATCAATGAACTCCAAATCAAAAGAAGAAATGGATTCATTTGATGAAGAAAAACAACTACTTTTAAGTCTATATCGTGAGGATATTCTGCAACTTCAAGACCTAATTGATAGAGACTTATCAGCTTGGTTAAACCTCTAAACAGTTAAATCATTCCGCAGTGACTTACGGGGAGACGGGGAGACGGGGAGACGGGGGGTAAATTCATCCGATAAACTATTATCAATAAAGGATAACAAAGCAACTTTGGGATACTCCTGGGGGGTTTTACTAATTTGTCAATAGGTATTTTAAATAGGTGTTAGCTTAGGAGTGAGAAACTTCTGACTTTGTTAGTTCTTTTTATCATTTTCAGCAGAATGAGTTATATTATGGGTAATATGACCCTGTTGTTAACGACGGGGTTTAAAAATAACTTTTCATAATTTTTTAATAAACTACTCATGGTCACCACAGAAAACCCATCAACCAAACCCCTAGAAACCTATTATTGGTATTGGCAAGGTCATCGCATCAAGTATACTGTCAAAGGACAAGGACAACCCCTATTATTAATTCATGGTTTTGGTGCATCCATCGGCCATTGGCGCAAAAATATTCCCCATTTATCCCAAGAAAATTGTCGTGTTTATGCCCTAGACTTATTAGGTTTTGGTGGTTCAGATAAACCTCAATTAGACTATAGCGTAGAATTGTGGCGAGATTTAATTAAAGATTTTTGGCAGGATCATATCAATGAACCGACAATTTTTGTCGGCAACTCTATCGGTGGTTTATTAACCTTAATGATCTTGGCTGATTATCCCCAGATTAGTCAAGGAGGTGTCTTAATTAATTGTGCTGGTGGTTTAAATCATCGTCCCGATGAGTTGAATTTTCCCCTCAGATTTATTATGGGAAGCTTTACAAAATTAGTCAATTCATCTCTGACAGGGAATTTCATTTTTAACCGTATTCGCCAAAAACACCGCATTCGTCGCACCCTTTACCAAGTTTATAGCGATCGCAATGCAGTCACCGATGAATTAGTCGATATTCTCTATGAACCCTCTTGTGATCCTGGGGCCCAAAAAGTGTTTGCTTCGGTATTAACTGCCCCTCCCGGACCCCATCCTAACAGTTTATTACCCCACATCAATCAACCTCTTTTAGTCTTATGGGGAAGCGATGATCCTTGGACTCCTATTTCTGGGTCAAAAATGTACCAGGAACGGGCAAAAAATGGACAAAATACCACTTTTCATCCCATCGAAAAGGCTGGCCATTGTCCCCACGACGAAAAACCCCAACAAGTCAATGATTTGATTTTAAATTGGCTAAACTCTCTTCCCTTATAGTTTTCCTTTAGGTGGAACAATTCATATCTATATGGGTCAAAACTCATTAAAGGTGGATAGGTTTTTCCTTATCCACCTTTATTATCTAAAACAATAAAAATGATATTAATAGAGGGGGGTTTTATCGTATTTTTTACTTTTGTCTGTTTCAATCGAAGCCATTAGCCAATTAATTTTAAATAAGGAGAGCAAACAATGGTCCAAGCATTAACAAACAAACAGAGATGGTTAACCGCAACTGTAGCCAGTTTATTATTAGGAACAAGTTTAGTCGCAATACCTGTTCAAACCCAAGCAGAAGAACAAGTTGAGCAACAACCAGTGTTGAGCGAAAAGGAACAGGTTAAACAAGCGCAAGCAAAGGCACTGGAAATCATCACCAAGATGACTGCTGCACAACGCTCCTATCACGAAGAAAATGGGGAATTTGAGGTTGTTATTGATAAGATAGCCGAGGACCATAACTTAACTTTGCCTTCTACCTTTAATTACGCTGTTCGCACCAGTTTTCAAGGGGCTTACATTTACGTTCAACCGTCTGACAATCCCATAGCTAACAAACTGACAGGGTACGTTGGGGGTGTTTTCATGAAGTCTCCTGAAAAAGCAAAAGATAATGAGACTCAGAAAGGGGAAATTGTTACAATTATCTGTCAAACCAAAGAAACAGGACGCAGACGGCCAGCCGATCCTAGAGTCGCTAGACCCAAAGATTCAAGCTCAACCAGTGACCTATCCTTAAGCTGTGCGGACTCTACTGTACCAGTTCGCAATAACTGATCAATATGCACTTTGTACCATTTGATAAACTGGCCTAATCCTTGATTTTGATCACTTAATCACCAGACATAATGGAATTAAATTGTTCAAGTTGCGATTATGTCAGTTTCCCTAGAATCTCCTCACACTAAACTAACCATCACCCCACACACCATTCAACGGGCAAAAGAGGGCTTATCCGATGCCCAAAATCCTCAGATCAAAAAAGCTATTCAACAGGGCTTAAATGACCTAGAAACTATAGCTGAAGGGACGTTTCAAAGGCCGATTGATGGTAATTTCCGTCATTTTATTTTGCGATCGCTGATTCATAGTTTATTTCGGGTCAAGGTAGACTATCCCGAACTCATTCCCCGTAGTCCCGTTATTTTGGTTGCAAACCACCTTAACCATATTGACCCATTTTTGTTATTATCTGAGTCCTCGGCCTCTCCCTATTTTCACATTTTGGGGGATGCGCGCACCCTTTATAATAAATGGTGGAAACGCTTTATTTTGGGGCTTTCTGGTGGGGTTATTCCCTTAGAACGTCGTTGGGGTCAAGAAACTGCTATCATTGAAGCGGCAGAAGGGGAACACCCGGAGTTAAAGCCTTTAGCCCAAGCGATCGCAGAAAATGTCCCTTCTGGAGAATCTATTAAAACCCTACGTCAGATTAACAAGGCTGTTGAGGTTATTTTAGCACAAAAACAGGGTTTAATGCTCTTTCCAGAAGGCCGTTTAGGGGCAACAGAGGGAAAATTAAGTCTTCCCCTGAAACGAGGAACCGCTATCTATGCGTTACGCAGTGGGGTTCCGGTGGTTCCTGTTGGTTTAGTGGGGACTAAAAATTTATACTATCGCAAAACCTTAACTGTTCGTTTTGGGGAACCGTTGTCATTTCCTCAAGTTAAACATCCCAAACGTCAAGACATTGATAATGTCTTAGAAAGCTTAGAAAATGCCTTAGTTGAGTTATTACCTTCCCATTATCAAGAACCGGATGAACTCAAGTTATTTTCAGGTTTCTTGAATCATTTTTTCTGTTAAATTATTGTTGAAGTTATATAGTAAACATAAACAAGAGTTAAAGCAGATGTACTCTTTAAATTTACCCCAGGAAATCGAAGATAGGCTAGTTTCTCTTGCTAACGAAACTGGACGCGACAAAGATGATTTAATGAATGAAGCATTATTGAGAGGCATACAAGATATTCTAGAAGATATGGAAGATGTTGCTGATGCCACCAAAATAATGCAAAGTTCTAGTAGACAGTGGACGCTTGAAGAGGTGGAGGCTAGAATTGATTTGGAAAGTCACCTTTAAGGATGAAGCTGTTAAGCAGCTAAGAAAACTTAACCCTAACATTCAAGATAGAATTACGAATTATCTAAGAACTCGCATTGCTACTGAAGAAGATCCTAGAAGGTTTGGAAAAGCCTTAACAGGTGATCTCAAAGGTTTATGGCGTTATCGTGTTGATGATTATCGTATTGTCTGTTTAATAGACAATGATATCTTAACAGTTTTGATAGTAAAAATTGGTCACAGACGCAATATTTATGTTAAGTAATCAGTCATTTTCTTTGGTATTCTATTAATGCTTGTTTAATTGATGGGTTATTTGGATCAATATAAGGAATACGGTTAATTTCTTGATAACCATACTCAGATAATTGTGATAATTCTTCTTCGGAAACTGGCCAGGGTGGACCATCAATATTACCTTCTGTATCTCGAAGGCGAGTCACAATTAAGAGAGTTCCTTTTGCTTTTAACAAGGTTGCGATCGCGTCTATAACCTCTTTTCTAATAGTGATAGGTAATGCTTGAATAGTTCTTGATTCAAAGATGAGATCAAAACTATTTTTCCAGCTATTATCTAAGTTGAGTAAGTCAGCAACTAGGTAATTAACGGAACTATTATTAAACCGTTTTTTACACCATTCGATTGATGAGGGGGCAATATCAAAAGCGGTAACATTAGCATTATTTTGGGCTAAAATTTCGCTGTCATCTCCTAAACCGCAACCAATAACTAAGGCTTTTTTCTTGGTTAGATTTACTGTTTTTATCCAGTTTTCTAAACAAGGATGGGGCTGCATTTTTGCCCAAGGAACCTGATCGGGGTTTCCTAATGCGTCGGTGTAAATATCCTCAAACCATCCAGTAAAATCATTTTTTTGTTGATAGTTTGAAACTAAATTTTCAATTTTTTTACGTAAGGGGTTTAAATTTTCGTTACTCATAATAATTATCAAAAATGGGTAATTAATCATCCTATGGTGGGCAAAAAAAGACAGGTGATCAAATCATTTGAAAGAGTTTTCAATTTGCCCACCGACTATATTACTATCATAAATCATAAATCATAAATTCTAAATTATCCATTATCGAACCATTCTTTTATCGCTTCAGTAACTTTAGTATCAAGAGGACGTTTCATCGCTGTTACAAAGTCTTCATCGGGGTTTCCTAGTCGTCGAAAACTATGATCTAAACCTGGAAAAATATGGGTTGTTATTTGCGTATTCCCTGCTTGTTTTAATGCTTCTGCTGCTAATAATGCTTCTGTATGTGGTGTATTATGATCTAATTCTCCATGTAATAATAAAACAGGACATTTTACCTTAGAAATAAACTCAAACGGAGGAGTATAAAAATGTTGTTTCCAGATAAGAAAATCCAATTTTTTAGACCAAGTTTCATCACCTAATATTACATTAGTATTTCCTTGTTTAATTTTGTCACATAATTCATCAGTTTTTACATAAACCCAATACATCAAAGGAAAAGTATTTTTAAAATTTTCAATCGCATCTTGTTCTAATTTCCAAAAATTATCCCGTTGCCATTTTAAAATAGTTTCTAGGTTGTTATAAACTCCTCCTTGCCAAATATAAAAATCTAAATCTAAATTTTCAGCAGCCAACATTAAAGCAATAACTGCACCTTCACTTTGTCCTAAAATACCAATTCTATTATTATCAATTTCAGGTAAAGTTTTTAACCATTTTATTGCTTCTCTTGCATCATCAACTAAAGTAAATAAATCAACATGATCACAATCACCTTCGCTTGTACCGCACCCTCTTTTATCGTATCTAAAAGTAGCGTAACCTAATTCTTGAAATAATTTTGCTTCATCTTTAAACAAGTTTCTGTCAGGTAACGTAACAGGAAACCAGTCTTTTTTTGAATTATCTAAATTACCGTCACGGGTCTGAGGAAAAGAACCACCCACAAATAAACAAACAGGTGGTTTATTGATGTTTTCTGGTAAGGTTAATGTTCCTCTGATTTTAGTATTTTTTGAAGTAAAGTAGGTTGATTTTTCCATAGAATTAGCTTTTATTCAGTCAATCGTCATGTTAGCTTAGCATAAAAGTCTATTTTAAGAAATAGAGGAGCAAAAACATGAATACAATATTTATCTGCTTATTCAAAAATAAAATTCTTTATATTATAATATAGAGATGAATAAATTACGGTTTGATTGGGATTACGCAAAAGACAAAATTAATCAACAAAAGCATGGTGTTTCTTTTGAAGAAGCTAAAACCGTATTTTATGATGATAATGCTATTCAATTTTGGGATGATTATCATTCTAATGGGGAAGAGCGATTTTTACTACTTGGTCGAAGCTCAAAAATGCGAATGTTACTAATTGTGCATTGTTTTCGAGAAGAACAGTCTATCATTAGAATTATATCAGCCCGAAAAGCAACCAAAAAAGAAAGTCAAGAATATGGAGGATAATATCATGAAACCAGAATATGATCTTACTAACATGAAACGTCGTCCCAACCCCTATGCTAAACAACTGAAGCAACAAGTAACCTTATCTCTAGGTAATGACATAATAGAATATTTTGATCAAAAAGCACAAGAAAAAGGAATTTCTTATCAAGAATTAATCGATATATATCTTCAAGATTGTGTTATAAATAAACGTGAACTTTTTTTGTAGGATATAGGGTTTCTTTACACCTATATCCTCTACCAATCAAGCTAAAATCTAAATTAGTTTATTTTTGTTTTTTTCCGCGAGAGATAAACCTTAATCCACCTAATCCTAACAAAGCAACCAAAAAAGAATCAGTAGGGGTTAACGGCCCTTGACCCCTACACCTGATTATAAATGTCCTTATACTCAGTTTTCCAATGCACAAAAGCACCAAAATTAACGGTTATTGGTGTATTAGCATAGTGTAATACACCCTACAATTATCCTAAGAATAATATTGATATGGTCTTACCAAATCTCACTTAAATCTAATATAAAACCAGGCAAAATATCTTCTCCCGATAAAGTTTTAGGTTCATTTAAAATCTCTACTTCATAACTCAATCTATATATTTCTACTATTTTTGTTGATGGAGAGATTAACCAACCTAATTTAACTCCATTTTCTAAATATTCTTCCATCTTTAATTGTAAGTCAGAATATCGTTTATTTTTCATATCACTAGGACTAACTAATTCAATAACAAAATCAGGTGCAAGAGGGGGAAAACCCTCTTTTTCTTTAATAGTTAAAGCGTCCCAACGTTCTAATTTAATCCAACTAACATCAGGACTTCTTCTAGCACCATTAGGTAAGATAAATACAGTAGAAGAATCAAAAGCTTCTCCCGTACCATTTTGATCTGTCCAAACTCCTATTTGTTGTATTAAACGGCGATTTTTTCTTCCTGCTTCACCACCAGTAGGACTCATAATAATTAATTCTCCATCTTTTGTTAACTCCATTTTTGCCAGTTGTTCAACAGAAGCAAGTTCATAAAATTGTTCTGGAGTAACTTTGAAATTTTTAGGAATACTAATAGTTTCCATGATAAACATCCCTCTCAAACTATTTTTAAGGAAAGTGAATTGAATATTATCCACTCACTATTATATAATATTCATAATGTCTAAATTTACAGCATCCTTCAATTCCTGATTTATAATTACAAATCTTATGACTCTTAAAAATTTTGATAGCGAAGACAATAACCGTAAATTTGAATTACCTGGAGCTAAACCCCATTATAACCCTGATCGCTACGGACAAGTTGACCATATTTTCCTCGATTTAAGCTTAGATATTCCCCATCAAAGCTTCACAGGAACTTGCACTATTACTTTAACTCCTGTTCGTCCCCGAATCAAGAAATTAATTCTCGATGCTGTTGACTTAAACATCAATTCTGTTTTCATCAATGAGGTTAGTCAACCCTTTGATTATGACAAGGAAACATTAACTATTAATCTTCTTCAACCAACCCAAGAAGATGCTATTAAAATAAGTATAAACTATGGTGTAGAAAATCCTCAAAGAGGACTATATTTTATTGCACCAGACGAACATTATCCCCATAAACCAACCCAAGTTTGGACTCAAGGAGAGGATGAAGACTCGCGTTTTTGGTTCCCTTGTTTTGATTATCCTGGACAGTTAGCAACCTCAGAAATTAAAGTTAAAGTTCCTAATAACTTCATGGCCATTTCTAACGGTAAATTAATTAAACAAGAAACCGTTGGCGAAGAAACTATCTATCATTGGTTACAAGAACAGATTCATCCTACTTATTTAATGACTTTAGCTGTAGGAGAATTTAGTGAAATAAAAGACCAATGGAAAGATATTCCTGTAACTTATTATGTAGAAAAAGGAAAAGAAGAACAAGCAAAATTAAGTATGGGTAAAACACCCCAAATGATTGATTATTTCTCATCAAAATTTGGTTATGATTATCCCTACCCAAAATATGCTCAAGTTTGTGTCAGTGACTTCATTTTTGGAGGGATGGAAAACACATCAACAACCTTACTAACTGATCGCTGTTTATTAGATGAAAAAGCAGTTAAAGATAAAACCTTTACAGAAAGTTTAGTCGCCCATGAATTAGCCCATCAATGGTTTGGTGATTTAGTGGTTATTAAACATTGGTCACACGCTTGGATCAAGGAAGGAATGGCTTCTTATTCTGAGGTTTTATGGACAGAAAACGAGTATGGAAAAGATGACGCTGCTTATTATTTATTGAACGAAGCAAGAAGTTATTTAGAAGAAGATTCTTCCCGTTATCGTCGCCCCATTGTTACCAACGTTTACCGAGAAGCAATTGAATTATATGATCGCCATTTATACGAAAAAGGTGCTTGTGTTTATCACATGATTCGAGGAATTTTAGGTGAGGAATTATTTGATAAAGCCATTCATAAATTTGTCAATGATAATGCTCACAAAACTGTAGAAACTGTTGACTTATTAAGGGCGATAGAAACAGCAACAGGTTATAACTTATTATTCCTATTCGATCAATATGTCTTCCGAGGAGGACACCCAGATTATAAGATTAGTTATAGTTGGGATAATGATAATAATTTAGCAAAATTAACCGTTACCCAAACCCAAGCAAAAGAAGAAGATGGTAATATTAAAGATATCTTTGATCTAAAAATTCCCATCGGTTTTGGCTATGAAAAGTCACCGATGAAAATCTTTGCTTTGCGTCTTCATGAGAAACAACAAACCTTTTACTTCCCCTTAGAAACCAAACCAGACTATATAAGTTTTGATGTTAATAACTACTTCTTGAAAACCGTAAAATTAGAATATCCTCTTGCCGAATTAAAAACCCAATTAAAATATGATCCTGACCCCGTTTCTCGCACTTATGCAGCCATTGCTATTGGCAAAAAAGGCAACTTAGAAGCTATTAAAAGTTTAGAAGAAGCCTTGACAAAAGATCCCTTTTGGGGTGTAAGATTAGAAGCAGCCAAACAGTTAGGAAAAATCGCCTTAGATCAAGCAGGAAAAGCCTTGGTTAAAGGATTAGACGACGAAGATCAAAAAGTACGTCGTACTGTCATTCAAAGCTTAGGAAAAATCAAAAATGACCACTGCTACCAAACCCTAAAAACCTCTTTACAAACCGAAGAAAAAAGCTACTATTGTGAAGCTGCGATCGCAAGTAGTTTAGGGTCAATTTTATCCGGTAGTTTAAAAGAGAAAACCCCAGAAGTAATTGACTTATTAAAAAATGTTTTAGAAACCCGTTCAGCTTGGAATGAAGTGGTAAGATCAGGAGCAATTATAGGGTTAAGTAAACTAAAAACCAGTGGTGATGCTGTGGATGTAATTATAGAATATACAAAATTAGGAATTCCTCAAGCATTAAGATTAGCAGCTATCCGTGCATTAGGAACTATTTCCACAGGACAAATCCCCGATAAATTAGAAGAAATTCTAGATAGTTTAGAAGCCATTTCTCAAGAAACTTTCTTCTTAACTCAGGTGGCCGTAAGTACAGCATTAGGGCAAATGGAAACACCAAAAGCGGTTAGTATTTTGCAAGGTTTAGCCGATAGAACACCCGACGGAAGAGTTAAAAGAAGGGCAGAAGAAGCTATCAAGAAAGTTCAGAAAAAATTAGGTTCAGATAAAGGAATTAAGTCCTTACGAGATGAAATTGAAAAACTGAAACAAGAAAACCAAGAACTACAAAGTCGTTTGTCTAACTTAGAAGCGAAAAATAGTTAACTAAATTAAGTTTTATATAAGGAAATTTAGAGACAACTTGTCATTTCATTTATCATTTAACATTTATCATTTATCATTCGTTTGGAAGTAGGCTTGAAACCTCTCCCAAACTTCTTTCTCCCTAAAGGGAGAGGCTTGAAACCAAAATGAAGGATGTTCAATGTTAAATGTTCAATGTTTGGTCAAAATAAAAAGTAGGGGTCAACAAACGTTGATCCCTACTCCGAACTCCGAACTCCGAACTCACGTTTTAAATATTAATACTTTGGGGAATACGACTGGGAGATAAAAAGTTATAAAACGTTCTTCTCACCTCATTTCTATCATTAATAGTGGTTTCAATCTCTAAAAGACGATTTTGAAAAGCTTTCAAAGGTTGTTCCACCAATGGATCTTGAAAATAACCCTCGCCATAATCACCCAGTTGTGTATAATAAACCGATCCCAAAGCATAACCGGTATTCATTTGTAACTCAGCTTGAGGAATAGGCGGTAATAAATCAAAATAGTCCTGTTTCGTGGCTTGGGGACTGTTAGGGGCATCTGTATAGCCAGCTAGAGGCATATTTGGTGCATAAGACATATCACTCGCTTGGGGAAAATTAACCGCCGCGTGTTGCGCGCTAGAAGTAAAAATAATCAGAGTAACTGCATCAACCAAATAAGCTTTGCTATGAATATCAACCCCACCTGATGGCGTTTCTTGGCCAACACCGATCATGCGTCCCCCATCAACAGCAACTAAAGCTTTTATCCACCCTTGAAGTTCCGCATCTTCTTGTACATCTTGGTCCGAATGATAGTAAAGAGACAAATAATCATCCACCCATTGATGAATGCTATGCCAGATCAATAAGCCATCATCTCGATAAGGATAGTCAGGAAAAGACTCAGCATCATCCACACCCCGTAAAGCTAAAAATGTCGGTAACATCGAATCATTAAACACAAAAGGATAACCCCTAACCCCCTCAGCAGCGAGGCCAACAGACTCCTCAATACTACCAGCCAAAATCCTATCAACCGTTCCTTCATTGCTAATTAAACTCAATCTGGCCGCCGAATTAATCAACAACGTTCCCTCGAAATGGGGACGCAGTAAAATACCCAAAGGATGATTGGCCGCCAGTTGTCGTTGAGTCGCGATGGCAAAGGGTTCCATCCATAAATGGGTTCGCCCTAAATGAGAAATCAACTCATGATAGTTACCATCAGCAATCTGCACGATGGTTTTCGCCATTAACCAATACCATTGTTGGTCACGGGGAGTTCCTGCCGGGGGACGGGTAAAAATGGGATAAGCTATACTTGGTCTCTGTCCGCATTGAATAGCCACCGGAACCAGACAACCGGTGTTATCAGTCCCAGAAGCAACCGCAAATAAAGCGATGGGTGCATAGATATACTTGCGATAATTTGGGGGAAAATTACCGGCGGTGATAGTGTCGAAGATCTCGTAGTCAGCAATATATAAGCGTTTCTCTGCGATCGCCTTTTCCAGAGAATCTTCTGGCCCCATGACGGAACGATAATCTTCATTGGTTAAGGGAAACTTATCGGGTAGTTCTTGTCTAACCCGTTCCAGTACCAAGGGGTTTGGACCTGCTACTCGTTGCGCAGCAAAAACCCGATCTTCTTGGAAATGATAACTAATACAAGGAAGATGGATAATCTCAAAGAGATTGTTATAAGATTCTAATTCGTCCACTGCATTTCTGGGGGTAACTGGGGGAGTTAGGTCGATTCTGGTGTTGGTTTCCCTTTGATTTTCAGCAACTTGACGACGTTTTAATATGCGACCAATTAAGCGGGTTAAATTTTCAATTAACCACCAAAATAAGCGATTTTGACTGTTTTTTTCTAAGGGGCGACTGATCAAATCGATCAAGATGACAATGCGAGTTATGACACCATAAAGCAGCAAATTAAATCCTAACCCTCCGGCCGCAAAATCTTCGATCGCACGGTTGGAGAGGATAGTGAGAATTGCTGTAATGACATCAAGAAACCATTCCGGTTCTTTGGGAAGTTCCTCTGGTATTGGTAACTTCTGGATCATTGCGATGCCATCTTGGTTAGGATAATAATCCCATTTATAAAGTTTTCGTTCTTTTTCGAGAGATTCTAGTCTTTGTTCTGGGTTGGAGTCGTTTTGAGGCAGAGATGGGTTCATAATATTTTATATTTTTAACTATAGCGTTTCTCAGACTCATGAGGTACACCTAATATAGCAATCGCCAGGGCGATTAGGACATAGAATAGAGAAAGACCCTTAAACTTTTCTCCTCTATGGCTAAACCTTACAGTTATGATCTCCGCCAGAAAGTCATTGATGCAATCGCGCTTGATGGACT